>CAZGVV010000015.1:18929-34039 GCA_964529155.1 uncultured Rickettsiales bacterium
GGGCCTGGCGGTTATGTCGCAGCGATTCGCGCGGCTCAACTCGGCATGAAAACCGCCGTAGTGGAACGTGACGCCATGGGCGGTATTTGCTTGAATTGGGGCTGCATTCCTACCAAAGCCTTGCTGCGCAGTTCCGAGGTCTTTGACCTTGCGCATCGCGCAAAAGAATTTGGCTTAAAAATTGAAGGCTTATCGTTCGATCTTAAGGCAATAGTTGAACGTTCGCGCGGGGTTTCCGGCCAACTTTCCAAAGGCGTTTCCGGGCTGATGAAGAAGAACAAAGTCACTGTGTTTGACGGCCACGCTAAACTTGCAGGCAAAGGCAAAGTCACGGTGGAGAAAGACGGCAAAACCACCGAAACCATCACAGCCAAACACATCATCCTCGCCACCGGCGCCCGCGCCCGTACCCTGCCCGGCCTGGAAGCCGATGGCAAATTGGTCTGGACCTATCGCGAAGCCATGGTGCCGGATGTGATGCCTAAATCGCTGCTGGTGGTGGGTAGCGGCGCTATCGGCATTGAATTTGCAAGTTTTTACCGCACGCTCGGTGCAGAAGTCACGGTAGTCGAGGTCATGGACCGTATTCTGCCGGTAGAAGACGAGGAAATTTCCAAACTGGCGCATAAAGCTTTTGAAAAACAAGGCATGAAAATCCTGACCGGTGCAAATGTGAAAGCCTTGAAAAAAGGCAAGAACGAGGTAACGGCCACTATCGAGCAAGGCGGAAAATCCACCGACATCATGGTTGAGCGCGTGATCCTCGCCGTGGGCATTGTCGGCAACACCGAAAATCTGGGTTTGGAGAATACTAAGGTAAAAGTGGAAAAAACCCATGTGGTAACAGACCCCTGGGGCGCAACCGGCGAGCCGGGCGTCTACGCCATTGGTGATTTGGCGGGCGCACCGTGGTTGGCGCACAAGGCGAGCCATGAAGGTGTGCTATGCGTCGAAAAAATCGCTGGCATTAAGGGCCTGCACCCGATGAAGAAAGAGAATATTCCCGGCTGCACCTACTGCCACCCACAAGTCGCAAGCTTAGGACTGACCGAAAAAGCCGCCAAAGAAAAAGGCCGTGACGTGAAGGTAGGCCG
The DNA here is from genome assembly GCA_964529155.1 of uncultured Rickettsiales bacterium. Lineage (GTDB taxonomy): Bacteria > Pseudomonadota > Alphaproteobacteria > Rickettsiales > SXRF01 > CAZGVV01. The sequence goes on from CAZGVV010000015.1 coordinate 20,024, forward strand.
CTTCCAGTTTATAGGCAACGGCAAAGCCATTGCGCTGGGCGAACCGGAAGGGCTGGTTAAAACCATTTTTGACGCAAAAACCGGCGAGTTACTGGGCGCACATATGATCGGCGCGGAAGTCACCGAACTGATTCAGGGCTTTGCCATCGCCAAGGCCGGGGAACTGACCGAAGGCGAACTGATGCACACCATCTTCCCACACCCCACCCTCTCAGAAATGATGCATGAGAGCACGCTGGCGGCGTACGGCAAAGTGATTCATATGTAGAAGGGCATCCCCGGTGCAGGCCGGGAGGCATGCCAATTACAGCGCTCCACGCCCTGCATACACCGCTTGCCGCCCGAGTATTTCCTCGATACGCAGCAATTCGTTGTATTTTGCCGTGCGGTCGGAACGCGACAGCGAACCGGTTTTGATTTGCCCGCAATTGGTCGCCACCGCCAGGTGTGCAATCGTTGAATCCTCCGTCTCACCCGAACGATGCGACAGAATGGCGCGGTAACCAGCACGGTGGGCCATTTCCACGGCTTCTAATGTCTCGGTAAGCGTGCCGATCTGATTTACTTTGACCAGCAGCGCGTTGGCTAACCCGTCTTGAATCCCTTTGCGCAGGATCGCCGGGTTAGTGACAAACAGATCATCACCCACCAGCTGCACTTTTTGACCGAGCGCCTGCGTGATGGCGCTCCAACCTGCATGGTCACCTTCAGCCATCGGGTCTTCAATGGAGAGGATGGGGTAACGCGACACCAGGGTTTCGTAATAGGTAATCAAGGCATCAGCGCTTAAGGTCTGACCAGCGCCTGCGAGTACGTATTTTTTATCATGGTAGAACTCACTGGCCGCCACATCCAGCGCCAAGGCAATTTCTTCGCCCGGTTTGTAGCCAGCGTCTTCAATGGCCTTCATGATAAGGGCAAGCGCCGCGTCAGTATCAGCCACGTTCGGCGCGAAACCGCCTTCGTCGCCCACAGCCGTAGAGAGGCCCGCATCGTGCAGGCGCTTCTTTAATGCATGAAATACTTCTGCGCCCATGCGCACCGCTTCGCTCATGTTTCCTGCGGCCAGCGGCATGATCATGCATTCCTGAATATCCAGCGGATTGTCAGCATGCGCGCCGCCGTTGATGATGTTCATCATCGGCACGGGCAGCACATGCGCTGCCGCGCCGCCAATGTAGCGGAACAATGGCAGACCAGCACTCTGCGCCGCTGCGTGGGCAACGGCCATAGAAACACCCAGCAGGGCGTTGGCACCAAGACGGGATTTATTATCAGTACCGTCCAGAGCGATAAGCGCGAGGTCTATTTTACGTTGCTCCGCGGCATCCAGCCCCAATAAGGCGTCAGCAATTTCGCCGTTTACATTATGCACCGCTTTGCGCACACCCTTGCCGAGGTAGCGTTTTTTATCACCGTCACGCAGCTCCAGGGCTTCCATAGAGCCGGTGGATGCGCCCGAAGGCACGGCGGCGCGGCCACATGCGCCGTCTTCCAACTCTACATCGACTTCAACGGTGGGATTGCCACGACTGTCTAAAATTTCGCGGCCATGAATGGAAATAATGGCGGTCATGTTCAGCCTCCTCGTGGGCCGCCATCGGGCGGAGTGCGGCGTTGCGGCATTAGTGTGCCATCGGGCCAGAACGCATAGTCAGTGCTGCCATCAAGCTTCATGCGATGGTCGCCGATCAGCGCATAAATGGGATATAGCCGGGATTCCCATGTGCCATTGGCAGGAATGGTCACGGTTTGCTCTTGTCCGGCAATGGAAAGATGGAAATCATGCGATTGCGGTGCCAGGTTAGTGATGCGGGCCGCCGATGCCATATGGGGCGCAAACCCAACCGCTGCGACAGCCAGTAGCAATATGCTTGATTTCCGATTCATAAGGGGCGTAGAATAAAGAAACATAAGTGGTTCACCCATTAATGTTTAAGGAGGCGAAAATGACATCCTCTGTTCGCACGAAAGCACGCCAAAAGCAACCGACTTTTACAGCTTCCCTCCCGATTTCGGCGGATGTACGCCGATTGGAGCAGGCGGTGATGGCACTGGAAGACGCGGTATATTCGGTGATCGATATGAATAAAGGCCATGCCTTCCATGATGTCGATTTTTTATATTGGAACCGCAAACTCAAAAATATCGCCATGCAGGTGTCGCTGGCGCTGGATGAATACCGTGGCCCCCGCCAGTTTCACCAGCACTATCGCCATGATCCGCGCAATCAGGACGCGCTCTACCCGGTGGCCGGCCCCTCCCCCATGATCACCCTGGCCCGCGTAGCCCGCGAAGCATTAACCGATTGCGCCGACATGGCAGGCATCACCGACCGCGTGGCCCTGAAAGTACGTGAACGGCTGGAACAGAGCCTACGGGTGTTTTTGCATCGGTATCGCGCTCACCATGAACAAACGGAAACGGCTTAGCGCCTGAATTTACGCTATTAAAAAAACATTTGCTTTTTTAAAGCAAATTGTTAATTAATTTGGCAACAAATTAATTAATCAGGGACTTATATGGCAAAAAAACCTTATCTTGAAAAGGCTGCAAAAGCCGCAAACGAGCATAATGCAATTATAGACGATCTTTCTCAAGAGATAGCCGAGGAAAAATTGAAGATTAACAAGATAAAAGAAGAAATCGATCAAGAAGATCGTCTGTACTATAATAGAGTAAAAGCAGTGGCGGAGCTTATCGCAGAACAATACTGTCATAAACAATACTATGCATCAAACAAATCCCCAGACATCTATATAGAAGGGGATTTATTATACACCAAAATAAACCTACAACAGGGAGGTATATCACGCCACATTAGCGCTGACAATGCACGGCAGTTGCTTAAAGAAGCGCTTCCTGATTGTAGCGACATAGATGCATTAAAAATTACACCGGTTTCTAAAAAAAAGGGACCGAATACTCTTATGATTCCAGAAAGTCATAGTGATTTTGACAATGCATTTGCGATTACTGCTGATGATGCTTTTGATGCAGTAGCCAAAGCCGCATTACTTAAAAAAAATACGCAAGAATTACTTAATAAAACTAATAAAAATGATTTTTCTTATTTTTGTGCGACATCGGATAAATTCGAACTTAATTCTTTTAAAACTGGGCTAGAATTTACTGCTGAAGAGATTCAGTACGTCAAAGATAAAGCTTTGTTTTTTCGTTGCGGTGAGAAACCTAATGAAGCTGTCACTTCCAGCACATTAACACCACCCGCCCCTACTCACCGAAAAGGCAAAGAACATTAATCCGCCAGCAACAGCCTTACATGCATATCTGCTGCCGCGAATAGAGCGTTTTCGCGAACCGGAGCGCAGCGCTGTGGGTGAGCATTGGCATCACGCTTGGCAACAAATTAATTAATCAGAGGAGCTTATATGGCAAAAGCACGTTCTATTGAAGATGCAAACAAACAAAAAACCGAGCTTCGCGAGGAGATAACCCAAGCAGAATCTGGCATTAATGCTATAGATAAAAGCATTGCTACAGAAGATCAATTATACCATCGTCGAGCAACATTAGTAGCAGATGCGATCCGGGCTCAGGAAAAAAAAGAAGAAATGTTTTCATCGACTATAGTTAACGGCATCATGATAGAAGGCACTCGTATCTTTATGAATATAGGTACTATGTACAATGAAATAAATGCTCAAGATGCACGAAAATTTCTTAAGAAAATCCTTCCTCATTGCACTCATGAAATAGACAAATTAGAAATTATGCCTGTCTCTTATCACTCAAAAAATAATACCATTCGGCCCCCCCAAGGAAATATGGATTATGATGGTGCATTTGCAATTACTGTGGATGACCATTTTGATGCAATAGCCAAAGCAATATTACTAAAAACAAACACAGAGATTTTACTTACTGACACCAATAATTTGCCATCCCATGATTTCCGTCAGAAATTAGAAACGTTCACTACTCCAGATGCATTGGATACTGATTTCACATTTAGTCACGACGATATAAACTATATCAGAAATGAAGCCTCGAAATTTCGTTTGGGGAAGCCTTATACAAAGGTCACTGCCGCCAACCTAGAGCCATCTAAAACGCCTCACCGAAAAGGCAAAGAACATTAATCCACCACAAACAGCTTTACATGCATATCTGCTTCGGGAATTGTTACTGAATGTAACCAATCCGGGGTGGGCATGTCACGAAGCGCTTCGGTAAACAGCGCAGGTTTCGTATCCTGGGAAAAAGGTTCGGCGTCTTCATTGTCGCAGATCAGCACAGCATTGGCATGTGCCTTCTGGATAGCATCGTGGGCTGATTCCGCATCCGGTGCATAATAAAACTGGCTGAGCAATTGCAGTCCCTTGCCGTCATTATGGTAGTTGGAAGCAACCGTACTATACAGCGTCCAATAGAGAATTTGCGGCGCGGTATTGGCATCGGTGAGGATGGTATGGGGCCGGTTGCCCAATATGCGCATCAACGTACCGGACTGAATAAGCTGCGCCTCAGACGCATGGCAGGATTCGGCGGCAACAGCGTGAGGCAGGCGCGCGGCTGCGGGCAAAAGCAAAGGAAGTACCGGAAGCGCAAGCGTCACCAGGATAATAACCGTAGAAATAACCGGCGTATCTTTGAAGGCGCGGCGCAAGCAGGCGCTGCAGTGCAGGGCAAAACCCGCAACGGGAACCCAGCTGAGTGGAATGACATAATAATTCCAGCGGCGCTGAAATACCATGCAGAGGGTCATCACCAGCACAACAATAAAGAGCTGCCTTGCACGATGGATCTGCTCGTTTTCAGGTTCATTCCACTGCATTATTGTCCATGCATATATCACCAGCGCCATAAGGGGCATTATCAGGAAAATGCCGGTTACTTGCGGATTCGTTATCATCCACGCCGGTTGCAATTCGATAATCGTACGGCTGAAATAGTCCATCACGCCGGGGTCGGCATCCGCTATCGGCCCTTGCCAGAAAAGCGGGAAACGCCATTTCATCAATGCAGTGATAAGCCCTGCCCCGCATGCGCCATAGGCCAGGCGGCGCACCCGGGTAGAAAGCCATGCCTGATTGATTTCCGCACATCCGGCAAGCAATGCGGCGCATCCCCACAGAATGACATACACCAGCGAAATGCTGTCATAGCGGGGAATGAACCACTCGATTACGCGGCGCTCAATGCACAGGCTTACGGCAAGGGTGATGAATACCCAATTCAACGTATGCCGAAGCGTTCTGATGACGCTTTTATCTCCCTGCACCCAACGCCATGCGGGATAGAGCAATACGGCCACAACAGGAACACAAAATTCAGGAGACACCCATATGCCAACACCTGCCAGTACGCCGCTTACCAGGCTGCGGTAACGGCGCATGCTAATGGTGCTTGCCACAAAAAAGACAAACAGCATGGCAAGCAGGCTATGGTGATCTGCGCGCCCGGGATGGAATACGGCGACAATCAGCGGGTCCATCATAACCCCAAGCGCCAATACCATTAATCCCAGCACGCTTAGGCCCATCTGCCGCCCAATGGCGAGCACCCCCAGGGCAAGACCCCATAATAAAAACGCATTAAACCACCCCGACCACACCAGCAATGCATCCTTAAAATCATACCAGGGTGTGAGTGCATACGCCCCGGCCAGCAACACCACATCCAAGGGCCGCGTCCAGTGATTGCGTATCCCGTATGGCGGTGTCAGGCGGGTAAGCTGGTGGTCGTACCATGCGCCGCTGTCATGCAATTGCTGCACGAGCGTAAGGCGAATCCAGGGATCAGCGTCATTATACCCATAGGTTCCCTGCCCCGTAGACCACCCACGCATAAGTAGCGCCGCTTCTATAAGGCACAGACCTAAAAGCGCGCCAACCAAACACACCCTCCACACCCGGGCGGAAAGAGTGGGTAATGGGTATTTCATGGTTAATTATAACCCGGCGCAGGAAACCGCAAATATGCTAAGCGCTTGGCGTCCCATCGCATGCGGCCCACGCTGTCCAGGATAATACCCGCTGTCATGCACATCACCGCGATCATCATGATGCCGGTGGCAAGTATGGCGGTGGGGAAACGGGGTACGAGGCCGGTGCGCATATATTCGGTGACCAACGGATAACCCAGCGCCAGCGACAATATCGCCAGCAGCAATGACAATACGCCAAAAAATAACAACGGGCGGATTTCTTTGAGTAGCATGAAAATGGTCCACAGAATGCGTGTGCCGTCGCGGTAGGTATGCAATTTACTGGTGGAACCTTCGGGCCGCACGCCGTAAGGAACGGGTAATTCGCCGTGAGGAATCCGCAGATGCAGGGCGTGCACACTCATTTCCGTTTCTGTTTCAAATCCCATGCTCTCAGCAGGGAACGATTTCACAAAACGCCACGACAGCACCCGATAGCCAGAAAAAATATCTTTCATGCCCATGCCGAACAACAATGCAACTATGCGGTTAAATAAGCGGTTTCCGAATTGATGCCCGGTGCGATATGCCAGCAAATCCGTGGAGACGCGCGCACCCGTGACCATGTCCAATTGCTCGCTAAGCGCGCGCTCAATGAGTGCATGCACTTCAGACGCCGGATAGGTTCCGTCACCGTCTACAAGAACGTACATATGCGCTTCAATATCAGCGAACATGCGGCGCACCACGTTGCCTTTTCCCTGCCAACGCTCATGGCGGACAATGGCCCCGGCGCGGCGAGCGATGGCTACGGTGTCGTCGGTGGAGTTGTTGTCGTAGACATAAATCTGCGCGGCAGGAAGCGCTTGGCGAAAATCGGCGATCACGGCGGCGATGGTCTGTGCTTCGTTATAGCACGGAATAAGAACGGCAAAGCTGAGCTGTTGCGGCCAGCTCATGGCTTGATTACACGATCAAGCGCTTGCAATTGCGTAAGCAGTCCTTCCATGTGATGCAGGGGAACCATGCAAGGACCGTCAGACGGCGCGTTATCCGGGTCTGGGTGGGTTTCCATGAATAATCCCGCCACCCCAACGGCCACTGCCGCGCGCGCTAACACCGGAACGAATTCACGTTGCCCGCCGGAAGAACCACCCTGCCCGCCTGGCTGTTGTACACTATGAGTAGCATCAAATACCACGGGGTAACCGGTTTGCGCCATGATGGGAAATGCGCGGAAATCGGTGACTAGTGTGTTATAACCAAACGATGCGCCGCGCTCGGTAAGCACGATGCGATCATTACCGGATTCTTTAACTTTTTCCGCCACATTTTTCATGTCCCACGGTGCCAGGAATTGGCCTTTTTTGATATTCACCACGCAACCGGTTTTTGCGGCGGCAATGAGCAAATCTGTCTGGCGGCACAGGAATGCGGGAATCTGCAACACGTCTACCGTGCCTGCCACTTCGGCGCATTGCGCTTCGGTGTGGACGTCGGTCAGCACGGGGCAGCCAAATGTTTCTTTGATTTCGCGGAAAACCGGCAATGCATTGGCCAGGCCAATCCCGCGTTTGCCGGAAAGGCTGGTGCGGTTCGCTTTGTCAAAGGAGCTTTTATAAATGAAGCCGATGCCAAGCTTTTTGGTTATCTCCACCAACGTTTTGGCGACAGAAAGCGCGTGTTCGCGCGATTCCATTTGACACGGCCCGGCGATTAAGACGAAGGGCAAATCATTGCCAAACGTAACGGGACCGACAGAGATATGATGCGCTGCAACCATGCTATTTTCCTAATGTACGAGAAAGCTAATTAGGAAGCAACCGCAGGCAAAGTCAAGACTATTGGCTATTGTTGGCGTGTTACATTTTCTGCCACAGACGACGGCGCAGCATTTGTGCGCATCAACGCCTCGTTTAGGCCAGCCTTGTCTTGGCTGTAAATGGGCGTGGGAGGTTTCAGGCCGAAGGTATAATTCGCTTCGCGCCTGATTTCGCTATTGCGGAAGGTCCAACATTCGCCGGTTTCATGCACGAACGTCACCCATTGCAAATCCCATTGCGGGCCGTAATCAATAATGGCTACCGCCCAGGCTTTGCCTTTGGGCGTGGTGAGTGGAATGGGCGTGTGCAATTGGCTTAACATAGGAGTTAAGCTTACGTAGCCGGGGATAAAAAGCGTATATGAAATTATGCCGCTTTTTGCTGCTTTTCTGTCTGAGCATGCGCCACCGCTGCTTGCACAAATGCTGCGAACAGCGGGTGCGCGGCGAATGGCCGGGACTTAAATTCCGGGTGGAATTGTACACCGACAAACCACGGGTGGTCTTTGAGCTCAACGATTTCGGGCAATTGGCCGCCCGGTGAGAGGCCGGAAAACACCATGCCCGCCTGCTCAAACACATCGCGGTAGGCCAGATTCACTTCATAACGATGACGATGGCGCTCGGTAATTTGCTGGGAGTCATAAATTTTCTCCGCCAGGCTGCCGGGTGCTAACACGGATTCATACGCGCCTAAGCGCATCGTGCCGCCGAGATCACCATCACGTGAGCGGGTTTCCATGACATTGCCGCGCAACCATTCCGTCATCAATCCCACCAGCGGGCCTTTGCCGTCCTTGTCTTCATAAGGGCCGAACTCGGTGGAGGATGCATCGGGCATTTCCAGTACGTTGCGGGCGAATTCGATGCAGGCCAGCTGCATACCAAAACAGATACCGAGATAGGGTATTTTAGAGGTGCGGGCATAGGCAATGGCGGCCAATTTGCCGGCCACACCGCGCTCACCGAACCCACCGGGGACTAAGATGGCATCCGCATCGGCCAATTCTTTGTCAATACCTGCCTTGTCGAGCGCCGCGTCTACCCAGCGAATATGGAGGCCCGCCTGGTTGGCAATCGCCGCATGGTCAAGGGATTCGGCCAGGGATTTATAGGCGTCGCCAATACCGGTATATTTACCGACAATGGCGATGGTCACCTGGGATTTAGGATCGCGCAGGCGGGTAACGATGTCGTCCCATTGCGCCAGTTTAGGCGCATCGTCTACTTGAATGCCGAAATGCTTGAGGACCTGGCGGTCCAGCCCTTGCTCGCTGTAGCGGCGCGGCACTTCGTAGATGCTGGCAACATCGATGGCTTGAATGACGCATTCTTCGCGGATGTTACAGAACAGACCGATTTTACGGCGCTCAGTAACCGGGATTTCGCGGTCGGCGCGGCAGAGCAGAATATCAGCCTGAATACCAATGGCGCGTAATTCTTTCACCGAGTGCTGAGTGGGTTTGGTTTTTAATTCTTTGGCGGCCGCAATATAGGGAACCAGCGTTAAGTGCATAAACATGGTACGGTCACGGCCCATTTCATAGCCAAGCTGACGAATCGCCTCCAGGAATGGCTGGCCTTCGATGTCACCAACCGTTCCGCCGATTTCGCAGAGCACGAAATCTTCGTTTTCGGTGTCGTGCATGATGAATTCTTTAATAAGATCCGTCACATGCGGAATCACTTGCACCGTACCACCCAAATAATCGCCACGCCGTTCCTTGGAGAGCAGGCGGGAATAAAGCTGGCCGGTGGTGACGGAATCACTGCGGCGCGCCGATACGCCGGTAAACCGCTCATAATGCCCTAAATCCAAATCAGTTTCCGCGCCGTCATCAGTGACGAATACTTCGCCATGCTGGGTGGGATTCATCGTGCCGGGGTCTACGTTGAGGTAGGGGTCTAATTTCCGCAAGCGGACTTTATATCCGCGCGATTGCAGAAGTGCGCCCAACGACGCGGAAGCAATCCCTTTACCAAGCGACGATACCACCCCACCGGTGATAAAAATAAAACGTGTTTTATCAGACATATAACCCTCTATATAATATCGCACCAGCCAATGCCGGCACCCAGATCACTGGAATTCCCGTTTACACGGGAATGATGATTTATTCCGGCTGCGGTACGCTTGGCGTCTCTTTGAGCATCGGCGCAGTAGTTTCAGCAGGCTTTTCTACTGGTGCGTCAACGATCGAACGCTCAAGATCGCAAGCACAAGGCTGGTAATGATAAAGCAGGTCGCAAGCACGGCCGTAGTGTGGCTGAGCAAATTACCCGCCGCACGGCCGGAAAGCACATTGCTTCCACCGCCACCAAGACCAGAAAGACCATCATTATCAGAGCGTTGCAATAAAATAAACCCGATCATGAACAAAATGATCAGGGTGTGTATTACAAGCAGAACCGTATAAAACGAATGCATGGCCAATTCCTTATTACTATTTTATTATATCTGCCCGGAAACCGCCGCACTGTCAAGGATTGCGCAGAATTCTTCCGCAATTAGGCTGGCTCCCCCGACCAATGCGCCAGCGACGCCTTGAAGCTTCAGAATTTCACCGGCATTTACTGCCTTTACGGAGCCCCCATACAGTACTTTCACCTCTTTTTCCGTGCACATAGTAATATGGGTATGCATGGCGTGGATGTCTTCATGGGTAGGGGTTTTGCCGCTACCGATGGCCCATACCGGCTCATATGCGATAACATATTGGTGTGCATGCAAATTTTTAGGTATTGAACCCGCCAGTTGCGCGGCTACCACCTGCTTTGCGTCCCCGGCCTGCCAGGCATCCCATTTTTCACCCACGCAAATAATAGGAATAAGCCCGGCTGCAATCGCCCGTTCTGCCTTGGCGCATATGTTGGCATCCGTCTCGTGATAGTGCTCTCTGCGTTCGGAATGGCCGACGATCACATAAGCGCAGCCCGATTCTTTCAGCATGGCGGCGGAAATATCCCCGGTATATGCGCCGGACGCGGCGGAGTGGCAATCTTGCCCCCCACGCTTTACCGTTTGAATCTCGGGCACTTCATGTAAGTAAACCGCAGGCGGGCACCACACCGCTTCGACGCCTGGGCGTATCCGCACCGCGACATGCCGCACCCATTCCTGAGCAAGCGCTGCGCTCCCGTTCATTTTCCAATTAGCTACAATCAAGGTCATAGATAGGTCTTAGCAGAAACTTAGGCTTTGACAATCGGGGTAAGTGCGATAAATCTTCGGCATGATGCTCAACTCGCTCCGAAGCGGCGCTGCCGGCTTCCTGGTCTACATTATGCTCGGCCTACTGGTCGTTAGCTTTAGCATTTGGGGTGTAGGCGACGTGTTTACCCAACGGGGTGGCGCCAACATAATCGCCCGCGTCGGCAGCCAGGATATTCCAACACCCGTTTTTGAACGGCAATACCGCGACGAAATGGAGCGCGTCCGTCAATTGCTTGGCAAACACGCCACGCCAGAAGCCATCGCCAATTTAGGTCTGGCGCCACGTATACTGGATAAATTAGTAGTGAATGAATTGCTGCGCCAGGAAACCATCGCACTGCATCTACTGCCTGATGACGAAACCGTCGCCAGTGAAATTCGCCGCGACAGCACATTTCAAAATGACAAAGGCGTTTTTGATAAAGCCATCTTTAAAAACGTGCTGAGTCACAGCGGAGTGCGTGAAGCAGATTATGTGGATGACGTGCGGCTGCGGCTTGGCCGGGACATATTGAGCCGGACCCTCACTGCGGTCTCCCCGGTGGATGATAGCATGGCAGCGGGTTTATTTGCCGCTATGCACGAAATGCGCGTGGCCGATGTGATTATGATTCCACCCGCACTGATTCCACTTCCTGAAGCGCCTTCTGATGAGCAGCTAGAATCTTTTTATCAAGCGCAGGCGAGTTTGTTCATGATGCCGGAATTACGCACGCTGAGCTATTTAATCATTCCTAAAGAAAAAATTGCCGATGAAAATGGCGACAAAGCATTTGCGACACTCTCGGCAAAAATTCAGGATGCGCTGGCAGGTGGCAGCACGATTCCTGAAGTAGCATCATCCTTGGGCCTGGCATACAAAACGCTCCCCCCGCTGGACCAACAGGGGAATGCAGCCAATGGCACCCCCGTGAAAGAAGTCCCCGCCTACCCTGAATTCATGGAAAATGCGTTTACGATTGAAGAAGGCAGCCAGTCGCAACTGGTGCGTATGGACAACGGATATTATCTGCTGCAAGTGGATAAGGTGCAGGTCAGCAAGCCGCAGCCATTTGCTGATGTTCGCCCCAAACTTGCTGCCGCCTGGCAAGCCATGGAGCGCCAAAAACGACTGCACACCGAAGCGGATAAGGTGGCGGGTGAACTTGCCCAAGCCAAGGATGATGCAGGCCAGCGCGCCGTGCTGGCGGAGCATAAGTTACAGATGGCGTCTTCAGGCCGCATTGGCCACGACACGCAGCATACGCCAGGTGGATTGATGCTGCCGCCGGAATTATTAAAAGATATTTTCGCGCGTCCTGTAGGCCAGGCCACAGGTGCATTCTCCGCCAAAGAAGGCACCTATTACATAGCGATTATACGCGAGCGCATTCCCGCACCGCCGGCAAAAGAAACGGAGCTGGAAGATTTCAAAGACAAGCTCGCAAAAATGACGCGAGAAGATATGCTGACGGCGTTTTTGGAGCATTTGCGTAGCAAATACCCCGTTACCATCCGCCAGCAGGTGCTGAACAGCTATGGCGCTCAAGCAGAATAATTACGATATTTTCCCCTCCCGTGATGCCTTCACGCAAGGGCTGGCCGCAGGAAAGCCGCAACTGGCCTGGGCTACCTTTTCTGCAGATTTGCATACCCCCGTTTCTGCCATGCTGCGGTTGCGTGAAAAAGGGCAACCTTCTTTTCTGCTCGAATCCGTAGAAAAAGGCGAAACGCGCGGCCGTTGGTCAGTAATTGGCCTTATGCCCGAACTCATCTGGCGCTGCCGGGGTAATCAAGCGGAAATAGCCTATAGTGCCCGCCTGGATACAGCCAGATTTACGCCCTGTGAAGGCAATGCGCTGGACGCGTTCCGCGCACTCTACCAATCGTCCCGGCTTGATATCCCCGAAGGGTTGCCCCCTATGGCCTCAGGCCTGGTGGGATATATGGGGTATGACATGGTGAAATTAATGGAACAATTGCCGGACACGACGCCCGACACCATTAACATTCCCGACTCCTGCTTTATACGCCCGCAACTGATGGTGATCTTCGATTCCGTCACGGATAAGCTCTATATCATCACCCCCGTTTGGCCGAATAAGGCAACGGATGCGGATGCATACGACACGGCTATTAAACGCATTGAATACGTACACCAGCGCTTGCACCAACCGCTTCCTGCCGTCTCCACGGATGTGCTTGAAGCGGTACACGTAGATGATTTTGTCTCGAACACAGACCGGGCGCAGTATGATGCGATGATTGATGCAGCGCGCGAGCACATTCGCGCTGGAGATATTTTCCAGGTGGTGCTTTCACAGCGTTTTTCTGCGCCGTTCACATTGCCGCCGTTTGCGCTATACCGGGCGCTGCGGCATTTGAATCCGTCACCGTTTTTATTCTATCTGGATTTTTGCGATTTCCAGCTTGTCGGTTCAAGCCCGGAAATTCTGGTGCGCCTGCAAAATAACGACGTGACCATACGCCCTATCGCCGGCACACGCCGCCGCGGACGTAACCGCGAAGAAGATGCAGCGCTTGCCCGTGAATTATTAGCTGACCCAAAAGAGCTGGCCGAGCATTTAATGCTGTTGGATTTAGGACGCAATGACGTGGGCCGCGTAGCAAAGACCGGCACGGTAAAAACCACGCAACGCATGATGATCGAAAATTATAGCCATGTGATGCATATCGTCTCCAATGTGATCGGTGAATTAGATAACGCGCGTTTCGACGCCCTTTCCGCACTGATCGCCGGGTTTCCTGCCGGCACCGTTTCCGGCGCTCCGAAAATACGGGCGATGGAGATTATTGATTCGCTGGAACAGCACCGCCGGAGCTTTTATGCTGGTTGTGTGGGGTATTTCTCCGCCTGCGGCAATATGGATACGTGCATTACGCTGCGCACAGGCCTGGTGAAAGACGGCACGCTTTATATTCAAGCCGGTGGCGGCATCGTGGCGGATAGCAATGCTGAGGATGAGTACCAGGAATCCCTGAACAAAGCCCGGGCATTAATGCGCGCGGCAGAGGAAGCAGTGAAATTCGTGTAATGCGTTCGCCTTGCCGGACTTCACCTATAGTTATTTCAATTTAACATTATACGTA
>CAZGVV010000016.1:0-32514 GCA_964529155.1 uncultured Rickettsiales bacterium
CCCACCCCGTTGTCGCCTACCGCCAGGACACCGCCGCGTGGGTGCAGCTCAGAGATTCGCCCCGAAGGATTACCGTCGCTGGGGTTCCTGATGTTGATGGCGATGATGCGGCGAAGCTGATGGGGCATGTTGCTCGTTCCCTCAAATTAGTTTTTCTTTTGAGAATTCATTGTCAGGATTTGAGCTAAAATAAATACGTAATTTGTTATCTTTGTTCGCACTTCTAAGCGCTTTGTGTCCTGCAATAAAATGGATTAAATCCAGAGTTCTTTTATCAAGACCTTGGGGATTTGTGTAAACGTATTCATTTCCCTGCTTTTCAAAGCCATGCGTCAACAGCGTTTTTTCAAACGCTTCAAATCCGGCTTTTCCTTGTGCTGTTAATTCTGCCATGCCACATCTCCGCTATTTTAAGTATAATAACCAATTTCATAGCCCAATTGTGTGACAATTCCATGAAACCCTCATGACGGTTTAAAAATGAGTAAATCCAGCCACTTGCACAGCCATCCGCACCCCGGATTTGTCCACCACGTCCACCCCATTTCCCGCCACCACGTCGCCAATGCAGGTAATGGCACAATCTCCCTCCATCCGTAAGTCCGGCGGGCCGGTAAATAGTAGCTCGTAATCATCGCCGCCTGAGAGCGCCGCGTGCAGCGCTTTTTCGCCATGGTTTTGTGCGGCAACTGAGAGCGGAAGTGCATCGGCATAGAGCATAGCGCCCACACCCGATGCTGCGCAAATATGCCCCATATCCTGCACCAATCCGTCAGAAATATCCATGCAGGCCGAAGCTACGCCGCGCAGCGCAAGTCCTAGTGCAACACGCGGTTGCGGCAGCACGTAACGGTTCTGCAAAAACGCATCTTCGGGTAATTCGCCCTTAAAACACGCAAGTCCAAGCGCTGCATCGCCCAGCGTGCCGGAGACATAAATCTTGTCGCCCCCCCGCGCGCCAGAACGTGTAAGCGCAGCCCCCACCGGCACATGCCCAAGCGCGGTAATGGCGATGCTAAGCGGTCCATCGGTTCGCGTGGTGTCGCCCCCGGCAAGGTGTATACCAAACGCGGCTTGATCCGCTGCCAAGCCGTGCGCAAAACGCGCAATCCACGCTTCAGTCGTGTCGCGCGGCAACATCACACACAAAAAATACGCAAACGGTTGCGCGCCCATTGCCGCTAAATCTGAAATATTCGTGCGCAAGGCTTTTCGCGCAATAAGGCTTGCATCCTCCGTGCCGAAAAAATGCACGCCTGCACTCAGCGCATCTGCCGTCACCACCAGTTGCATACCCGGCGGTGAGGTCAGCAGAGCGGCGTCATCACGTAAATCTAAGCTGCCAGGAAACGCAGCGGCGAGGGGGCGAAAATAGGTGTGAATCAACGCAAATTCATTCACCGGGCTGCAATTCCTTGGTCAATGCATGCAGCGCGGCGTGAATAAATCCGGTTTCGGCATCGGTAAAAAAGCGTGCGGCCAGTGACACGTATTCATCCGTCACGATCGGTGTTTTTACTTTTCCCTCGGCCAGCTCAAATGCTGCCACACGTAAAATGGCCAGCAACAATGGGCTGATCCGGTCTTTCTTCCAATCATCGCTCAACACCTTGTCGATGAGTGGTTCCAAACGCGCGCCATGCTCCGCCACACCACACAACAACTTCCGCAAATACGCTGCGTCTGGCGGCACGGTAGGTAATTGCACCTCTTTGGCGTTGGGTAAGTTTTCTTCGTAAAAAGTTTTATATTCCTCTGCCATGATTTCCGGCGACGTTGAAGTGCCGGTAACGGCGGCTTGATACAGCAATTGCACGGCAACTAAGCGTGCGCTGCTTTTGGCCTGAAGGGAACGGTTCATATGCGTGCTCCCTGAAAATGATTTCGTACAGTAATTAACGCCAATGCCGCTTGCGCTGCATCCGCGCCCTTATCCAACCGTGCACGTGCTTGCGCTTCGTTTTCCACGGTGAGAATGCCGTTGCCTATGGCTGCCTGCTGATCCATAGCAAGCCAGCTAAGCCCGCGCGCGCTTTCATCGCACACCGTATCGTAATGGGTTGTTTCTCCGCGAATCACGCAGCCAAGCGCTACGTATCCGTCGAAACGTTTAGTTTCAAGGGCAAAACGAATCGCCGTTGGAATTTCCAATGCACCCGGCACTACCACCAATTCATGTGTGGCATGCGCGGCATTCAGTGCCGTCACTGCACTTTTTTCCAGCGCGCTGGCAATGTCGGCATAATAGCGGGAAGAGACAATCAGAAGATGAGGCATGATATTCTTTCAAGTAATCGCAGCATAACCGGCAATCGTCAGGCCGTAGCCCTCCAGGCCGATCACGCTGCGTTTGGTGTTGGAGAGCAGTAACATTTCGTGGACGCCAACATCCAGCAGAATCTGGGCGCCGATACCATAATCGCGTAAATCTGCGCCGCCTTCGGGCACTTGCCCTAAGCGTGTGCGTACGCGATCAGAAATAGATGTAGACGATTCCGGCCGCAGCAGCACCACCACGCCTGCGCCTTCTTGCGCGATGCGCTGCATAGCGGCGGCAAGTACGCCGTCACGGTGTTCAAAATGATCGCCCAGCGCGTCAGCCAATAAATCCAACGCATGCATACGCACCAGCGTCGGCGTGCCCGCGGCAGGATTTCCTTTTATCAACGCGATATGTTCGGTCTGGCCCAGGCGTGTCCCATACACAATCATCCGCCACCGCCCGCCATGCGCGCTGTCTATTTCCGTCT
This sequence comes from uncultured Rickettsiales bacterium, assembly GCA_964529155.1. Classification (GTDB taxonomy): domain Bacteria; phylum Pseudomonadota; class Alphaproteobacteria; order Rickettsiales; family SXRF01; genus CAZGVV01. The sequence continues at coordinate 2,751 of CAZGVV010000016.1, forward strand.
CCGCCAGACGATGCACCAATTTTTCCGCTCGTCTGCGATAGGCAATTAAATCTGCGATGGTTGCCACATGCAGCCCATGCTGTTTGGCAAAGTGCAATAAATCCGGTAAGCGCGCCATCGTGCCGTCATCATTCATGACTTCGCAAATAACACCTGCAGGATTGAGTCCGGCAAGCCGTGCAATATCCACCGCTGCTTCGGTATGTCCCGCCCGCACCAATACTCCGCCGTCACGCGCCACCAAAGGAAACACATGCCCCGGGCTTGCAATATCTGCCGCTGTTTTTGTCGGATCAATCGCCACCTGAATCGTGCGCGCCCGGTCAGCGGCGGATATGCCAGTCGTTACTCCTTCACGCGCTTCAATCGACACAGTAAACGCCGTCTGATGCCGCGAACCGTTATGCCGCGCCATTAAATTCAAGGCCAGTTGCTCCACCCGCTCGGACGTCAACGCCAAGCAAATCAACCCGCGCCCATGCCGCGCCATGAAATTGATCGCCTCCGGCGTTGCCATTTGCGCCGGAATAATAAGGTCACCCTCATTCTCCCGGCTTTCGTCATCCACCAGAATAAACATCCTGCCCGCGCGGGCATCGTCAAGAATGGTTTCGATGGGTGAGAGGGACATCAGCCTACACTCCGCGATGATGATGCGCCGTGTTTTTTATCAAGAGCATGCTTTGCTGCGTTAAGACCAATGATAACTAGGCTATTGCAAGTGCTTGTTTTAGGACCAAAGTCATGCGGCATGGTTATTCTATGCCAAGGTTTTTTTGCGCTATGATTAATACATAATTGTATAGAACGATCTAAGTAGGTTGGATCGTTCTTATCTAACATCATGTCTATAGATCTTTCTGCACGTTGGCGGGCCTCTTCCAGTGCTACTGCGTCATATGCTGTAAACTCTTGTTCTCTCCACAAAGGTTGTGACGAAATAATATCCTTCTCATACACGGTGCCTTCGTATTTTTCCTGAAGATTACGTGTCCAGTCACCCGTAATAGGGCGGCGTTGCTGATTAATTGCTTTAACCATTGCTTGATAGGCAATGTCTGATAAGTATTCCAAATCGTCTTCTGGCTCTTCATTTATTGTCATGCAGCCCTCGCAGTCAGTAATCGATCCAAATACCGCGCCAGCAAATCCACCTCCATATTTACGTGGTCGCCAGCTTTGCGCTGCGACAATGTCGTGTTTTTCCAGCTATGCGGAATGATCGTCACGGTAAAGCGCGTGCCTTCTACGGCATTTACGGTGAGTGAAATACCATCCAGTGTTACAGAGCCTTTAGCTGCGACAAAACGCGCTAATGCATCCGGTGCACGTAACCACAATTGATAGCTGCCCATATGCGGAATAATTTCCTCAAGCGTTGCCATCCCATCTACATGCCCGGTCACGAAATGCCCGCTTACATCGTCGCCCACTTTCAACGCGCGCTCCAAATTAATTGCATCATTCACCTGCCAACGTGGCGCGGTGCAGGCCAATGTTTCGGTCGAAAGTTCCACATCAAAATATGCAGCCCCATCATGCGTGCCTTTTTCCACCACCGTTAAGCATGCGCCATTACAGGCGATGGATTCGCCAAGCTTAAACGACGCTTCCGGCCACGCGCACGCAATGCGGATGCGTTTTGCTGCGTCGCCGCTGGCATGCGTAATCATTCCTATAGCGCTGATAATGCCGGTAAACATGGCTCTTATATAGCCTGATTAGCAAAGATTTCCAAGCAATCTACACCCAATTGCACCACAGATTCCTGCCGCCAGCGCGCGGTTTCTATGGTAATGCCCGGCAAACCCCCGTCACCCACCACCAGGGGAGCCCGGAACCAGTAAATCCTATCCACCAGATTTTGTTGAATAAAAGCCCCCGATAGGCTGGCCCCGGCTTCTACCATAAGCCGGGTAATCCCGCGTTCCGCCAACTGGCTCACTAATGCCGCCAACCCTTCCGGCGCTGCCTCCACCCATAATGGCACCTCATCCGCACTTTGCATTAATTTGCCATCTATGGGCATGCGTCCACGCCGATCAATCACCACCCGCACCGGCGAGCGGTCCTCCAGGCCCGGCAGGCGACACGTCAAGAGCGGATCATCGGCCAGCACCGTTCCCATGCCGGTCAAAATCGCGTCATGCTCAGCGCGTAATACATGCCCATACGCCCGCGCAGTCTCACCGGTAAGCCAGCGGTCTTTGCCGCCGGTAATTTTTCCATCCAATGACGTGGCGATTTTCAGCGCCACATAGGGTCGCTTGCATTGCACAACGGAAAAAAATCCTTCGTTCAGCGCCTCTGCTTCGGCGCGGCGCACCTGTTCCACCACCTCAATCCCCGCCGCGCGCAATTGCGCGATGCCTTGACCATTTACGCGCGGATTCGGATCCCCGCATCCCACCACCACGCGCGCAACACCCGCGGCAATAATCGCCTGCGTACAAGGCGGCGTTTTCCCTTCATGCGCGCATGGCTCCAGCGACACATAGAGCGTCGCTCCACGTGCGTGCGCACCTGCCATATTCAATGCTTGCGTCTCCGCATGCGGCCTGCCGCAACGCGCGGTCCAGCCCACACCGACCACATAATCCTGATTCACCACCACTGCACCCACGGCAGGGTTCGGCCATGTCTGCCCAAGATTCCGCCGCGCTAATAGCAATGCGTGGCGCATGAACGCGGAATGATCGGATGGTTTGATGGCTTGATGGTTTGATGGTTCGAGCATTAGAGTTTGCTACGTAATTTATTTAGCATTGCGCCGATGGCATTATATTCGTTATCCCAATGTAAAAATTGTTCATGCGAGATATATGCAAGTGCAGCTGCATATTCAATCCATACCAATGTTTCATTAGCGGATGCTTCAGCTATAGCAAGAAACCGTCCAAATTCAGTAATAGAGTATTTCTGCTTGGTAAAGCCTTCGGCAATATTAGCACAAATCGATTTTGTAGCTCGGCGAAGTTGATCTGCGATAACATATTGTTCAATTTTTGGAAAACCAAGGCTTACCTTATGAACTTCAAGAGATATATTAAATGCACGTTGATAAACCATTAGTTGTCGAAACGTAGAAACTTTTTTTGGTCGATCCATCGAATTATCGAACCATCGAACCATCGTTTCTTCGTTCATCGCTCGTCACCAAGCTCACCGACGATTTCTTCAAAATCCTTGGCTTCAGTAAAATCGCGATACACCGACGCAAAGCGAATATATGCCACGCTATCTAAGCTCCGCAATTCATCCATCACCGTTTTGCCGATGAAGCCGGTGGGGATTTCGCTCTCACCCGTGGATTCCAATTTCTGCACGATGCGTGTAGCAATCTGTTCGATCTGCTCATCCGGCACCGGACGTTTGCGCAGCGCAATCGCTAGTGCGCGAACAATTTTTTCCCGGTCAAAAATGCGCCGCTCACCATTTTTCTTCACCACCACCAGCTCGCGCAATTGCACGCGCTCAAACGTCGTGAACCGCGAATTACACGCCGTGCAATACCGCCGCCGCCGAATCGCCGACCCATCCTCACTCGGACGAGAATCTTTCACCTGCGTATCACCGTGGCCGCAAAAGGGACATTTCATGAAAAGGGCTCGTGATTAATGGTTGGAAGGTAGCGAAGCATAAATCGGAAACCGCTCACACAGCTTCTTCACTTCGGCTTTCGCTTTTGCCTCTGCTGCGGAATTGTCGTCGCCGTGTGCACTCAGCCCGTCCAATACGTCGCCGATCAATTCGCCGATCTGCTTGAACTCCGCCACGCCAAATCCGCGCGTGGTTCCCGCCGGTGTACCTAAGCGAATGCCGCTGGTGATCGCCGGTTTTTCCGGGTCAAACGGAATGGCATTTTTGTTGCAGGTGAGGCCTGCCCGCTCCAGGCTGGCTTCCGCTGCTTTGCCGGTGATCTTTTTCGGACGCAAATCCACCAGCATCAAATGGCAATCCGTGCCGCCGGTCGTAATTGCAAGCCCACGTGAAACCAGTGTCGCGGCAAGTGCCTGCGCATTATCTATCACCGCCTTACCATATGCCTTAAATTCCGGCTTCAGTGCTTCGCCAAAGGCCACGGCTTTACCGGCAATTACATGCATCAATGGCCCGCCTTGTAGGCCTGGGAAAATCGCTGAATTGATTTTCTTGGCGATTTCGGCGTCATTGGTCAGAATCATGCCGCCGCGCGGACCACGCAATGTTTTATGCGTTGTCGTCGTTACCACATGCGCATGCGGGAACGGGGAGGGGTAAACGCCCGCCGCAACCAACCCAGCAAAGTGCGCCATATCCACCATCAAGAGTGCACCCACGCTGTCAGCGATCTGACGCAAGCGTGCAAAATCAATCACGCGCGGATAGGCTGAACAGCCGCCGATAATCAATTTCGGTTTATGCTCAACTGCCAGTTTCGCCACTTCATCATAATCAATCAGCGCATCTTTTTCGCGCACACCATACGTCACAGCATTAAACCATTTGCCCGACATGTTCACGCTTGCGCCGTGCGTCAAATGCCCGCCTGCAGCAAGCGAAAGTCCAAGAAATGTATCGCCGGGTTTCAGCAGCGCTAAAAACACGCCCTGATTGGCTTGCGAGCCGGAATTGGGCTGCACGTTGGCGAATTCACAATGAAATAATTTCTTTGCCCGCTCAATGGCCAGTGTCTCCGTTTCATCGACATATTCACAGCCGCCATAATAGCGTTTACCCGGATACCCTTCGGCATATTTATTGGTCAGCACCGAGCCTTGCGCCTCCAGCACAGCGCGGCTTACAATGTTCTCACTCGCAATCAATTCGATCTGCGATTGCTGACGTTTCAACTCATGGGCAATGGTGGCGGCGAGTTCGGGGTCGGCTTGATTCAACGCAATATCAAAAAACGCATGCATGGTAGTGGATTCCTTTTTTGCCTGTAACATGTAGTTGCTCCTAAATGATCCCTAATTTTTCAACACGGCGCTGATGACGTCCGCCTTCAAAGTCCGTTTCTAAAAAACGCAGTACGCATTCTTTCGCCGCGTCAATACCCGTAAGGCGTGCGCCTAAGCATAATACGTTTGCGTCATTATGTTTGCGGCTGAGTTCCGCCTCGAGTCCACTCCGGCACAATGCAGCGCGGATAGTCGCATGCCGGTTTGCGGCAATACTGACACCGATGCCAGAACCGCAAATTAAAATGCCGCGCGATTTTTTTTCAATGACACATGCGGCAAGCGCATTCGCGATGTCAGGATAGTCCACACTGCTTGTTCCATGTGTTCCAAGATCGTGCGTGATGTATCCATGCTCATGTAAAAACTCCGTAAGCGCGGTTTTCATTTCCACGCCGGCATGGTCAGACGCAATGGCAATTGTTTTGTGCATACGTAGTCGTTTCTGTGCATCAAGCACACAACATGTTGTAATTGCGTAGTTTTGCCATAATCCCGTAATAAGCGCAATAGCTTCATGTAAACGACTGTATTCGCTGCACTATTGTTGGGCATTTTTGAGCTTGAATGCAGCGTGCATTCATCGCAGTCAAAAAACGTATAGCCACACGTAAACATCACGCGCATTTTTTTACACAAAATTTATTCCTAATGCTTGCATGCAAAATGCGGATGCTTATAATCAAAAAAAACCGGTGGATGGAGTGGCGACATGAACCAGAACGTAGCGGATTCGATGAGCGCAAGTGCCGGTAGCGGAACTGCCGGTGGCAGACACGCTCACGTTATCGTTCTTGGCAACGAAAAAGGGGGCTCCGGTAAAACTACCACCGGCATGCATCTGATTGTTTCCCTGCTGCGTTTAGGTTTCTCTGTTGGCAGTATTGACCTTGATTCCCGTCAGCGCTCTCTCTCTCGTTACATTGAAAATCGTCGTCAAACCATGGTGCGTGAAAACGTCACCCTGCCGCAGCCGCATCACATCGTTATTCAAAAAAGCCCTTTCAACATCGCCGACGAAGCCGAGCAAGATGAGCGTGATCGTTTCAGTATGGCGCTCTCCCGACTCGTTTCCACCAATGATTTCGTGGTCGTGGATAGCCCGGGGAATGATACGTTCCTGTCGCGCCTCGCACATTCCTACGCTAATACCATTATCACCCCGATCAATGACAGCTTCGTTGACCTTGATGTACTCGCCACGGTAGACGGCCAAAGCCTGCAAGTTATCAAGCCCAGCATTTACAGCGAAATGATCTGGGAGCAAAAATTGAAACGCGCCAAGCGCGATGGTGGTTCCATTGAATGGATTGTTATGCGCAATCGCCTTTCTAACATCAATGCGAAAAACAAATTGATGGTCACGCAAGTGCTTGGTGAACTCGCGCGCCGTATCGGGTTTCGCGTATCGCCTGGCTTTTCCGAGCGTGTTATTTTCCGTGAATTATTCCTTCAGGGCTTAACCGTGCTCGACATCATGCAGGAAGTGGCTACCGTTAGCGTCTCCATGTCGCACGTCGCTGCCCGTCAGGAAGTGCGCGATCTGTTGAAAACGCTACGCATTCCGCAAGTGGATATGCGCCTGAGCGAATTCCGCACCGCTGTAAGCAGCGAAGAGCAAGCCGTAGCTGCTGAAGCAGAAAGCCGTACGGCTTCTGCCGCCGCTGCCAAAGACGTGGCTAAAGAGTCTGCCAAGCAAGAGCAAAAAGTACCTGCCTAACAAGCGGTTAATATAGGGGATGGGAGTGGACGTTACCCCTTAAACACCTTATACTCTCGCCATTCGCCTCCTGCCATCTGTCATTTCCATTTCATGTCCCTTATTAAATCCACTGCCACCATCGGAGTTTACACGCTAATCTCGCGGTTGCTCGGGTTTTTCCGTGACGTAACCATCGCCTCCAGCCTCGGCGCCAGCTGGCTCTCGGACGCTTTTTTTGTTGCCTTTAAAATTCCCAATTTCATGCGTCGATTGTTTGCTGAAGGCGCCTTCAACTCCGCCTTCGTGCCACTCTATGCTGGGACGCTTGCTGAAGAAAATGGCCGTGCCAAAGCCGCACTGTTTGCTGATGAAGCCTATTCCTTTCTTCTTGCCGTATTATTGCTATTCAGCTCTGTCTTTATTCTAGCTATGCCGTGGCTCATGTGGATTCTGGCTCCCGGTTTCACTGATAACCCGCAAAAATACACGCTCACCGTGTTACTTACACGGATCACTATGCCGTATATTATCTTCATCTCCATCGTTTCGCTCCTCGGTGGTATGCTCAATAGCGTAGGCCGTTTCGCCGCTGTCGCCGCCACGCCTATCATCATGAATATCTGTCTTATCATCATTCCGCCGATGATTAACCGTTTCGTCCCCACCGGCGCGCATGCGTTGGCCATCGCCGTGCTCATTTCCGGTGTGGCGCAAATGCTATGGCTCATGGTGTGGTGCAAACGCCTAAATATCATGCCTACCTTGCGTCCGCCGCGCCTCACGGCGGAAGTAAAACGCCTATTAAAACTCATCGCCCCTGCTGCCATGGGCGCAGGCGTTGCCCAGATCAATTTGTTCGTAGACCTCATCATCGCCTCACAAATCAGCAACGGTGTATCGTATCTTTATTACGCCGACCGTATCAGTGAATTACCGCTTGCCGTCATTGGCATTGCCATTGGCACCGCCTTACTGCCATTACTGTCCCGCCATATCCGTGAAGGCAAACACGCCAGCGCCCACGCCAGCCAGAATCGCGCCATCGAACTCGCGCTTCTGCTTGCATTGCCCGCCGCCGCGGCCCTCATGACCATTTCTATTCCGGTTATCCAGGTGTTGTATGAGCGTGGCGCCTTCACTGTTGACGACACCCGCAAAACCGCCTCCGCTTTAATCGCTTTCGCCGCTGGCTTGCCCGCATTTGTTTTGGTTAAAGTGCTTGGCCCGGCATTTTACGCCAACCGCGATACCAAAACCCCATTTCAAATCGCGCTTATCTGCATCAGCGTAAATTTCCTGCTCAACATCACGCTCATCTATCCTTTTGCCCATGTCGGTATGGCCATTGCCACCGCCATTGCTGCCTGGCTCAACGTCGCCCTCATGATGCGGATACTGCTTAAACGCGGTATGTTCGTATGGGATCGGCTATTGCTTGCTCGCCTTCCCCGTATGTTGGTTGCCGCCGGTCTTATGTCGGTTACCCTGTGGTACTTTTCCGCCCCGCTTGCCCACTGGCTTGTTGGCTCTACTATCGCCCGTTTTGTTGCGCTCAGTATATTGGTGACGATAGGATTAGTCGTATATGGTGCTGCTGCACTTATGCTCCGGGCAGTTGATGTGCCCCAATTCCGCAGGCTCATGCGAAAAGCTAAATAGGAATTGTCATAAAATTTTAACACTGTGAAGGACGTTTATATTATAGGTTTTCGTCATAACTGCTTAAAGTGAGTAATGCGATGACTGTTAAAAGACCTCACCATGCTCCTGATACAATTGTTTTTCACCCCATCATGGATTACAGCAATCTAAGCTTAGAGCATACCCAACTACCGTATGAGAAAGTTCAAAGACTTTGTTTGCGGATGAAGCATATTTATGAAAAAGCGAAAGAAATTCCTGGTATTTGCCAAGAAGGACTTGATCTATATAAAAATATTTTGTTTTGCCTGGAAAATGAAGCAAAGAGGCCGACGTCACTTTCATATAAGAGTTTTATGCAATTAGCAGATTTGACACTTGCAACCTGCAGTAATCCTGCAGATAAGAAACATTACAAATCGCAGTGGAAAGAAATTTACAGCGATATTTTGACACGAAATATGTGTCTAGCAATGTGATAATCCTATCCGCAATGCACTTTTTTTCTTCACCCCTTCCTAACACCAACACCCCTTTCTTCTTTAACCTCTACAAGCAAGAGGTGTGAGTGTTAGAAAGGGGTGGAAGAAATAAGATTAGGCCTTCCGGGGCATTTTTTCTTATGGCAAAGCTGAGAGTGAAGCCGGTAATTCCGGATCCGGCTGAGTGGCAAGTGAGCTCATGGGCTCGCGGCGGGTATCCAGCCTGCGCCGCGATGACCCTGTGTGGGTGAGAGAGGGGTAACTCTGTTTCATACCATACATGCATAACATGGCGTGGCGGATGGTGTGGCGTGTCAATGCAAACAACAGTTGGTGGTTCTCCCATCCGCTGGCGTACGCAAATCACTCACACCGCCGGAAGAAGGTCTCGTGTGGTTGCAACCACCGCCCTCTACACGTGAGGGCGAACACTAACGACTATCAACGAAGGACTAATTACTATGCTTACAACAAACTAACTAAGTCCAGGCAAGCAAAGCACTATTCCTGACGGAACAACACATGCCGTAATTGCTCAGGATGTTCCAGCACTTTGCCTGAACCCAGCGCCACACAGTTCAGTGGCTCTGCGGCTACGAATACAGGTAAGCTGGTGGCGTTTGACAGAACCAGATCCAGATTCCGCAGCATTGCCCCGCCGCCGGAAAGCACAATGCCTTTGTCAACGATATCGCTCGACAGTTCGGGCGGTGTGCATTCGAGTGCGATTTTCACTGCTTCGATAATCTGCCCTACCGGTTCCACCAACGCTTCGGCAATTTGGTATTCGGAGAGGATAATTTCTTTTGGCACGCCGTTCATTAAATCGCGGCCTTTGATTTCCACCAAACGGCCATCACCATTTTCCGGGGCGCAAGCGGCGCCGATTTCTTTTTTGATTTTTTCTGCCGTGCTTTCGCCGATCAGCAAATTGGAATAGCGGCGAATGTAGGAAATAATCGCCTCATCCATTTTGTCGCCACCCACGCGCACGGAGCGCGCATACACGATACCACCCAGCGACAACACCGCCACTTCCGTTGTTCCACCGCCAATGTCCACGATCATCGAGCCAGTAGGTTCCGTTACCGGCCATCCTGCGCCGATGGCGGCTGCCATGGGTTCTTCGATCAAGTATACTTCACGTGCGCCAGCATTTTCGGCTGCTTCCTGAATCGCACGGCGTTCTACGGGCGTTGAACCGCTCGGTACGCAGATGATGATGAGCGGGCGCGGTTTGATAAAGCTATGGCTGCTATGCACTTTATGAATAAAGTGCTTGATCATTTCTTCAGCCGACGCGAAATCTGCGATCACGCCATCTTTGAGTGGGCGAATTGCGTCAATTTTCGCAGGGGTGCGACCTAACATCATTTTCGCTTCATTGCCGAATGCGAAAGGAATGTTTCCACCCACGCCGCTTTTCATGGCTACCACGGAGGGCTCGTTGAGCACAATGCCCTGATCTCGAACATACACCAGCGTATTAGCGGTACCGAGATCGATTGCCATGTCGGAAGACATCAGGCCTAAGAACTTGCGTAGCATAAGAAAAACTCGCGCACGGTTAGAAGTGACTGCAAGAGTTATACGCAGGCAAAACAGTGGCGGCAAGCGATTTGTCGCAACTAAATGCGTTGATTTTTTATTTTAAAAAACAGAAAATAAACCGAAAGAAATGTTTATGACGTGGCCGTTAACTCAATTTTCTTAAGCCCCGCTAACACACGCAGCTTGGAGAGCGCATTTAAATACGCCAATGCGCTTGCAACCAGTGTGTCTACATTGCTGCCATGCCCATTGACCACGCGGTTTTCTTTTGTTTGTAAACGCACGCTCACTTCTGATTGCGCATCCGTTCCGGCGGTGATGGCGCTTACTTGATAGAGCATCAAGGTGGCTTCATGCGGCACCAGTGCGCCGATGGCATTGAATACAGCATCAATCGGGCCATTACCCTCCACGGTGGCGCGTCGCACTTCGCCGTCCAGACGTAGCGCTAACATCGCTGTTTGCGGGCCAACGGTGCCGCAGGTAACATGGAGCGATTCCAATTGAATGGCGTCGGCACGCGAAGACTCCGCATCCAGAAGCGCCAAAATATCTTCATCGAATACTTCTTTTTTGCGATCAGCCAATTCTTTGAAGCGGTGGAATGCTTCTTCAAATGTATTGTCGCCAATGGCAATACCCAGCTCATTCACTTTCTCGCGGAATGCATGGCGGCCGGAATGTTTGCCCAGCACCAGATTATTGCGTGTCAGCCCAATGGATTCGGGTGTCATGATTTCATAGGTGCTGGCGTGCTTCAACATGCCGTCCTGATGGATGCCGGATTCATGCGCGAAAGCATTGGCGCCGACAATAGCTTTATTCACCTGTACATGCGCGCCGGTGATGCCTTGCACCATTTTAGACAGCTTCATAATATGCGTGGCATCAATGCCCATGGTGTAGTTGAACAAATCGCGCCGTGTTTTGATCGCCATCACCACTTCTTCCAGCGCTGTATTACCTGCGCGCTCGCCGATGCCGTTGATGGTGCATTCAATCTGCCGCGCGCCGTTTTGTACGGCGGCCAGCGCATTGGCGGTGGCCAGGCCCAAATCATTTTGGCAATGGGTGGAGATGATGACCTTATCAATGCCTGCCACGCGCTCGCGCAGCATGTTAATCAACGCGCCGTAATCTTCGGGCGTGGCATACCCCACGGTATCCGGCACGTTCAGCGTCGTGGCCCCGGCTTTGATGGCGGTTTCAAAGGCTTTACATAAATAATCCGGGTCTGAACGCGTGGCGTCCATGGCGGACCACTCTACGTCATCGGTGAAGCGCCGCGCGAAGCTCACCGAGTCACGGATGATCTCCAGCACCTGCTCACGCGTCAGGCGGAACTGATGTTGCAGGTGGATGTCGCTGGTGGAAATAAAGGTATGGATACGCTTACGCTTCGCCCCTGCCAGCGCTTCCGCCGCCCGCTCAATATCGCTGTTTTTGGCGCGCGCCAGCGAGCAAATCACCGCATTCTTCGCCCGCCCGGCAATCGACCGCACGGCCTCAAAATCGCCATTGCTGGCCATGGCAAACCCGGCCTCGATTACATCCACACCCATCGCATCGAGCGCTTCCGCCACCATGAGCTTTTCATTTAAATTCATGGACATGCCGGGCGATTGTTCGCCGTCACGGAGGGTGGTGTCGAAAATGATGAGTTGGGTCATAAAATGAGTGATAATCTGCCAGTTGTGAAGATAAGTAAGTTATTACGCTTAAGCGCCGATTACCAGCGTTTTTACTGGATATTCGGCAAGCTGTTTGTCGCCGGTAATTAAGGTCAAGTGTTCGGTTTTTGCCTGAGCCACTAACATTCGGTCAAACGGATCGCCGTGAAGGGTGGGCAGTGAACGTAATGTTTCCACATGTATTTCCGTGATGGGCAGGCAGTCAAATCCGAGCGTAGGGAGGCTGGTGAAGAAATGCTTAGGCAGGGAAAGCTTGCCCTTGGCCTGTTTAATAGATAATTCCCAGGGGGTAATTACACTATAATAGACCTCTTTCGTCGGGTCTTGCAGCATATGCAGCACGGGAGCAGGCATCCGTGTGTTTTCCTGCCGGAACCACAGTAAGGCATTGCTATCCAGCAAATAGCTCATCGGTTGAATTTGTCTTCATCGGGGAAAAACCATGCATCCGGCATTGGTTCGTCAAAATTGTCGGGGATGGTTAGCGTGCCTTTCATATCCCCTGAAACCCGCTTTTTTAGCTTCGGAGGCGCACCCAGCAACGCCACAGGCTTGCCATTATTGGTAATAATAACCTCCTCACCTGCCTCAATTTTCTTAATCAGGCGGGAGAGGTGGGTTTTAGCTTCGTGAATGGATACGCGCTGGTGCATGTAACCAGTATGGCTAAGTTAGCTAAGTTTGTCAAGAAAGTCGTGGTTGCGAGCAGGGTAAACTACTCGCAACCCGCAACTCGCAACTAATTCTTCGCCTTATCCACCAGCTTGTATTTATATTCTAAAGTACCTGAACCTTCACATACTGGAAGATAAAGGAAATCGTCAGCTTGTATAATGATCTCATGATTAAGAGCCAATCCAACAGGAATCATCCATTTCCAACAGTTTTTATTCGCTACCCACGCAATATTTTCATTAATAGCTCTTTCTTCTAATTTTTGAGTAAGTGCTTGTTCTAGCCTATCAAGCCAATCGCAAAAATCATTTAAAATATTTCGTAAGGATTCAAACAAGTATATAATGCGTTCCTCTGGGTCTTGAGGCTTTTCAGAATTTTTGAGTTCTTCTATAAGGCTCTTATAAGTTTTGAGTGGGTTGTTGTGAGGCAATATTGGAGTTTGTTCCCTTGCATCCTTTAGCAGCTCTTCAAGCTTGTCTGGTTGATATTTCTTATGCCCCTTTATGCTGGCAGTGAGTTCCTTGGAAAATTTCTTTTTATCATCAAAGTATTGCCCTAGGGTTCCATTTTTTCCTACCCCCAATGCCTTATTGATTGCTATTGCTGCGTGTTGCCTTTGAGTGGAAGCCACTTCCTCTGCAAACATTGCATCTATAAATTTACTCACCTGAAACTCAAAAGAATCTTCTATAAAATATCTAATTATTCCCATAATAAGTATTTTAGATTCGTCATCCTTTTGCTCACCTTGAAAGTTAATATTATCAGGATAGTGAATTAGTCTTTGTCTAATGCCTGTGTAAGGAGCAAGTGCTAATTTCCACCAAGATTCATTATTTTCTAATTCTTTAAGTAGCTCTCTAACATTTGAAAACTTATCTGCTTCGCTTATTACATGAGTTTTAAAGCTATATCTTTTGGGAATACTTTCGCCATAAATATAGCGAATAAGCTTCCCGATATTATCAGTTAATATGCTGAGGTAATTAAATAATGAATAAGTAGCCATTTCTGCTTTTTGTTGATTTAAAAATGCTGTGTGCAATGCAATTCCCGAATTATAAAGTTTTTCTAATTCGAGAGAGGCTTCTTGCAGAAGTTCTAATGAGAAAAGAAATTTTTGTGCTATCTGACGATTATGAAATTCAAGCTGATGAATGTCCTTATTATCTGGATTAAAAATAGTAATATCATTGAATAAATGGTGTATTCCAAAAAGAAAAAAAGGAACGCCGGATTTAAGATAATCCGGCGTTCCTTTTTCCCAGCGGAATAAACCATGCCGTTTTGGCATAGTTTAGTTTTTAGCTTTATCGACTAATTTATTCTTCGCAATCCACGGCATCATGTCGCGCAGTTTTGCGCCCACTTCTTCGATCGGGTGGTCGGCGCTTAGGCGGCGGGTGGCTTTGAAGCTGGGTTTGCCGGCTTTGTTTTCCAGCATCCAGTCGCGTGCGAATTTGCCGGTTTGGATGTCGGTGAGCACGCGCTTCATTTCCTTTTTGGTTTCCTCGGTCACGATGCGTGGGCCGGTGACATAATCACCGTATTCGGCAGTGTTGGAGATGGAGTAGCGCATGTTGGCGATGCCGCCCTCATAGATCAAATCGATGATGAGTTTGCATTCATGCAAGCATTCAAAATACGCCATTTCCGGCGCGTAACCGGCTTCCACCAGCGTTTCAAACCCGGCTTGAATCAAATGCGACAACCCGCCGCACAGCACTACCTGCTCGCCGAATAAATCCGTTTCGCACTCTTCTTTAAACGTGGTTTCAATAATGCCCGAACGTCCGCCGCCCACGGCGCTGGCATAGGCCAAGGCGAGTTCCAGGGCGTTGCCGGAAGCATTTTGCTGGATGGCCACCAGGCACGGCACGCCGCCGCCTTTGGCGTATTCGGAACGCACGGTGTGGCCAGGGCCTTTGGGGGCTACCATCCATACGTCCATGTCAGCGCGCGGTTCGATCAATCCGAAATGGATATTGAATCCATGTGCAAACACCAGGCTTGCGCCTTGCGCGATGTGGGGTGCGATGTCGTTGGTGTAGATTTCCGCCTGCAATTCGTCAGGCGTCAGCATCATCACCACATCGGCCCATGCTGCGCATTCGGCAGGGGTCATCACTTCGAATTTCGCGGCCTTGGCTTTGGCGACGCTGATGGAATCGGCGCGCAGGCCGATGCGGATGTCCTTGCACCCGGAATCCCGCAAATTCGCCGCATGCGCATGCCCTTGGCTGCCATAGCCGATGATGGCGATTTTTTTGTTTTTGATGAGCTTGAGGTCAGCATCGGTATCGTAGTAGACGCGCATGAATAGTCCCTTCACTGATGATCAGATGATCCGATGATCGGATGATCCGTGTTGTGTTAATGATGATCGGATTATCGGATCATCTCATTATCGTCAATTAAATCCCGTCTTTCCCCCGCGCCATGGCCGCAACACCCGTCCGGCAGATTTCGATTAGGCCGAGGGGTTGCATATGGTGCAGAAAATCATCGATTTTCTCACTCGTGCCGGTGAGTTCAAAGACGAAACTCTCCGGCGTGGAATCCAGTATCCGGGCGCGGAACATGTCGGCGATGCGCAAGACTTCCGTGCGCATGTCGCCGGTGCCGCGCATTTTTACCAGCGCCAGCTCACGCTCCACGTGTGAGCCTTCCACAGTCAGATCATGGACTTTATAGACCGGAACCATCTTTTCCAGCAATTTGCGTATTTGCTCAATTACCATGGTTGTTCCGGAGGTTACGATGGTGATGCGCGAGTATTTTTTCTCGTGTTCCACCTCAGCCACGGTGAGCGACTCAATGTTATACCCCCGCCCGGAAAACAACCCGATCACCCGCGCCAGCACGCCGAATTCATTATCCACCAACACCGCAAACGTATGCCGCGCGGGCGCTTCGTGGGTGTCGGGGATATCGTATACGATGTCGAGGGTCATAATAAATCCTTCGTCTTCATCTCCGGCGCTTTTTCCTGTGGGCCGAGTAGCAGCTCATAATGCGCCGCGCCTGCCGGGATCATGGGGTAGACGTTTTCCTTGGGGTCTACGTGCATATCCACCAACACGGGGCCATCAATTGCTAGCATTTTCTTAATGACTTCGTCAACGTCGTTGACCGAAGTAGCGCGCAGGCCGGTGATGCCGTAAGCCTCTGCTAATTTTACGAAATCGGGCAAGGAATCCATGTAGGACTCGGAGTAGCGATTGCCGTGGAACATCTCCTGCCATTGGCGCACCATGCCCATGTAGTGATTGTTTAATATAAAAATTTTAACCGGTAAGCGGTATTGGGCGGCGGTGGAAAGTTCCTGGATGTTCATCATGAACGATGCTTCACCGGTGACGCACACGGTGAGCGCGTCCGGGTGAGCGATTTGCACGCCGATGGCGGCGGGGAAGCCATAGCCCATGGTTCCCAATCCTCCACTGGTCATCCAGCGGTTAGGTTTGTCGAAATGCAGGAACTGCGCCGACCACATCTGGTGTTGGCCGACATCGGTGGTGATGTAAGTATCACGGCCACTTTCACGGGTGAGGGCATCCAGACGGGCGAGGGCATGCTGGGGTTTGATGACATCGCCGGTTTGCGCGTAGGAAAAGCTTTTTTTGGCGCGCCAGCCTTCAATTTTCTGCCGCCAGGGCCCGAGGTCCGGGCCTTTAGGTTGTTGTTTCCACTGCGCCAGCATGTCGCGCACCACATTGCCTGCGTCGCCGACGATGGGTACATGCACGCGGACGTTTTTATTGATGGAGGAGGGGTCAATATCCACCTGGATTTTGCGGGAATGTTTGGAAAATGCATCCAAGCGTCCGGTGACGCGGTCATCAAATCGCGCGCCGATAGCGATCATCACATCGCATTCGGCCATACACATATTGGCTTCAAGCGAGCCGTGCATGCCCAGCATGCCGAGGAATTGTGGATCAGATGCGGGGTATGCGCCAAGGCCCATGAGTGTGGTGGTGCACGGGAAGCCGGTGGCGCGGATGAGTTCGGTGAGCGTGGCGCAGGCTTCCGGCCCGGCATTGATGATGCCGCCACCGACATAAAATACCGGGCGTTCGGCATGTTGCATCATGCTAATGGCGCGCGCGATGAGTTCCGGTGCGCCTTCAGTTTTTACTGTATAGGAGGCGCGCGTCGCATGAATTTTTCCGCCATATTCGGCAGCCTGGTTCATGAGGTTTTTGGGTAGATCGATCACCACCGGCCCCGGCCTTCCGGTGCGGGCGATGTGGAATGCTTCGTGAATGGTTGGCGCGATGTCGGCGGCATTTTTCACCAGGTAATTATATTTAGTACAAGAGCGCGTGATGCCGGTGGTATCTGCTTCCTGAAACGCGTCGGAGCCAATCAAATGGGTGGGTACCTGGCCGGTTAGGCAAACCAGCGGAATGGAGTCCATCAACGCATCGGTGAGGCCGGTGACGGCATTGGTTGCGCCGGGGCCAGAGGTGACGAGCACCACGCCCACCCGCCCGGTCGAGCGCGCATACCCTTCCGCCGCATGGGTGGCGGCTTGCTCATGGCGCACCAAAATATGGCGCAGCCGATTTTGGCGGAAAATGGCATCATAAATAGGAAGTACCGCCCCGCCAGGGTAGCCAAATATGACGTCCACGTCTTCAGCCAGTAAGGCTTTAACGATGACATCGGCGCCGGTGAGGGGGGGGGTGGGGGTAGGTGCTGACATGAGTTACACTGAGTTTAGGTTAAGGATAACGGTTGTGCATGCTGGCGTAAGAATGGTTCAATCGTTTTCATTTCAAAAGTATGTTTTTCAAACATTCCCATTATCCAAGCATAGATAATTTCGCTGGAAACACCTAGTCGGTAATGATTAATACGTAAAAAAACATCCATTGCAGCAAAGGGGGCTCGTTTATTTCCGTCAATAAAGGGGCGATTAAGGGCTAAACTTTCCAATAATGCCGCAGCTTTTTCAATAATATCAGTATAATAGCCGGTTTTAGGTCGAAATACGGCTGATTCCAACGCCCCTGCATCCCGGAGTCCAGGACTTCCGCCATAACGCTTGACTAAAACAGCGCGCAGGCCAACTACATCGGCAACGGTTAAGTAATCCGTCATTTATGTGGCGAGGTTGGTGTATAAGGTGTCAAACTCTTGAACACTGGAAGCAAGGGCTTCCATTACGTGCCGACGTGGTTTATCGCTACGTTTTTTTTCAAAATCGCGAAGAGCTTCATCCAGCACGGACTGTAGCTGACGGCCTTCTTGCGCGGCGATGGTTTTGACAGCCGCTAATACCTCTAAATCTATTTGAGAGGAGAATTTTGTTGGGTGCATAGTGTAAATATGTCTTAATAGTAATTTTTGTCAAGATGGTTCAAGATGCTGGCATTTGATGCCGAAACCACGTCATTTGCCGTTTTGCATAATTCCGCGTGGCTTGCTGGGCGCGGGTGAGTGCCTCGTTGAGGGGAATTTCTCCGCGCAAATAGGCTCCGAATTCCGGTACGCCGATAATGCGCAGGGCCGGAGCATCCGAAGGGAGGGGCAGCGCCAGTAAATCCCGCACTTCGTCAAGCGCACCCATGGTGATCATGGCTTCCAGGCGCGCATCGCAGCGGGCGTAGAGCGTTTCACGCGGGAGTTCTACCTTGTGAATTTCAAACTGCTCCGCCGCATAAGGCGGTGTAGCGCCCACTTCCTGCCAGGCCGAAAGGGGGCGTCCTGTGCCAAGCCATACTTCATAGCCGCGCAGCATGCGCTGGGTATCGCCGGGTTGCAGGCGTGCGGCGAGAACGGGGTCTATTTCTGCTAAACGGCCATGAAAAGCCGGATTACCCATGGCCTCTAAGTCGCTACGGGCCTGGGCGCGAATCACGGGTGCAACATCCGGCACTTCAACAATGCCTTGCATCAGCGCCCGCAAATATAAGCCCGTGCCGCCGGTCACCACGGGAATACGGCCCTGAGCCAAAGCCCAGTCAATCTCCATGCGTGCTAAGCGCAGCCATATGCCGGCGGAACAGGCTTCATGGGCCGACAATGCACCGTAGAGCTTGTGCGCTACTTGCGCTTCTTCTTCCATGCTGGGACGAGCAGTTAGTATCCTGAGTTCTCTATACATTTGCTGGCTGTCGGCGTTGATGATGACACCGCCCCGTTCTTGGGCTATACGAAGCGCCAACGCAGATTTACCGCTGGCCGTTGCGCCGGCAACTATAAGGATGGGGAGCATGTATAATTACATAATTACGTTAATGACCGAACCAGAGCATAGCCTGAGTATCGAAGAAGTGGAAGCACTGGCGAACGCGCTGGGCGCAACTGAGGTGGAATGGACTGTTCCACCTCTTGCATGTGATCTGTCGTTAACGTGTGCGGTTGTGCTGCCCTACATGCCCGCCGACCTTCACCTGCCGCCTTTTATTGATATAGTATTGCAGCCTTTAGCGCATCGTCGAAAAAAACTACTTATCGCCGATATGGAATCTACCATTATTCGCAACGAATTTCTGGATGAGCTCGCTGAATTTGTTGGAAAAAAAGCGGAAGTATCAGCCATAACCGCGCGTGCGATGAATGGCGAGCTGGATTTTGAAGCGGCCTTAAATGCGCGCGTGGCGCTACTGGCTGGTTTACCGGAATCTGTGCTGGATGAAGTTTGGACACGGGTGGAGTACATGCCTGGTGCGCATGCGCTGCTGGCGGGGATGCGTGCAGAAGGGGCATATACGATGCTGGTCTCCGGTGGTTTTGATGTATTTGCGGCGCGTGTTGCGGCAGCGTTGGGATTCGACGAATATCGCGCCAATCGGTTGGAAATCATAAATGGAACATTAACCGGTCGTGTCATTCCGCCTGTGTTAGGTAAGGAAGCAAAGGAAGCTGCCTTGCGCGAAACCTGCGCAGCGCGCGGCATTTTATTAGAAGAAACGCTTGCGGTAGGAGATGGCGCTAATGATGTGCCGATGCTTGTGTCAGCAGGTCTTGGAGTTGCTTATCACGCGAAGCCCATGGTACGAGAAGCGGCTCATCACCGCATCAATCATTGCGATTTACGTGCGTTATTGTGGATGCAGGGCATAAAAACCACTGCTTAGTGGTGCCCTAGTGCCTAGCAAGTAAACATCTGCAGGCACAAGGAATAAAAAACCAGGCACTATGCTGTGTTTACGGCTTCTTTTCTTCCACTGGCAGCGTAATAAACGCTGTATCTTTTCCATGCATCACTTTGAGAAGCACAAATTTACGGCTGGCTTTTTTCGCCGCCGCCACTTGTGCTTTCACATCATCCGGTGATGTGGCAGCCTCGCCGTTTACTTCCGTGATGACGTCGCCTTCCTGCACTTCACGGTGTGCGGCTTCTGACCCGTGTGTTACGCCGACCACCAATGCGCCACGCGTGTTATCCGCCACATTGTATTGGTCGCGCAGCTGCGGCGTCAATGCGGCGAGGTTCATGCCAAGCAATGCTTGTGAGGAGATGTTACCTTTGGGTTTTTGCGGTTTTTCGCCGTTGCCTTCATCATCACCGGAATCCTGCTCGTCCATTTCTTTGAGCGTGGCTTTAAGGGTGCGCTGTGCGCCTTTGCGCCAGACGATGATGTCTACGGTTTTACCGATTTTCGTTTCGGCTACAACGCGCGGAAGGAAACGCATTTCACTGATGTCTTTGCCGTCAAATTTCAAAATGACATCACCGGATTTCATGCCTGCGGCTTCGGCTGGGCTGCCTTTGCTGGCTTCCAGCACCAGTGCCCCTTGCGTTTTAGGAAGGCCCAGGCTTTCAGCCGTTTCATCCGATACTTCTTCGATCTTTACGCCAAGCCATGCGCGGTGCACTCGGCCGAATTGTTTGAGCTGATCCACAATTGGTTTTGCCATGTTGGTAGGAATAGCAAAGCCAATGCCAATATTGCCGCCTGACGGTGAGAAAATCGCCGTGGTGATGCCGATTACTTCGCCCGTTTCATTAAACAAAGGGCCGCCGGAATTGCCGCGATTGATCGGCGCATCGGTTTGCAGGAAGGCGTCAAACGGTCCTGCGTTGATGCTGCGTTCGCGTGCGGAGATAATGCCGTGGGTGACGGAGCCGCCAAGGCCGTATGGATTGCCAATGGCAATTACCCAATCCCCGACACGCATTTTGTCGGAATCTCCAAGCGGCACGCATGGCAGGGGTTTGGTGCTGTCAATTTTGAGCAGGGCAAGGTCGGCTTTTTTGTCGCGGCCGATGATTTTGGCTTTGAATTTGGTGTTGTCATGCAGCGTGGCGGTGATGGCTTCCGCGCCGTCAATCACGTGAAAATTGGTGATGATAAAGCCAGAACCGTCAATGATAAAACCGGAGCCGAGCGAGGTAACTTCGCGCTCCTGGCCAGCTTCTTCACCGTCTTGACCGAAACGTTTTAAGAAATCGCGGAACGGCGCCATTTTCGGATCATCCTGCATTTGGTCGAGTGGCATGCCAAACATTTGCACGCCGCCGCTTTTTACTTTCTGTGTCGTGGAAATATTCACCACCGCCGGCGAAAGCTTATCCACCAAATCGGCAAAGCTGCGCGGCAGGCCCGCGATGGCGCTGGAAGGTGCTTCCACCGGCGCGGCATAGGCGAGGGGGCAGAGGAACAGAACGCATAATAGGGTGAGAATACGGTGCATCATGGATAAGCCGAATGGTAATGGATAATGGAAAAAGAGTATGCGCAGTGCATATAAAAAATCCAGTGTAATTATGCTGCGCCAAAAGACATCAGCATTACATTATTTGCTAGCTTCGCCCGCGCCGCGTTCCATTAATTTCAAAAAACCGCTGTCGGGTGAGAGGACCATGGTGGTGTCGTCGCGGCTGATCGATTTGCGGTAGGCGGCAAGTGTGCGATAAAATTGATAAAATTCAGGATCTTGTCCTGTGGCATCAGCAAAGATGCGGATGGCTTCGCCTTCGCCCTGTCCGCGCAGAATGTCGGCTTTCTGTTTAGCGTCAGCGATCAGAATCGTGCGCTCTTTTTCGGCTTGGGAGCGAATTTTTTGTGCATCTTCGGCGCCGCTTGCACGGAATTCTTTGGCTTCGCGCTCGCGCTCAGTTTGCATGCGGCGGTAAATACCCTCAGAGTTGGCTTCCGGTAGATCGGCGCGCATGATGCGCACATCCGCTACTTCAATACCGAAACCTTGCAGATTGCCGTTGTTGCCATGCGATTGCGTATTCACCAGATCACGAATCTGCGCCATGAGCGCGGCGCGTTTTTCAGAAATAACCGCTGCCAACGGAACCCCGCCAATCACCTGGCGGAGGCTGGATTCCAATATGGCGTTGAGGCGGCTTTTCATGGTGCGTTCGTCGGTGACGCTTTGCTTGAATTTGAGTGGGTCAGTGATGCGGTAACGCACGAAAGCGTCCACGATGAGGCGTTTTTGATCCGCGGCGATCACTTCTTTGGGTTCGGCATAAAAATCAAGCAGTCGCTTGTCATAAAATTCAATGTTTTGTACGAAAGGAAGCTTGAAATGCAAGCCTGGCTCATGCACCATTTTTACCGGGCGGCCAAATTCCAGAATCAAGGCCTGATTCGTTTGTGCCACGGTATAAACGGTGGTGTTAAGCAGGATCAGCGCCATGCCTGCCACTACGCCTGCGAGGATGATGTTGCGTTGTGCCATTATTTCGTTTCCTTCGGCTCAGCGCGGGTAAGCGCGGGAAGTGGCAAATAGGGAACCGTGCCTTTACTGTCCACGATCACCTTATTCATGCCGTGCAAAATGTCTTCCATGGTTTCCAGGTAAAGGCGGCGGCGCGTGACATCTTTGGAGGTTTTATATTCACTATACACCTGGCGAAAACGCTCGGCTTCACCGCGTGCACGTGCTGTTACTTCCTGGCGATAGCCTTCGGCGTCAAGCACCATTTTTCCGGCCTCGCCACGGGCGCGGGGGATGATGTCATTGCGGTACGCAGCGGCTTGGTTGCGGGCGGTTTCCAAATCAGCACGAGCAGTTTGCACGTCGCGGAATGCGTCGATTACTTGCGTTGGTGGGTCCGCTTTGAGGAGGTTGACGCTGACTACTTCCATTCCGCCTTTGTAGCTTTCAAGAATTTCCTGCATCAGTTCCTTAGTGTCTTGCTCCACCTTGAGCTTGCCTTCTGCAAGGACCGTGGCAATGGAGGTGCTGCCAATCACTTCGCGCATGGCACTTTCGGCAACGGCTTTTACCGTGGCTTCAGGGTTGCGCACGTTGAATAAATAATCCTGCGCTTTAGCAATTTTCCATTGTACTTCGAAATTGATGTCGATGATGTTTTCATCACCCGTCAGCATCAGGCTTTCTTCCGGCAAATCGGTCTGGCCGGATTTGCCGCCGCTACGCATGCCAATTTCCACGCGATTTACCGCAGTAACCCGTGGGGTTGCCACGGTTTCAATCGGATAGGGCATGTGGTAGCTCATGCCTGGTGGTGTTGAGCGTACATATTTGCCGAAGCGTGTTACCACACCTTCTTCGTCGGCGCGTACCAGGTAAATGCCGGACAGTAACCATAATACGACGAATATACCGGCAATGATGCCGATCATGCGGCCATTGTTGTTCCCGCCGAATAAATGATTGAGTTTGTCCTGTATGCCGCGCAGCCATGCATCAAGGTCAAAATCAGAAGAATTGGGAGATTTCCCCGGCGGGCGTTTGTCGCCGCCACCGCCATTGCCGCCTCCATGGGGGCGGCCAGCCGGTGGCTTGCCCCAGGGGCCTTGTTGCTGTCCGTCTTTTCCACTCCAGGGCATGGGCCTATCTTCTCGCTTTTTTCATCCTACATATATATAACTTCCTGCAAAGGGTTGCAAGCTATGACAGAGCCATTACGCAAAGCAGTGTGGAATTTTACGCCAGTGGAGGGTGTGAAACGTATTGTTGCGATCGGTGCCGGAAAAGGTGGCGTCGGAAAATCTACCGTGACCATTGGCTTGGCGCATGCGTTGAGTGCGCTGGGGCTGCGTGTTGGTGTGCTGGATGCCGATATTTACGGGCCGTCCATGCCCCGCATGTTAGGGTTGACTACGTGCGGGCAGCCTGCATTGGCGGAAGGGAAAATGGTGCCGTTCGTTTCGCGTGGCATTGCGTGTATGTCGATTCATTTCATCACTGGCGACACGGCCGCTGTGTTGCGCGGGCCGATGATTACCAAAGCATTGCATCAATTACTGCGCTCCAGCAAATGGGATGCGATTGATGTGTTGCTGGTGGATTTGCCGCCAGGCACGGGAGATGTGCAGCTAAGCCTTGCCCAAGCCGCGCCACTGGATGGCGCAATCATCGTCACCACCCCGCAAGCCGTGGCGGTAGACGACGCGCGCAAGGCGCTTTCGATGTTTCAAAAAGTGAATGTGAAAGTGCTTGGCGTGGTGGAGAATATGAGCGGCAGTGTATTTGGCGCAGGTGGCGGTGCGAAATTGGCGCAGGAAGCGAGTGCGCCACTGCTGGCCACGCTGGCATTGGATGCACAATTGTGTGCCGCGCTGGATGCCGGAGAAGCCCCGCCCGCAGCAGCGCAGTGGGATGTGTTGGCGCGCAGTGTGGTGCAGGGGATTAAGCTGTAGCCATATAAATTATTCTTGCTCCCAAGGCGGGAGCATGGTATGTTATGATTTATGCGGATTATTTCCCGGAAAACTTTACGCGATTTTTGGCAAAAGCCAGCTTATAAAGACGCCGAAAAGCCCTTAAAAGCTTGGTTTAAAACAGTCGCAGCAGCCGATTGGCCGCATGCGCAAGCCATTAAAGAAGTGTTTCGGAGTGCGAGTTTTGTAGGAGATAACCGGGTTGTTTTTAATATTGCGGGAAATAAATATCGTATCATTGTTAAAATTAACTATCCCTACCGAGTGGTCTATATTCGCTTTGTAGGGACGCATCGGCAATATGATGCCATAGACGCTAAGGAGATGTGAGGATGGAAATTGTACCTATAAAAACCACACGTGATTATAAGCGCACGCTTAAAGAAATCGATCATTTAATGGACGCCAAGCCCAATACCCCGGAAGGGGACCGGCTTGATGTGTTAGTAACGCTGGCAGAAGCATGGGAAGAAAAGCACTATCCAATTAATGCATCAGACCCTGTATCTGCCATTCACTTCGTAATGGAGCAGCGAGGTATGTCGCGCCGGGATTTGGAAATATATATTGGTAGTCGTGCGCGTGTAGCGGAAGTATTAAATGGTCGCCGTCCGCTCACATTGCCCATGATTCGCCGACTTTATGATGGGCTTGGGATTCCGGCGGATATATTGATTCAATAAGTTACTTTCCCGCCAAATGCTTCCATCCGGTCTGCAAATATGCATAGCCCGTTACCAAGGTCAGCCCCGCAGCGAGCCAGAGCATCCACCAGCCAAGCATAGAGGCGTTGAGCCAGTCGGGGGCCCCGGGGCCGAGGAGGAGGAGGAAGATGGCGGTCATCTGCACGCCGGTTTTCCATTTGGCCAGGCGTGATACCGGCATGCTCACCCGGATCTCCGCTAAAAATTCGCGCAAGCCCGACACCAGAATTTCACGGCACACAATGGCCACCGCCGGAATTACCGCCGCACTTCCCGCACCCACCAACAGGACCAATGCGGTGGCGACCAATAGCTTATCAGCAATAGGATCAAGGAAGCGGCCGATGGCGGATTGGGCTTGCCACATGCGGGCAAAATAGCCGTCCAGCCAGTCGGTGATGCTGGCCAGCATAAACAACCCGGCGCAGAAAATATATGCGTTGGGGCTGTCGCGGTCGAACGCCGCCACCAATGCCGGAATCATCAGCATACGGAAGTAGGTCAGGTAGTTAGGCAGGTTCTTACGGAAGCTCATTCAAACACTCTCACATTTTTCGGGCGTACAAACAAGCGGGTGTTTTTAACAATTCCCAGCTCATCCACGATATGCTTGGGCGTTTCCGATTGCAAAATAGAGCCATTGCCCCGTTGCAACTCCAATTTTACCAGGGCTCCTGCCGGGTTGACGTGGGTGACGGTGACCGGAATATACTCCATTCCGGCTTCGGGCTGGCGTGTCACGAACATCTCATGTGGTCGGGCGAATACCCGAACCGGCGTGCCGCGCGCCGAAAGCATAGCCGACCGGAGTTGTTTCCCCGGAATAGGGGGCAAAGGCGTCAGGGGTTTAGCGGGCCGAAATTTACGCAGCAACGCTCCGACTTCCGGGTAGCGCGCCAGCAGCCCGCGTTGTTCCGGGGTGGGGGCGGGTGTTTCGGCTTCCCATAAATCATCCTCGGCCAGGTGCACTTTGCCATGCTCGTCTTTCCACCCTGCGAATTCATTGTAATTGCCGAGGAAATCATAAACGAACCCATTGGCGGGTTGGTGGTACACTACTTCCGGCGACCCGGCTTGCTCGATTTTTCCTTGATTCATCACTACCACACGGTCTGCTACTTCCATGGCTTCTTCCTGATCATGGGTGACAAAAATGCTGGTGATGCGAATGTCGTCATGCAGGCGCCGCAGCCACCGCCTGAGTTCGCTACGCACCTTAGAATCCAGTGCGCCGAACGGTTCATCCAGCAGCAATACTTTTGGTTCCACCGCAAGCGTACGGGCAAGTGCGACGCGTTGCCGCTGGCCGCCGGAGAGTTCAGCCGGATAGCGGCTATAAAATTGTTCCAGATGCACCAGCGCCAGCAACTCCATTACCCGGCTGCGAATCTGTGCAGGCGTTGGGCGATGCGCGCGCGGGCGCACACGCAAACCAAACGCAACATTTTCAAACACAGTCATGTGCTTGAACAACGCATAATGCTGAAACACGAATCCTACGTGCCGCTCACGCACCGGCATGCGGCTGGCGGGTTTTCCGCCGATCCACACTTCGCCAGCGTCGGCTTTTTCCAGCCCGGCGATGATGCGAAGCAGCGTGGTTTTCCCCGATCCCGATGGCCCGAGGAGCGCAACTAATTCACCTTCGCCGACTTCCAGGCTTACATCATTCAGCGTAACATAATCGCCGAAATGCTTGGTAATGTGTTGGGCAGTGATGCTCATATAGGTGAAAAAATAATGTGAGTTCGTGGAGTATTATTAGCGTTAATATACGAAAAATCCATCATCTGCTGCCCTTTATTGTTTAAAACCGCTTGGCAACAACGGCCTTCACGCCCAGCGTTACCACCGCTAATGCGCTGAGCAGGCTGGCTACGGCGAAGGCGCCAATGAAATTATAATCATTATAGAGCGCTTCCACATGCAGGGGGATGGTGTTGGTCTCACCGCGTATGTGCCCCGATACCACGGAAACCGCGCCGAATTCGCCCATGGCGCGGGCGTTGGTAAGCAACACACCGTAGAGGAGCGCCCATTTTACATTTGGTAACGTGACACGCCAAAACGCCTGCCACCCGTTTGCACCAAGCATAATCGCGGCTTCTTCTGCTTCGGTGCCTTGCTCTTCCATAAAGGGAATAAGTTCGCGGGCAACAAAGGGAAAGGTGATAAATAAGGTGGCGAGCACAAGTCCTGGCACTGCGAAAATAATTTGCACTCCATGGGCCACAAGCCATCCGCCAAGTGTGCTATTAGCGCCGAGCAAGAGCACGAAAATCAATCCGGCGATAACGGGTGATACCGAAAAAGGAAGCTCAATCAGCGCGACCAAGAAGCGCTTTCCCGCGAATTCAAATTTAGCGATCGCCCATGCAGTGCAAAGGCCGAATACGCAGTTGAGTGGTACGGCGATGGCGGCAACCAGTAAGGTGAGTTTAATCGCTGCCAGCGCATCTGGTTCTGTGAGGGCTGCCATATACATGCCCACGCCACCACGAAACGCTTCAATAAACACGGTAATGAGCGGCAGCACCACCAATCCGCCGAGAAAGAGCAAGGTGATGGCGATTAAGATGCGGCGTGTCATGTGCGCCTGCGCTGTAAATGCCGCTGCAGGCGTTGGATGAGTAGCAATAAGAGGAAAGAGGCAAGTAACATGATGATCGCAATAGCAGAGGCTTCCGCCACATTGAATTGTTCAATTTTTATCGCGATCAGCAAGGGCACGATTTCGGATTTCATCGGCAAATTTCCAGCGATGAAAATGACCGAGCCATATTCCCCAAGACCACGCGCGAAGGAGAGTGCAAATCCTGTAGCGAGTGCAGGCAACAATGCAGGCAGTAATACGCGCGAAAATGTTTGCCAGCGTGTTGCTCCCAGCGCGGCGGCTGCTTCTTCCAACTCGCCGTCAATATCTTCAATTACCGGCTGCACGGTGCGCACCATAAACGGCAAGCCGGTGAACATCAGTGCAACTAAAATGCCCAGCGGCGTGAAGGCGATTTTGATGCCCAAGGGTGTGAAGAATTGTCCGATCCATCCCTGCGGAGCCAATAACGAAGAAAGTGCAATACCGGCAACGGCGGTAGGTAGTGCAAACGGCAAATCCACTATGGCATCGGCAATGCGCCGGCCGGGGAACTGGTAGCGGACGAGCACCCAGGCGATAATAAGCCCGAACACACCGTCAATCGCTGCCGCTATAAAGCTAATGCCAAAACTGAGTTCAAACGCATGTAATACGCGTGCATGGGTGACCGCTTTGACCATCGGCTGCCAACCTAAATGCGCCGCCTCCGCAAAGAGACAGGCCAGTGGCAGCAATACGATAAGGCTGGTATAAAGCAGCGTAAGCCCCAGCGTTAATCCAAAGCCGGGAAGGACGGAGGGTTTTTTGAGAAGAAGATAGGCCAAGCGCTATCTCTTCCGCCCCACACCCCGCGCCGGTGGGCCGTCTACTTCCAGTGTGACGCTGCCGGTTTCGGTGCCTTTGCAGGTGTCCAGCGTTACGATTTCCATGGTGTGCAGGGAACCGGGTTTGCGCAGTACGGCGTAGGTTTCCTGGGGATGGATGATGAGGGTTTCGACTTCGCCGCGGCCTTTTAAATCCAGGGCACTTCGGGCGCATGTTCTGTGCTTTCCGTGCTCCAGCGTCACATATACGGCCAGGCCGATAACTCCCAGTAAGACCACGCCAAGCGAAATTGCTAGCAATTTCAGGCTAAATGCGCTCTGTTCCTGATTCATGAGTTCCCCCAAACGGCATAATATCGTTATTACCCCAACACTTGCTGGCGAGCGGCTGGACCGGGCGATTGTCGCCGGGGTTCCCGAGCTGTCGCGTAGCCGTGTGCAATCGCTGATCGAGCTTGGTCAGGTGACCCTGCTTGCCCCGACCGGCGTTAAGAGCGTAACTGATCCGGCGGTGAAGGTCAAACCGGGGCAGATTTTCTGTGTTTCCGTACCTGAAGCAGCACCCAGCCATATTGAAGCACAGGATATTACGCTTGATGTGGTGTATGAGGATGCGCATTTACTGGTCATCAATAAGCAGGCGGGTATGACCGTCCACCCGGCGCCTGGCAGCCCGGACAGTACGCTGGTGAACGCGCTGCTGGCCCATTGCGGCGATACGCTGTCAGGCATTGGCGGCGTGGCACGTCCCGGGATTGTGCACCGCCTGGATAAGGAAACCAGTGGCTTGATGGTGGTGGCCAAACATGACAATGCGCACCATGCGCTGTCGGATCAATTACAGGACCGGACGCTCTCGCGCATTTACCGCGCGGTGGTGTGGGGTGCGCCGGTGCAGGCCAAGGGAACGGTGGTGGGTAATATTGGCCGCCACCCCAAACACCGCCAGCGCATGGCCGTACTCACCAAAGGCGGGCGCGAGGCGACAACGCATTACACGGTGCTGGAGCGTTTTGGGCCGGATGCAGCGAAGCCGCTAGCGTCACTCATTGAATGCAAGCTGGAAACCGGGCGCACGCACCAAATTCGCGTGCATATGAAACATATCAACCTGCCACTGGTCGGGGACCCGGTTTATGGAAAAAAAGGTGCGCCGGATATGGGCCTGCCTCGTCAGGCCTTGCATGCGTTCCGCTTGGCCTTTATCCACCCTGCGAATAACGCGCTAATGCAATTTGAGGCGCCACTTCCCGAGGATATGAAGGCATTACTGGAAAAATTACGCTAACATTATATAGTTATTCCACTTTACCATTATACATGGCTGCAAAGAGTGTTTTCTGCGC
>CAZGVV010000017.1:0-6176 GCA_964529155.1 uncultured Rickettsiales bacterium
GCGTAGCTTGCAACAAACTTCTGTTCCACCGGCAAAACCCTAGTGATGCATCCGCCGATTACGGTCGGCGGCTAAGATAACTGATGTCAGTCTCGCCCCTCGCACCTACTGTATTTCCTGAGTTACCACCGATTGCCGGTGTGCGACTGGCTGTGGGCGCATGCGGTATTCGGTATCAAAACCGTGACGATGTGCTTTTGGTGGAATTGGCAGAAGGCACAACTGCAGCAGGCGTGTTTACCCAGTCACTCACCGCCTCTGCTCCCGTATTGGCGGGGAAAAAAAATATTCAACATGGCAAAGCCCGCGCGCTTATTGTTAATTCCGGCAATTCCAATGCCTTCACCGGCCAGGCTGGGGATGCGTCACTTGAGCGCGTCACTAAAGGTGTGTGCAATGTATTTACCTGCAGGCCAGACGAAGTCTACATGGCATCCACGGGGGTGATCGGTGAAATTTTGCCAGATGAGCGCATCACGTCATGCCTTCCTGCCTTAGCTGGTATTTTAGCGAAGGATACGTGGAGTGGAGCCGCCCGCGCCATCATGACCACCGATACTTTCCCTAAACTTGCAACTCGCGCCACCCATATTGGCGGCGTGCCAGTGACCATCAACGGCATTGCCAAAGGCTCCGGAATGATTGCGCCGGATATGGCAACCATGCTTGCATTTATTTTTACGGATGCAGCCATTCCTGCGTCGGATCTGCAGGTGATGCTCAGCAGCGCCAATGCCCGCAGCTTTAACTGCATTACGGTGGATGGTGATACATCTACCAGTGATACCGCACTTCTTTTCGCTACCGGCATTGCCGGCAATCCCACTGGAGATTTCAGCGCTTTTGCTCAAGCCTTGGATTCACTCATGGTTGAGTTAGCGCAAGCGATTATTCGTGACGGCGAAGGTGCGCAAAAATTTGTAACTATTCACGTCACAGGCGCGGAGCACGACAACGCAGCACGCCGCATCGCGCTTTCAATCGGCAACTCTCCTTTAGTCAAAACTGCTTTAGCGGCAGCCGATGCTAATTGGGGCCGCATTGTCGCCGCGATTGGTAAAGCCGGCGAACGGGCTGACCGTGATCGCCTTACTATCACCATTGGCGGCATTCGCGTGGCAGAAAAAGGCATGGTCGCAGCCCATTACCGCGAGGCGGAACTGGTGCCGCATATGAAGGGCCAGGAGATCGACATTGCCGTGGATGTAGGCATTGCTAACGGCCAAGCCACTATTTGGACCTGCGATTTAACCCATGGATATATTGATATCAACGGAAGCTACCGGTCGTGAACGTACTTCTGGTTTCTGCCGGTGTGCTGATCAATGCACAGAATGAAGTGCTGCTTGCTCAGCGACCACAAGGGAAAATGCTGGCGGGGCATTGGGAATTCCCCGGAGGAAAAGTAGAGCCTGGCGAAACGCCTGAAGCGGCGTTGGTGCGTGAATTACACGAGGAGCTGGGCATTACGGTGGCAGAAGCGGATCTCGCTGCATTTTGGTTTTTATCGCACGCTTACCCTGAACATGGATTTCATTTGCTGATGCCGGTGTGGACCATACGCCGCTGGCAGGGCGTGCCGCAAGCATTGGAACATACGGCCATTACCTGGAAAACACCCCGTGCTATGCGTACGCTACCGATGATCGAGGCGGATGACCCATTGGTAGAGCGTCTGGAATCGCTGTTAGCGTAAGTAGATTTTACGGTAACGGTCCAACTCGCTTTTAATTTCCTTACGCAGCAAATAGAGCGCGATGATATTGGGTAATGACATGCCCAATATAAATAAATCCGATAAATCCAGCACCACCCCGAAATGCATAATGCCACCCGCAAAGGTGGCCACGCAAAATAGTGCATAATATACGCGTATCATTCTGCGGCCGAACAGATAGGACCAGGCAATTTCCCCGTAATAACTCCAGCCGATAGTGGTGGAATAGGCAAATAATAACACGTTGATAGCAAGCATCGCCGGAAACCAATCGGAAACGCTGGCGAATGCATGCGCAGCAATGAGTACGCCATCTTCCGCTTTTGCACCGTTGTATGCACCAGAAATAACCA
The DNA here is from genome assembly GCA_964529155.1 of uncultured Rickettsiales bacterium. Taxonomy (GTDB): domain Bacteria; phylum Pseudomonadota; class Alphaproteobacteria; order Rickettsiales; family SXRF01; genus CAZGVV01. The sequence goes on from CAZGVV010000017.1 coordinate 2,071, forward strand.
CCATTAAGCCTGTCAAAAACGCAATAATCGCAGCAAAGAATGGCTCCAATAAGGCAAGCGACGCTTCGCGCACCGGTTCATCGGTTTTAGCAGCAGCATGGGCAATGGGCGCAGATCCCAGCCCCGCTTCATTGGCAAAATTGGCCCGCTTAAATGATACCGCGATCATGCCAATAAATCCACCAGCTGCGGCATGGGCACTGAATGCTTCGTGAAACATAAGCGCCATGGCGGACCATAATTCTGTTCTATGCACCACCACGACCACAATGGCACATGCCAGATAAGTAAGTCCTTTTGCTGGCACGATCACATCAGCCACTTTGGCGATACGCTTAATACTGCCTGTGAGTACCACTCCAACCAATACAGCAAACAGTAATGACAAGAGCCAGCGCAATTCCGCCAAGGGCGCAAAGCTTCGGCTGAGCATGGTTACAGCCTGATTGGATTGAAACATATTGCCGCCGCCAATTGCACCGCCCAAACAAAATACCGCAAAAAGCAATGCAAGTGCCCGCCCGGCGCGTGGCTTACCTAGCGAACGCAACCCTGCTTCCAAATAATGAAATGGACCGCCATACACTTTTCCGTAAGCATCAATTTGGCGGTAGCGCATGGAAAGCGTGACTTCAGCAAATTTAGTGGCCATGCCAAGCAGACCCGCCAGTACGATCCAAATCACCGCACCGGGTCCGCCGATGGCTACCCCTACCGAAATCCCTGCAATGGAGCCCAGCCCCACGGTTGCAGCCAATGCCGAGCACAATGCCTGAATAGGCCGCACTTCCCCCGGCTCACCACTGCGATCAAATCGCCCGGTCGCTACTCTTAACGCATGACCGAATAGCTGGAAATTCACTCCACGCAGATAAATCGTGAAAAATACCGCAGCAACCGCCAGCCACAGCACGATAAAAGGGAATCCACCAATATTATAAAATAATACCGCAGACATCCATGCTGCCAGTGTCTCAGCGGCGCCTTGAAGGCCAGTGGCGATATTTTCCATAAGAATTCCCATAGGTTATACTGACGCCAAACTGTAACAATCTTCCCCTACAATGTAAATGAAGGATTCCGTATGGATTTATTGGAAGACGCAAAGGAAAACAGCTTACGCTCCGCCGGGTATGCCTTGCTTGTGGGGGATGCAGGACTGTTTGCATCTGGCATTATGAGTGGTCGTTATAAAGAAGCCACTGCCGGACTTGCGTGGGGCATTGGTGGATTAGCATGTGCTAAATACGGCAATCCCAATGCTGACGCCCAATTAAAATTAATGAGCCATAAGCTTGGCGATTATTTGCGCAAACAGCATATTATTATTCCGCATTCCCCAGACGACGCTTTATTAGCGAAGCCTGGCGGTGTCATCGACCGTATAGAAGATTTTCTTTATACTTATCCCTCGCAAATGATGAATACGGTTTTTGCAGTTGGCGGTGTACAATTGCTGCGCTCGGGATTACAGCACCGAAAAGGCTGGGACGCAGCATCTGGAGCATTGGTAACCGCAGGTGCACTGGCTGGTCTACTCATACCGGAAACAAATTCAGCAGACAGCTCTAAGCAAAAATCATCTAACCCTGTGGTTCATTGGTTTCAAGAAAAACCGCTGCGTATTTCTGCGGCTGCTTATACACTTAATGACATTACCTTATTCATAAGTGCGATGAAAGAACGACGTGCCAATCCAGCGCAGAAAAGTTATTTATTTAAATTTCTAACCGTAGGTGCATATGCATTTGGCAACGCCATGCTTGCCATGTCTTCCAAACAACAGGGGGGCGATAAAAACAACGCATCGAAACGCGAGGCCATGGAAAAACTAGCCGACACATCGGCCCATGTTGTCGCTGCGCAACATCCCGAATTACAAGATGCGCTGGTTCAGCAAATAGCGGTATTTTTATCCTCTCAACCGGAAGTTACCCTGAAAGCACCGGAAATCAGTGCCATGCTACGCGAAAAATTGGCGGATTTGCAGCCACAAACTCCCCAGATTGCTGCACAAGTCGTATCGTGGCAGCAGAATGCACACCACAACCAGGGCGTTTTCGCCTCTTCCGTCTAGAATTAAATTAGGCTAAAGCTTTTGCCTATGGACCTTCTTGCCCTCAGTTCCCGCGCCTTTATGGACGAACGCGATGCGGTCAGCACGCTGCTTGCTGCAGTTGCTCCTTTAGCCTCGCTCAATGAGGCGATCATGGCGCAAGCCAGCGCCTGGACACGGGACATTCGCGCTGAGGGTGTTGGACATGGCGTTGAAGCATTTTTATCTGCCTATGGCTTGAATACGGAAGAAGGCCTGGCTTTGATGTGCCTGGCCGAAGCGTTATTGCGCATTCCTGATTCCATCACAGCCGATGCGTTGATTCGTGATACATTTGAAGGACGCGCCTGGGGCCAGTATTTGGGCGAAGGTGATTCATGGATGGTGAATATGTCCAGCTGGGGACTGCTCTTCACCGGAAAATTTGTTGATTATACTGATGCACCCAATATTCTTTCACGTGTAGCGGCACGGCTGGGTGAACCTGTAATCCGCAAAGCGCTCAAGCAGGCCATGCGCTTTATTGGCGGACAATTCGTGCTCGGTGAGAGCATGGAAGAAGCACTGAATGAATCGAAAGCGCATAGCAAAAACGGCTATCGTTTTTCGTATGACATTTTAGGCGAAGGTGCGCGTAGCGATGCGCAGGCGCAGGAATATGTCGATGCATACCGCGATGGTATCGCCCGTATTGCTGCAACCGTTGCTCCCGGCACACCGCTGATGCGGGCACCCGGTATTTCGGTCAAACTTTCGGCTTTGCATGCACGCTACACCCTTCCGAAAAAAGACCGTGTTATGGAGGAGTTATTGCCTCGCTTAACCGCTATTCTTGCACAAGCACGTAGAGCGGGTATCACGGTCGCTATTGATGCCGAAGAGGCGACGCGGCTTGACATTGAATTGATGTTGTTTGAGCACCTGCTTTCTGACCCACAATTTACCAACTGGAATGGCATAGGTTTTGTCGCGCAGGCCTATCAAAAACGTACTTTTTACGTCATTGATTGGCTGGCTGAGCTTGCCAAGCGCACGCGCCGTACGTTACCACTGCGCCTGGTTAAAGGCGCGTATTGGGACAGCGAAATAAAATGGGCGCAAAGCGCTGGCATGCCAGGATATCCCGTATTCACACGCAAGGAAAATACCGATTTATCCTACCTGGCATGCGCCGACAAAATGCTCAGATATGGCATACATTTTTATCCCCAATTCGCCACGCATAATGCACGCACGGCCGCAAGTGTGCTGACGCTTGCCAAGCGTTACGGGCACGAAAAAGGTAGCTTTGAATTTCAACGCCTGCATGGCATGGGACAGGCATTGCATAATCTTTTACTAGAACATGCGCCTTCACGTATTTATGCGCCCGTTGGGCCACATAAAGATTTATTGGCTTACCTGATTCGGCGTTTACTGGAAAATGGTGCAAATAGCTCTTTTGTGCATTTGCTGATGGATACTGAAAAAACACCGGAGGAAATTTTGGCCGATCCTGTAACTGCTGCCGCTGATCAGTTAAATAAAGCGCCATCCCTGCCCTTGCCAGATGCGCTTTATATCACGAGGAAAAATTCACGCGGTATTGATTTCGGTAATAACGCTCAGCTTACCGAATTACAGCAGGAGTTAGCAAAATATCGCAATCCTGTCCCGCCAATAAAAGACATAGCAGTTGACGCGCTTGCTACCGCTTTGGAGCAGGCAACACCCTGGAACGCCCCTGTAGAGATACGCGCTTCCATATTAGAAAAAGCGGCAGATCTGATTGAATTACATGCCGTAGAATTCATCGCGTTATGCGCACAGGAAGCAGGAAAAATACTGGCAGATGGTATTGCTGAAGTACGAGAGGCAGCAGATTTTTGCCGCTATTACGCTGCCGAAGCCCGGCGTTTGATGAGTGTAGACACACAACTCACCGGCCCTACCGGCGAAAGAAACGGGCTCCATTTACAGCCACGCGGTATTTTCGCCTGCATTAGCCCATGGAATTTCCCGCTCGCTATTTTTATTGGACAAATTAGTGCCGCATTGGCCGCAGGAAATG
>CAZGVV010000017.1:6186-31462 GCA_964529155.1 uncultured Rickettsiales bacterium
TTGCAAAGCCTGCGGAACAAACACCTGCCATCGCACAGCGTGCTGTTGAATTGTTACATCTGGCAGGAGTACCTGCAACCGCTCTTCAATTCACACCTGGACCAGGCGAAACCACCGGAGCGGCGCTTGTTTCCCATCCTTGTGTGCATGGGGTAGTATTCACCGGTGGCACAGATACTGCACGGATCATCAATCGCGCAATCAGCCAGCGGCCCGGACCTATCATTCCACTGATTGCAGAAACTGGCGGCCAGAACTGCATGGTCGTGGATAGTTCTGCGCTGCTTGAGCAAGCGGTGGATGATATTGTGCAAAGTGCATTCGGTTCCGCCGGACAGCGCTGTTCTGCGCTTCGTATACTATTTGTTCAGGAAGACATAGCCGCGCCTCTCCTTGCGCTTTTAAGTGGCGCTATGCAGGAATTACGTTTAGGTGATCCATTCGATCCTGCTACCGACATTGGCCCGGTTATTGATGCACACGCCAAGGCCGCGCTTGAAGCACACATCGCAGAATTAAAAACACACGGCCGCTTGATTGCTGCCGCTCCTGCGACCACACTTTCCGGCCATTTTGTTGTGCCACACGCATTTGAAATCCCGCACATTGATATACTCACCCGCGAACATTTCGGCCCGATCCTGCATGTCGTGCGCTTCAACGCTGGCACGCTCGCACAGGTAGCGCAGGCAATTAATTCTACCGGTTATGGCCTTACTTTTGGCCTGCACAGCCGCATTGATGAACATATTCAATTCCTCACCCATGCCATTCATGCAGGAAATATCTATGTTAATCGTAGTATGATCGGCGCAACTGTTGGAGTGCAGCCCTTTGGCGGCGAAGGGTTGTCTGGCACAGGCCCCAAAGCTGGCGGCCCACATTACTTGCCGCGCTTTTGCGTTGAACGTACCTTAACGGTAAATACAGCGGCTATCGGTGGAAATACGGCCTTGCTTGCAGGCGTATAATAGAGCAATTTATGGCCATGAGCATTTTACGTAGTATCGTTCTGCTTTTATGTATCTTCGCTGTTCCTGCCTTTGCGCAGGAAATGAGCGAGCAATCCGGCATTGTGGCGGTAGTCAACGACGGCGTTATCTCAACGCGTGATCTGAATAACCGCATGGCGCTGGCACTCACCTCCACCCGTTTATCAGATACGCAAGAAACAAGGGAGCGTATTCGCCCGCAATTGCTTCGCGCACTTATCGATGAAATTTTACAAAGCCAGGATGCCGCCCGTAATGGCATTGCCGTTTCTGAAACTGAAGTAACGCAAGCAGTTACGGGCTTGGAAACCGAGCGTAATATGCAGCCAGGCTCACTTTTACCCTGGCTGGAAGCACATGGCGTTCCTAAAGAATCGCTCACCAGCGAGATCCGCGCCCAAATCGCCTGGACCAAGCTGGTAGTAAAAAAGCTCCGCCCCAATGTCCGGGTGAGCGAAGATGAAGTGGCACGTGAACGCAGTAAGCTACAAAATGATGACGGCTCTACAAGCGAAGTGCAGATTGAAATTCTGCCATTACCTATCGACAAACCCTCTAATGAGCCGCAAATCAAGGCATTAGCTGAAAAACTGGTAGCCGAAATCAGAGGTGGCGCACCATTTGAATCTGTAGCCCGGGCACTCGGCGGTGCTGCAGCAGAAAACAGTGCACAACCTTTCTGGGTTGCAGAGGCGCAGCTTGACCCCGGCATCGCAGCCGCACTCAAGGGGGCTGCCAATAACACCGTGACCGACCCTGTGCGCACGCAAGCGGGTTACACTATTGCCCGTTTAATGGCACGTCGGGGACTGGCGTCCGTCGGCTCACCGACACTTACGGAAGTGGTGCTCAAAGACATCGTCCTTAAACTCCCCACCAATGCTGAAGCAAAAGACGCGCAAACCGCACTGACCATTGGCAATCAATTGGCGCAGCATCCAGGCAATTGTTCGGATTCTACCGTGGCAGATATTCAAAATATCAGTGACTATAATATTGTCGTACAGTTCCGGCGTGATCGATTGGATGCTTTGCCAGAAACATTGCGTGACATTGTTAATCACCTCAATCTGGGCGATGTTTCTTCACCTTATGCTACCAGTGAGGGGGTGCATTTGTTCATGCTATGCGAACGCGTCGAAACGCCTGTGCCATTGGTTGGCCATGATGAAACGCAACAACGCCTATATCGTCAGAAAATGGAATTAGAAGCAGAAAAATACCTGCGCCGTCTACGCCGTGAAGCGACTATTGAAATTCGGGATGCTGAGAACAACGCCACCAATTAATTTAATTCAACCCACTGCTTTTGAAGAATTTTCTACCATAGAAGGGGTGTATCTCAGGTATTCCTGAGCCAACCGCTTACTTTCTTCTACGGCGGGCTGATCAAATGGATTCACTTCCAACAATGCCGCTGTAAAAATAATTTCCAATGTAAAATACATCACCAACGCACCAAAAATACGTTCATCAATAGCGTCAACCTTAAAAACCCGCACCGGACGCTGATGGTGCGCCAATGTTTTTATTGTGGCTTGCTGCTGGGCAAATTGCAAATCACCTAATGTTTTATCTGAATGTGGAAGCGTTGGCCCAATGCCTTGGCAATCATATACGATCAGCGTATGAAATTTATCGTCTTTTCCATCTAAGAAAAGTTGGAGCTGGCTATGTTGATCTGCCGTTCCTAATGCAGCAAGCGGAGTAGAGCCCTTACCCTGTTTACCTAAGCTTTCTGCCCAACTTTGGCGCCACCAGCGAGCTAATCCAAACAGGCGCTCACTGTAGGGCATAAGCACGCTGATACCCCGTCCTGCTTGCATATGCATCATATGCAATGCCGCGCCGTTGGCTGCTTCAGAAAAACCATGTACGGCAACTTCCGCCGCTCCTTGGCGAACTGCCTGAATATCCAGGCCAACAAACGCTGCAGGAATCAATCCGACAGAGGATAACAAAGAAAAGCGGCCACATAAATTCTCGTCATGATCCCACACGGGGATGTTGTACCGAGCCGCAAGCTTTCGTAAGGGATTATCCCCAGGCAGCGCAATAGCAACCACGCGCTTTTCTATCTCTTTTATTCCACGCTCTGCCATGGCCTGTAGCAATAACGCGCCTTGTGCAAAGATTTCCGCTGTTCCGCCGGATTTGCTGGCGAGCAAAAAGCAACACGCATTAAAATCCAGTGTATCAAGCCGCTGAGTAAATAGGTCAGCATCTAAATTATCCAGAGTAAGCAGCCTATGCACGTCTCCCACGGGCTGCGTACCATATTTAAGCATCGCCAGGGCATGACCACTCAGCCCAGACCCGCCCGCACCTACCACGACCAAGCAACGGTAATTATTGCGCCACCGAGTGGTCAATGCCACTATATCAGCAAGATCATCCGTGCGCGTGGCATGATGAAAAATAGATGCAGCTTCAGGTGGAGGCGCAGCCCTAAAAGACTTCATCCATTCTACAAGCGCTGCAGAATATGCATGCACTTGCGGTGCTGCCATCATACTATCGGTGTAATCAACACGGAAAGGGCCGCCACCCAACGTCATGGCCTCAATATCCCAACAGGCGGCGAAGTGGACCGCGATCTTTTTCAGATTCCATTGGCGTCTCACCGGTATTAAGAGGCTTTCCGTTCGCCTTATTGGATTTTAAACGCTGCGTTTCGCCAATAGCATCTACCACAGGCTCGTTATTCTTCGGATCACGCAATTTCTCGATAATCGATTTTTCCGGGGCTTGCGATGGCGGCGGTGATTCTTGTTGTAAAAGCGTGCGAATGCTTGGGCTTGCATCATCCGCATGGGCATTTTTTAAAAACTGCGAGTCTGCCACATCCGGAAGCGCACCCGTTTGTACGGGCTGCACTGCAGCATTCGCTGGATTTATGCTTGCCGTATCCCCATTCTCAAGGAGTGACTGCGCATCTTTACGCGGAGATGCTTCTGCACCCAGCGCATCCGTTTCACTGGCTGAAACAGGGGGCCGCAAATTAAATTCAGGCGGCATGGAAAGTGGCGGACGGGCAATCACACGAAACTCATCCGGCGCACTGCGGGTTAAGCCGAGTGTATCGCGCACGGAGCCGTTGTCGCAGGCGGCGAGTACAAATAAAGGGAGCAGTATAAAAATGCGTGTGTTCATGATGTTCTTTTCACAAGCATACTCTCCACACACAAAAGCGCAACCCCGATGCAAATGGCGCTGTCAGCAATATTAAAGGCAGGCCAATAATAAGGCCCGGCATGGAAAGACAGGAAATCTGCAACCGCACCAAAACGCAACCGATCAATCACATTACCGATTGCGCCGCCAATCACCAAACCAATCCCGCATGCCGTAAGACGGCTGGATACCTGATTTAACCACCGCACTAAAAACCCAATAATAATCAAGGCAACTGCAATAAATAACCACCGCGTGGCTCCCTGTTGACCTAGCATGCCAAAACTCATGCCGCGGTTCCAGACCATAACCATATCAAAGAAGGGCGTTACATAATACGGTGTGGATTGCTCTGCCATATGAGCTATTACTACATATTTAGACACTTGATCTACCAGCAGAATCATCAGAGCAGTTAGTGAGGCTATGATGCTGGTTTTCATGCAATTCCCCGCGCTTGCATGCAATCTTGAGCAATTTGCATTTTCAATATGTCCACACTTTCAAATGTCCGCTCTTCGCGCATATAGGTTTTCATCTGCACACGCAACCGCTGACCATAGAGATCGGCATTGGTATCAAAGCAATGCACCTCAAGCAGCGGCATAATACCGCCGTCTACTGTTGGGCGCGTACCTAAATTAGCAACACCCGGGGTAATACGGCCATCTGGCAATGTAACACGTGCCGCATAGACACCGTACGCAGGCTTGAAAATGTGCTCGACTCCAATATTTGCCGTGGGGAATCCTAATTGCCTGCCCCTGGCATCACCATGTCGCACATGCCCTTCAATCACATAAGGGCGCGTGAGCAAGCCGGAGGCATCCTGTATATTACCCTGACTTAGCGCTTCGCGAATACGCGTAGACGAACATGGAATATGCCCGGCATCCAGCAATGGCTCTATACGTGTATAGCCAAAACCCAGTTTGCGGGCGCGTAGACTTAATAATTCTGCATCCCCCCCTCGTCCTCGGCCAAAAGCAAAATGCCCACCCGTTACGACGTGGCGAACCCCTAATTGTGTTGCAAGCACTTCGCTTAAAAATGTTTCGGCGTCCATGTGTGCGAAAGCGCTGTTGAAGCGCAGCGCGTAAACGATTTCTACCCCGGCAGCTGATAATAATTGCAGCTTGGTACGCATGGGATAAATGGCAAGGGGGACGTGCAGCGGATCAAAAAATTGGCGCGGATGCGGCGCGAAAGTAAGTACAGCAAGCTTTGCTCCCATTACTCCCGCAAGGCGTTTAGCTTCCGCCACCACGGCTTGGTGTCCGGCATGAAATCCATCAAAATTACCCAATGCAACCACTGCACGTTTTGCAGATTCAGGGCAGTTTTGATAGTCACGAAACAGTTGCATTAGGAGTGTGAAGAATGTTTTGAAGGTACTTTTATCAGCGCTTCGCCGTCTACTACCACCTTATCGCCCACGTAGCATTTAGTGTCGAGCAATACGCGGGTTTTTTCTGGAAAAAGCTCTTTAATAGTACACGTTGCGTAGACGGTTTCGCCTACATGAACGGGGGCTAGAAACTTCAAAGTCTGACTCATGTAAATACACCCCGGCCCGGGCAATTTGGTACCGATGACAGCGGAGATTAAGCTTGCGGTTAGCATACCAAATACAATCGTTTCACCAAAGGGGGTGGATTTTGCATATTCTTCATTCAAGTGCATGGGATTGGTATCACCAGAAACACCAGAAAAATTACGCATATCCGTATCAGTTATCGTCCTGCTGAATGTGGCTTGCATACCTACGCTTAAGTCTTCGAAGAAAAACCCTTCCAGGCCGGGATGCTTCATATTCATGCTCTCGCCGCGTTTTTTATTTTTTTGTCTTCATCCACATCCGCAAAAGGCCGAATGTGCAAATAGATCAGCGCAGGCGCAGAAATATAAATCGAGGAATAGGTGCCAATGACAACACCAAACACCATGGCCCAGGAGAAACCACGAATCACTTCCCCGCCCCATAGTGCTAACGCCAGCGATGCGAGTAATGTGGTGGAGGCCGTCAATATCGTACGTGAAAGCGTTTCATTAATGCTCAGATTCAATAATTCATTGACCGGCATTTTTTTAAAGCGCCGCATATTTTCACGTATGCGATCATAAATCACCACCGAGTCATTAATAGAATACCCCACTATGGTCATCACCGCGGCGATTGCCGTCAAGCCGAATTCAAAACGAGTAACGGCAAAAAAGCCAATAATCATTATGGTGTCATGTACCAATGCCAGAATTGCACCCAGTCCATATTGCCATTCAAACCGGAACCACACATACAACATGATGGACGCAAATGAGAGCAACACGGCCAACGCGCCATTTTGAAGTAATTCAGCCCCCACGCTCGGCCCAACGTAATCAATCCGGCGATATTCGGCCTGGGGCACAGGAACAGCGAGTAATGTTTTGACTTTTGCCACTACCACCGCTTGATCGGCATTGGTTGCCGCTTGAATACGCAACAATACATCGCTTGGGTCACCGAAATTCTGCAGCGTTACTTCGCCTAAGTCCTGGCCCTCTAGCGCACCGCGCATGGCGCCGAGATCCGCAGGGCCCGGCGTACGAATTTCCATCATGATGCCGCCGGTAAAATCAATACCCCAATTCAATCCCTGCGTGGCAACCAAGCCAAGCGATAATACTGTCAAGGCAATAGACAGGACAAAGCCTATCCAGCGCTTGCCCATGAAATCAAAATGCGTCTTGTCAGGAAATAAACGAATGCCCATACGCGTCTATATAGCGTGCTATGACGGGAAATGGCAAGTGTTCTAGGATATTATCCTACAATCTCACAATCACTGAAAAAGAACCGGATCTCTTGCGCGGCATTTTCAGCAGAGTCCGAGCCGTGTACCGTATTGCGCTCAATCGATTCGCCAAATAATTTGCGCACGGTGCCCTCTGCCGCATTAGCAGGATTAGTAGCCCCCATAATTTCACGGTTACGGCTAACGGCGTTGTCGCCTTCCAGCACTTGTACAACCACCGGCGCGGATACCATGTATTCCACTAATTCGCCGAAAAATGGCCGCTCTTTATGAACAGCATAAAATTGCCCGGCCTGCAGACGTGACAAACGCAAGCGCTTCTGGGCCACGATACGCAGACCTTTTTCCTCAAATACGGCGTTGATTTTCCCGGTAAGATTACGGGCGGTAGCATCAGGCTTTAGAATGGAGAGTGTGCGTTCGGTCATGGGAGCCTCTTTGTAAAATGCGATGAAAGTTGCCGCCTTATAATCGTCAACTACCTGAGGCGCAATAAAATAATTTATCGTCGCCATAAAGCACTATACAAGCGCAATCCTGATCGCTATGCTTCGGCAACTACACGTGGTGGGAAAACTATGCGGCTCCTACAATCCATTGTAATGCTAGGCTGTATGGCGCTCACTAGCGCCTGTTCCACTTATAGCATCCAGGAATTACGCCAGACACCGCCCAAAGGCACTGCGTTTCAGGCAGCGCTCGCCATGGAGTATCTGCGGTTTTCGGAAGATGAAGCGCGCAATGTTGACTGGGCCGCCGCCGGATATTTTTCGCAAAAAGGCTTATCAGCGACTTATGGCGAAGATATTGCTCCTGAGCAGATTGACGACTGGTCAATCCCTGACGCAGACCGAAAAACACTGGAAGAAGCACATACTGCGTTATTGGCTGCGCTTACACCGGAACAAAAAACAGAGCACCCTGAAATCCTTGCCCATGCCCAGCTTTCTTACGATTGCTGGTTAAAGGCATTGGACGGCGACTGGAATGAACCCCGCGTTGCTGAATGCCGGGAGGGTTTTTCTGATTCAATGAAAGCGCTGGCTTCTGCCGAAGAACAACAGCTAGTAGCACCAACCGATGCCCCGCCTACCGGTGAAGCTGCGGCGCATGCGGTACAGGCTGCGTATCTCATCTTTTTTGGCAATAACCAGTCTCAGCTGGATGATCCAGGCAAACAGATCGTCGATGCGATCGTAGCGGATTTACTTAAGGATCAGCCGGATGCCCATTATACCATCATGCTTAATGGGCATACCGATACTACAGGAGAAGGGCGCTATAACTTCACCCTTTCCAATCACCGCGCCGAACAGGTGAAGAAGCTCCTGATTCAGAAAGGAATTCCAGAAAAATCTATTCGCACTTATGGATTTGGCGAAACCGATCCGCGAATTCCTACACCCGATAACACGCCTGAGCCCGGTAACCGCAGGGTCGAAATCTTTCTGGGCGGGCTTTAGCACCGTAAAATTTTCACTGCGCTAAACACCAGGCACTTTTAGTACCATGAAAGTTCACATAATTCCAAGCGACTATATGCAGCATGGGCAGCAGGAGATAGGGTAATATCATTAGCAGGTGCAGTGATGATAAATAAAGCGTCATTAAGCGCCTCCATTACATAGTTATTAAGTCCTAACACCTCCACGGCATGCATCGCCTGAACGCCAGGAATGGTAATACTATGCTCCCATTGCCCCTTCCTATCATCATGCTCATCACGCGACCAGGTGCGTACACGTGTTGCTTTAACACCTTCTTTCTTCAATTTATTTAAAATACGCTCGGAAAATCCATCTAAAATCGCCATTTTATCCTTGTCATTTGTGCCTATTTCTAACCGCAGATAATCGCCATTCACTATAGCAAATACAACGTGTTGTATTTTAAAAGAACTATCCATTTTAAACGGATTGCGGATCCTGATAGCCATATAATGCCCTTTTTTTAAATTAATGTTTTTACTGGCCTGATGTAGTTAATATTGGCATTTATTAACTTAAATGTCAATCTTATTTGATTAATATTTTAACCTTATTTAATTCAAGCACCGCTGATATGCCTATTTTAATCCTTGCAACAGGCTGTTAACAGGTGTAGGTACATTCTCCCCGCAATCCCGCGGGAATCCACACATTATGCTATTTCCGGTGTTTAGCATCGCTAGACCGAGTGCATAATGGAGGTTTAACCGGAAACGATAAGGAATTAGACATGTCTGCAGTCCCTAATTTTACTATGCGTCAGCTCATTGAAGCAGGCGTACATTTCGGCCATAAAACAAAACGCTGGAATCCGCGCATGGCGCCGTACCTCTTTGGGGTGCGTAACGACATTCATATTATTGACCTTGGGAAAACCGTTCCTTTGCTGCATCAGGCACTGGATGCCGTACGCAAAGTGGCAGAGAATAATGGTCGCGTGCTATTCGTTGGCACAAAACGCCAGGCCGCTGAAGGCGTTGCGGAAGCCGCGAAACGCTGTGGTCAGTATTATATCAACCAACGCTGGCTCGGTGGACTGCTCACCAATTGGAATACAATTCAAAACTCCATCAAAACGCTGAAAAAACTGGAAGAGCAGCTTGCGCAGCCTGAAAGTGGTTTCACGAAAAAAGAACAGCTCTCCATGACGCGTGACCGTGATAAGCTGGAATCATCGCTCGGCGGCATCAAAAACATGGGTGGGCGCCCGGATTTGCTGTTTATTATCGACATCACCAAAGAAGATCTGGCCGTAAAAGAAGCACAGAAATTGGGTATTCCCATCGTTGCGATCATTGATAGCAACGCTTCACCTGCTGATATTACTTATCCCATTCCTGGAAATGATGATTCAACACGCGCCATTCAGCTCTATTGCGAACTGATTACCGGGGCCGTGCTTGCTGGTGTGCAACAGAGCATGATCGCATCTCCACAGGACAAGGAAATGGATCCGATGACGGAAGAAATGCAGGCATTGGCTGAGCATAAGCCGGATGAAGCCGATACCGGCCGCCGTTCTGGGCGCAATGCACGCGGTGGCGCTGCTGCGAAAAAAGCACCGGTCGTGCAGGTAAAGAAAACCGTTGGCAAATCCAAAAAAGACGAAAGCGAGGAATAATATGGCCGATATCTCCGCTGCTTCCATTAAAGAACTGCGTGAAAAAACAGGCGCCGGCATGTTGGATTGCCGTAAAGCCTTAACCGAATCCAATGGCGACATTGAAGCCGCCATTGACTGGTTGCGCAAAAAAGGCCTGTCCGCTGCAGCTAAAAAATCTGGCCGCATTGCTGCCGAAGGATTAGTGGCATCCGCTGTGTCCGGTCCACGCGGTGCGATTATTGAACTGAATTCGGAAACTGATTTTGTGGCGCGCAATCCACAATTCCAGCAGCTTGCTGCAGCCATCGCAAAATCCGCCTTGGCTTCCGGTAAAGATACCGACGTAGAGGCATTGAAAAATGCTAAGCTCGATGCCGGTAAAACCGTTCAGGAAGAAGTCGTAAACGCGATTGCTACCATTGGCGAAAACATCAGCCTTCGCCGCCTTACCGTATTGTCAGTGAATAAAGGCATTGTCGCCGCTTATACGCACAGCGCCGTTGCTCCAGGCCTAGGCAAAATCGGTGTGTTGGTTGCACTGGAATCCGAAGGTGATGCCGCAAAGCTTGAAGCACTCGGCAAACAAATCGCCATGCACATTGCCGCTGCCCGCCCGGATGCATTGAGCACAACTGACGTAGATGCCGCAAAGCTTGAGCGTGAACGCGCGGTGTTTAAAGAACAAGCGGCTAGCTCCGGCAAGCCTGAAAACGTCATCGAAAAAATGATCGAAGGCCGCATCCGCAAATATTATGAAGAGGTCGTACTACTCGAACAGCTATTCGTCGTAGACGGCAAACGTAAAGTTTCAGACGTTATTGCTGAAGCCTCAAAAGACATCGGGAAACCGGTAAAAATCACCGGCTTTACCCGTATTCAATTGGGCGAAGGCATTGAAAAGCAAGAATCAGACTTCGCTGCAGAAGTCGCCGCAGCGCGCGGATAATTTAGAACCCACGGCGCAGTTAAATAGCTGCGCCGTGGGTTATCTTACATAATACTTCGCACAATCATTAATTCGTTGCAACCACGCCTACCATAGGCTACATCATGGCTATGCCACGCAGCGCAAGCCTTACCACAAAACAAAAACCACGCTTCAAACGCGTATTACTAAAGCTCTCCGGCGAAGCCCTTATGGGCAGCCTGCCTTATGGTCAAGATGGCGCTATTCTTTCCCGCATTGCCGCTGATATTCAAAATGTGGTTAAAACCGGTGTTCAATTGTGCGTTGTGGTGGGTGGTGGCAACATTTACCGAGGCATAGAAGGTGCGGCCCATGGCATGGAGCGCGCCAGCGCTGACTATATGGGGATGCTGGCAACGGTGCTTAATGCCCTGGCATTACAAAATACGCTTGAGGGCATTGGCCTCGATACCCGCGTACTTTCCGCTATCAATATGATGCAGGTATGCGAACCTTACGTTCGCCGCCGTGCGCTCCGCCATTTAGAACGTGGCCGGGTAGTCATTTTTGCTGCTGGTACTGGCAATCCATTCTTCACCACCGACACTGCCGGAACATTGCGCGCAATTGAAATGGGTTGTGACGCAATTATGAAAGCAACCCAGGTAGACGGCGTCTATTCTGCCGATCCCAAAAAAGACAAAAAAGCCAAGCGTTTTGAAAGGCTTACATACCATGACGTACTGGTCAAAGACCTTAAAGTTATGGATGCTTCTGCCATAAGCTTAGCCCGAGAGAATAATATTCCGATCATTGTATTCTCTATCCATGAAAAAGATTCGATTTTTGAAGTGGTTCACGGCAAGGGCAAGTATACTCTGATTTGTGATTAGGCATATTCTCGCTACCCTCTTCGCATGTGCCTTACTTTTTATCCATTCTCCCCCTATTTCATAAAAAATAATACTTGCGTATGCTTACGCCTGCCTTAGGCTGCGCATATCGTATTTTAAGGAGTATTTATGACCGCTGATTACAATGAACTCAAACGTCGCATGGAAGGCGCATTAACATCCCTTGGCAAAGAATTTTCAGGTCTCCGCACAGGCCGTGCCAGCGCAAGCTTGCTGGATCACATTCAAGTGGATGCTTATGGCAGCATGATGCCACTTAATCAGGTGGGAAATGTTGCCGTACCAGAAGCCCGGATGCTGTCCGTTAAAGTCTATGATAAATCACTGGCTAAAGCAGTTGAAAAAGCGATTGTTAATGCAGGATTGGGCTTAAACCCTGCTGCAGATGGGGATTTAATACGCGTTCCTATTCCTGATTTATCCCAAGAACGCCGTCAGGACTTAAGCAAAGTTGCCCGCAAATATGCCGAA
This sequence comes from uncultured Rickettsiales bacterium, assembly GCA_964529155.1. Taxonomy (GTDB): domain Bacteria; phylum Pseudomonadota; class Alphaproteobacteria; order Rickettsiales; family SXRF01; genus CAZGVV01. The sequence continues at coordinate 18,530 of CAZGVV010000017.1, forward strand.
GAAGGTCGCGTAGCGGTACGCAACATCCGCCGGGATGGGATGGATGCATTAAAGAAAATGGAAAAAGACAGTGAAATCTCCAAAGATGAACACACCAAGCGCTCGGAGCAGATTCAAAAGCTCACTGATGAATACGTAAAAAAAATTGACGAAATGTCTGCTACAAAAGAAAAAGAAATATTGGGCGGCTAATTACGTAATACATGGTTGGATAGCGAATAATTATGCTGAAAAAGCGGTACACATCACGCAAGTCCCTGGCGGACAAACCGCTTATGACTGAAGTACCTGCCGTTGTAGCGTCTTCACCATTATCAGCCGCCACCTCATCTTCATTGCATATTGCCGTTATCATGGATGGCAATGGACGCTGGGCTAAAGAACGTGGGTTGCCACGGATCGCAGGCCATAAAAAAGGCGGCGAAGTATTGCGTGCTATTGTTCGCAGCGCGGGAGATATGGGCATTAGTCACCTCACGGTATACGCGTTTTCTTCAGAAAATTGGAAACGCCCGCAAACTGAGATTAGTGATTTAATGGAACTACTCAGTATTTATTTGAAACGTGAGATCAAAGAATTGCGTGAGAATGGTATCCGCTTGCGATTTATTGGTGATCGGCGTCGCTTATCTTCGGATATTGTAACATTAGTGGAGCAAGCAGAGCGTGATACTGAGGCGAATACCCGATTCTGCTTAATCATTGCCTTGAGTTATGGCGCGCGCGAGGAATTGGCCAGGGCCGTACGAAAACTGGCTCATGCCACGGCAACAGGAGCGCTTTCCCCCGACGCCATCACCGAAGAGATGCTCGGCAATGCCCTTGACACATCGGGCATTCCAGAGCCCGACTTATTAATCCGTACCGGAGGAGATCAGCGCTTAAGCAATTTTCTACTTTGGCAATCGGCTTATACTGAGCTATACTTCACACCGGTGTTGTGGCCAGATTTTACCCCAGCACATTTACAAGAAGCCATCAACGATTTTACCCGCCGCGAGCGCCGATATGGAAACACCCACTGATACTTTTTCGACTGGTCCGTTTGCCGAAGAAACCTCGGCGCGTACTTTTGATCTGGAAGAATTAAAGCGCCGTGTAACGGCAGGTTTGGCCTTGGCTACGCTTTTTTTGCTCACACTCATCGCCGGTAGCTGGTGGTTTGCTATTTTGGTACTGATTGCCGCACTGTTGATGATTCGTGAATGGGATTTTCTTACCCTTGATTTAGCCCCGATGTGGAAACATCTAGGATTAGCCTATGTCGGATTACCGTGCGCCAGTTTGCTCTGGCTGCGTAGCGTACAGTTGGCGAATTCACCCAATGCAGGGTTGTCACTGATTATTTATGTTACCTTTGTTGTATGGGCCACGGATATAGGCGCATATTTTGCCGGTCGTTATTTTGGCGGCCCTAAACTTGCACCGCTTATCAGCCCGAAAAAAACCTGGGCAGGTGCACTCGGTGGATTGTTGGCAGCGGCAGGAATAGGCGCTATTTGCGATACATTCTCGCCCTATCCCGTAACGTTTGTTGGCGCAATCTTTACCGCCATTTTATTGTCCGTAACTGCACAGGCAGGTGATTTATTCGAGTCCTGGCTGAAACGCACGGCAGATGTAAAAGACAGCGGCACATTAATTCCCGGGCATGGTGGTATTCTTGACCGCGTAGATGGACTGGTATTTTCTGCTCCACTTTTTGCCTTATTGGTCGCCTTATCGGGAAGGGTGTTGTAATGCTCAATACATCCTTTGCCACGCCTCTTTCCGCACCTTTTACCCTTGATCCTTTGCCCCATATGCGCAGTGTTACCATTCTTGGTGCAACCGGCTCCATCGGCCAAAATGCGCTCCGCGTTGTCGCCGAAGCAGAAGGCCGTTTTGTTGTTGAGGCACTCACGGCAATGGATAATGTTAATCAACTGATCGCTGATGCAAAACGTTTCCTGCCCCGCTTTGTAGCCATCGGAAATCCCGCACATTACGACACTTTAAAAGCAGCATTGGCCGGCACAGGCATTACCGTAGCCGCAGGTGAAGATGCATTGGTAGAAGCCGCGCGCCAACCTGCCGATGTCGTGCTTTCCGCCATTGTTGGCACGGCCGGGCTTAAATCAACCCTGGCCGCCATTGAACGTGGCGCACTTATCGCTCTTGCTAACAAAGAATGCTTAATCGCCGCAGGCAGCGTTATGAAAGATGCGGTCAAACGTTCTGGAGCCCGCTTGCTTCCGGTGGATTCTGAACATAATGCCGCATTCCAAGTCTTCAGCCGCACCCATCCGGAATGGGTCGAGAAAATTACGCTTACTGCGTCTGGCGGTCCTTTCCGCACCTGGAGCTATGCTGACATGCGGAATGTTACACCGGAACAAGCCATTCGCCACCCGAATTGGGCCATGGGCGCTAAAATTTCCGTAGATTCAGCAACACTTATGAATAAAGGGCTTGAGCTAATTGAAGCCTACCATTTGTTTCCTCTCACACAAGACCAGCTCGAAGTGCTGATTCACCCCGAATCCATTATTCATAGCCTGGTGTATTACCACGACGGTTCCGTGCTCGCCCAAATGAGCCCGCCCGATATGCGCTGCCCTATTTCTTATGCACTAAACTGGCCGGAACGCGCTAAATTACGCAGTGCACGGCTGGATTTAGCAGCCATGAAGTGCTTGAACTTCGAAGCACCCGATCCTGACCGCTTCCCGGCATTATCACTGGCGCGCAGTGCGCTTCGTGAGGGTGCTGCCGCTTGCATCACCTTAAATGCGGCTAATGAAGTTGCAGTTGCCGCCTTCCTTTCCCGGCGCATTGGATTTTTGGATATTGCTGGCGTTGTAGAAACAACACTCAGCGCAGCTGAATTATCGCCGGTACGGCATTTAAACGATGTATTTGCCGTTGACCAGGCCGCTCGTATGAGTGCTGAAAATGCTATTTCTCGCTTTGAACAATAAGCCTTCCTTATAAGGACTAATATGCATTACCTGCTTGATTCCGCCCATTACATGCTTTCATTCGCCATCGTCATCAGCGTAGTGGTGGCCATTCATGAATTTGGGCATTACTTGGTTGCCCGGTTATGTGGCGTGAAGATTGAAGAATTCTCCATTGGATTCGGCCCTGAAATACTGGGCTACACCAGCCGCTCCTCCGGAACACGCTGGAAACTTGCGTTGCTGCCTCTGGGCGGCTATGTGCGCATGTATGGCGATGCCAGCGCTGCTAGTAATGCGGATGTAGATGCACTGGAAGCCTTGTCACCTGAAGAACGTAAAAAAACATTCCATTTTAAATCCCTTCCGGCCAAAGCTGCCGTGGTTGCCGCAGGTCCGGCAGCAAATTTTATTCTGACTATTGCACTCTTTACCGGTTTTATTTTAACCACTGGCCTGCCTTCCAGCGAACCAATTGTCGGCAGCGTTCTGGCAAAATCCCCGGCAGCCGAAGCAGGGTTACAAGCAGGGGATCGTATTACAAAAGTGGGAGATACCAGCATTAAACGCTTTAGCGAAATTCCCTATTTGATCTCCACGAATTTAGGTACGCCGGTAACTGTTGAATTCCTGCGTGATAAAAAGCCGCATAGCGTTACCATTACTCCCCGCGAAGAAGAAGATACGGATGCACTGGGCACAAAGATAAAACATCCTTTGATTGGTATTAAAAGCGCGGAAATTCGCTATGAAAAAGCGGATTTAACAAAGGCATTGGCTGAAGCATCCTACCGCACATGGCAATTATGCACCTCTACCCTCACTGTGCTTGGACAGATTATCAGCGGCCAGCGTAGTCCTACGGAACTCAAAGGGCCCATCGGCATCGCTCAGCTTTCAGGAGCGGCTACGGACAAGGGCATTAGCACTACCCTATGGCTGATCGCTGTTATTTCAGCGAATTTAGGATTTGTGAATCTGTTGCCGATTCCTGTGCTGGATGGTGGACACCTGCTCTTTTACGCGGCTGAAGCCTCACGTGGCCGCCCATTGGCCAAAAAAGTCCAGGAGTATGGTTTCCGTGCAGGATTAGCATTGATTATCATGCTCATGGGCTTCACGATTTTAAACGATATGCGACAATGGTTGTTTTAAGAAGAGTCATGCAACTATTTTCTTCATTTTCTCCCTTCCGAGCCCCTTAATGGCCACATACTCTCTTGCATAAAAGGAGTATTTTATGCCGCCCTGGACCATGCTCATCACCCCCCTATCGCAATTATTAGATAAACTTATTCCTGACCCCGATGCACGAGCAAAAGCGCAGGCTGAATTGCGGCGTGCCGAACATGAAGCGGATTTAGAAACGCTGCGTCTGGCCATCAGCGCCGATACTTCACAAAACACCATCAATTTGCAAGAAGCCAGTACCCCCTCATTGTATGTAGCGGGGTGGCGACCTTTTATTGGCTGGGTGTGCGGCGTGGCATTTGCCTATCATTTTATTGCGCAACCGCTCTTCGTGTTTGTTCTTACCAGCACAGGACATTCCCTGCTATTACCGCGCTTTGATATGGAAACGCTTTCTCCAGTACTTATGGGGATGCTCGGGCTAGGCAGCTTACGCACGCTGGAAAAAATACACGGCGCCGCTTAAGCAGAAGGAAAACCTACAATAAATATTCCGTATGCCTCTGCTTTGCGGAGCAATTCCTCCCGGTCAAGCAGTAGCGCGCCCCCGGCTTCCACAGCCAAACCGAGAAAGCCGGATTCATATAATCCCGTAAGTGTACTTGGGCCAATAGCCGGTAAATCGGCGCGGGCCTCCTGCCCGGGTTTGCGGGCTTTAATTAATACGGCACGCTGTTTTTCACGCATTAAAGGTGCTGCACGAATAATAAGGGCATCGGTTCCTTCCGCTGCCTCCACCGCCAGCACACAATTAGTTTCGACTACCACAGCCTGACCAATATCCAACGCACCCAGCGCCTTTGCCACACGAAATCCAAGCGCAATATCCGCGCTGGCCTGATTATCCGGCGGAGGACCGGCAATAAGTCCTTTGGGCGCCAGCAGGCCACTAAGCACCTGATCTGCGCCGATAACGCGAAACCCTTCTTGTTCAAAAAACCGTATGATGGTTTTTAACAGCGCATCATCACCCCCAAATAATTTTAACCCTAATGTGGCAATGACTTTTGCACCCATCGCATCCGGCATCAACGCACGAATAGAAGGGCGCTTCACGCCACCGGCCAGCACCACCTCTTCCACACCTTCCCGGCGCAGTAATTCCAGTAATTCACCGACCGCCCCAAGCCGCACAGAAGCGTGTGGAAAGGCATGAAGTACTCCAATGTCTGCGGCTCCCTCTAGCGCTATGATAAAGCAAGGCCGACCGCTGGAGCGGCATGACTCCGCAAGCTCAAGCGGCAAGCGACCACCGCCTGCAATAATGCCAAGTTTAGGCGACGTCTGCATCCCGCCATGCTTCCTTAGGCACGCAAAGCGAACGCTTGCCCGCCGCCCGAATAAAATTCAGAATTTCTTCGACTTCAGCACTGCCTGAAAAACTTGCCGCTACCATTCCAGTTCTAGATTCCAGGGTTCCGTTAGTGCCATCAAATAGCTGCTTGTACGCGTTACGCAGGGCATGAATCGCTTCACGCGTAAAGCCACGGCGCTTCAAACCAACCAGGTTTAATCCCGCCAATGATGCGCGCTCACCCATGACAGAGCCATAAGGAATTACATCGTGCTCCACCCCGCTCATACCACCAATGACTGCATGTGGGCCTACACGAACAAATTGATGAATAGCCGCCAGCCCCCCCACGATCACGTTATCACCAATTTCAACGTGCCCCGCTAGCGTTGCGTTATTGGCAAGAATAACCTGGTTACCTACCTGGCAATCATGCGCCACATGCGCGCCGACCATGAATAAACAGCGCTCCCCAATGCGGGTAGTCATGCCGCCGCCTTCCGTGCCGGGATTCATCGTAACGTGCTCACGAATGACCGTGCGTGCGCCGATAAAAAGATCCGAAGGTTCACCGTGATATTTCAAATCCTGAGGCGCATGGCCAAGTGACGCAAACGGATAAATCGTGCATCCTTCGCCAATTACCGTGCGGCCGCATGCGCTGATGCTTACGTGAGATTTAAGTTCCGTACCTGCTCCTATTTCAACCTTTCCCTCAATGACGCAATAGGCGCCGATGCGCACGTCACTTGCGAGCTTTACGTCTGAGCCGATAATGGCAGTGGGATGAATATGTGCCACATTCGTTAATCTAAAATCATCGCAGAGATTGTTGCTTCCGCTACCAGTTGCTCGCCTACTTTTGCTTCACAGGCAAATTTCCAGACATTGCCCCGGTGGCGATCCTTGGTTGCACGAATGCTTAGTTAGTCGCCTGGCACAACGGGCTTACGGAAACGTGCGCCATCAACAGACATAAAATATACCAATTTCCCTTCAGATGCCGCCCCCAGCGTATGGACCACCAATACCGCTGATGTCTGTGCCATGGCCTCCACAATCAACACGCCCGGCATTACTGATTTGCTGGGGAAATGGCCGATGAAATGCTGCTCATTAATGCTAACATTTTTAAGGCTGACAGCATGGCTATCTTTCACCGCCTCTACGACTCGGTCAATCATAAGAAAGGGATAGCGATGCGGAATCATCCGCTGAATCGTTTCAATATCAAAGGGTAATTCATTAGGGGTGGTCATAAGTCTCGTCCTTAGTTTATAGGGACTGAATACAGCTAGAATCAGGCGCTCTGTCAACCCCGCACTCGGCAAAAAATTGCACCCTTCTATCCTTCTTTTTTTATCAGCTTCGCCAACGCTGTGGTTTGCCGGTGGAAATCCCGAATCGGCACAGCAGGTGTGCCGCCATAACTTTCACCGGATGGAATATCACGCATAATACCCGATTGCGCCGCTAATTTTGCGCCTTTTCCAATGGTTAAGTGGCCGGCGATACCGACTTGCCCACCAATCTGGGCAAAATCCTCCACCCGGGTAGAACCAGAAATACCCACTTGCGCTACGATGATCGCGTAGCGACCGATATGGCAATTATGGCCGATTTGCACCAAATTATCGATTTTTGCGCCATCCATAATCACCGTATCCGGGCCTGCACCACGGTCAATGCATGTGCCAGCACCGATTTCCACATCATCGCCGATAAGCACACGCCCCAACTGGGGAACCTTAAGTAGCCCCTTCGCAGATGGCGCAAAACCAAAGCCGTCTTGGCCAATATGCACGCCAGGATGAATCATAACGCGGTGACCAATCAATGCGTGACTAATGGTTGCATTTGCGCCGATAAAGCAATGATCGCCAATCTCTACCCCATCACCAATCCACGCACCGGCTTCAATTCGGCATCCTTGACCAATTTTCACCCCCTCTGCGAGGTAAGCACGCGGAGAAATGGATGAGCTAAATGATGCAGGGTAAAAAAGCTGAGCCGTAACCGCATAAGCCATGTAGGGATTTTCACTAATCAGTAGCTGCATGTGCGCAGGTGCTTGTTTGGCGAATTTTTCTTTAACAAAACAAGCGCCTGCAGAAGTAGCACGGAAGGCGTCTAAATATTTTATATTATCAAAAAAACTTACCGCATCCGCCGCCGCTGTTTCCAGGGGAGCAATGTCGGTAATGGTGCAGTCTGTACCCTGCAAGAGCGCGCCGGTCGCTTCCGCTAGCTGTGCTAACGTAAACGGCCCGGCGCGCTTAAAAAAACGAGGATCTGCCATCCGTTACTTTTTATCGGCTGCAGGAGCAGCAGCAGGAGCATCAAATTTCACATCTACTTTTGGCAGACGCGCATTTAGTTTGGTGAGCACTTCCTGCGAAATATCCATGGAGCTGTCGGCATATAGCATTTGCGAGGTTGGCAATGCTATAACGAAACCCTTTTCTTTGGACATTTCAGCGATGATGTCACCCACAGCCTTTTGAATCTGACCCAGCGCACGTTCAAACCCGGCATCCAGCGTCGCCTTTTTATCCTGCACTTCTTTTTGTGCTTCGGTTTCTTTGGTGCGGAACGCTTTTACTTTTGCGTCAAATGCATCTTGTGACAATACACCACGTTGTTTAGCTAATTCCTGCTCTTCTTTTTGTAAGGCCTGCTCTTTTTTGGAGATTTCAGCCTGATAGCTTTTTTGTTTGGCTTCAAGCGCTTCGCGCACCGATTTTGCAGCAGTTGCGTCACGCATAATACCCTGAATATTTACTACAGCGGTGCGCGTGCTGGCGATGAGGGAAGCTGAGCCGGTCGCAGGTGCAGCAGCAGGTTCAGCCATGACGGCAGTTGCAGATAAGGCGGTTAAAGCGCAACCGGCCAATAAAAGTGTACGTAAGCGAAGCATGAGGAAGTCCTTTCAATGAGTGTTGCGAATTAAAAACGCGCGCCGAAACTAAAGCGTACCAGCTGGTTTTCGTCAAATCTTTCCTTCAGGATGGGGGCTGCAAAATCGATGCGCACCGGCCCAAAAGGTGATTTCCAGGAAATACCAAAACCAGCGCCCATACGCAGGGTATTACTATCCTGAATTCCAGGGCCGCCTGAATTGAGATGCCACAAACTACCGGCATCAACAAATAATGCCCCCAAAATACCTAAATCTTCAGGAAGTCCGAGCGGGAAACGCTGTTCTACTGAACCAAAATAATACATATCGCCGCCAAGCGCATCACGCGTGGCGACATCACGCGGCCCTAACCCGAAATTGGCGAAGCCCCGCACCAATTCGCCTCCCATGAAGAATCGGTCACTGATGTTAATGTCGCGGTTGCTATAACCATAAATATCACCGGCACCGCCGCCTATGTTAAACACCCAGTTTTTAGCCCACGGATAATAGTAATTAGTGCGTGCATCGTGCTTAATATAACGTGAATTACCACCTACCCCTGCCAATTCCTGAGTTAATTTCAGATAATATCCATTTGTCGGGTCAAACTTATTATTGCGGCTATCATAGGTAAATGTATGGCCGATGGCGGAATTGGTATTAATACCTGCCTGGTTCCGAATATAGAGGGATGCAAGCGGCGCCACATTCGTAATGTCGCTATAACGCAACGAGTAGTAAATGGAGTGATTGAGTCTTTCACTCAAGGCATACCCCATACGCAGCACGATGCCTTTGCTATCTACGTCATATGCATCTACCGCACTAAAACTATAACTATTATTTCGCGTATCATAGTTGACGACGCTGCGGTAAATATCAAAGCCAGCAGACAATTCGCGATCCAGGAAATACGGCTCAGTAAAACCAAAATCCGCCTGTTTGCGGAGTGCCGCATAGGTTACGTTCGCTTTAATTTCCTGTCCGCGCCCCAACAAATTGGTTTCTTTAAATCCGACATTGGCTAATGGACCGTCGGTGGAAGAAAATCCTGCCCCCAAATTAATTTCACCGGTGGATTTTTCCTGCACATCCGTCGTAATAACCGTTTTATCAGGTGCGCTGCCGGGTTCGGTATTAATTTTAACTTTCTCGAAAAAGCCTAAATTATTTAAACGCTGCTCAGTGCGCGCTAATAATGCCGCGTTATATGGATCGCCTTCTGACAGGCGGAATTCACGACGCACCACCTCATCCAGGGTGCGTACATTCCCGTTAATATTCACCCGCTCTACATATACGCGTGGCCCTGGCTTGATATCATAGGTAAGCACCACCGTATGGGCGGCACGATCACGCGTAAGTTTAGGCTGAATGTCCACGAATGCATAACCATGATTCCCCAGCTCCTTGGTCATGGCTTCAATGGAGTCATCCACCTTGGTGGAATCATAAATCTGACCCGCCTTATTGGTGATAACACCATCCAGATTAGGTTTCTCCGCACCCTTTAACTCACTGCTTACGTCCACTTTGGAAAGTGTGTATTTCGGGCCTTCATCGAGCACAAAAGTCAGATAAAATGCGCTTTTATCCGGCGCCAATTCCGCCTGGGCCGATTTTACCTGGAAATCGGCGTAGCCTTGCGATGTATAGTAGCGGCGCAGTAATTCCTGATCGTATTGGAGCTTATCAGGATCATATTTATCGCTATCGGTCAGGAAACGCCACCAGCGGGATTCACTGGTACGGATAGCCTCCAGCAACTCATTGGTAGAAAAAGAATTATTACCAATAAAACTAATTTTTTCAACCCGCGCCACCTGGCCTTCGACTATTTCGAACACCAAATCTGCCCGGTTTTGCGGTTGCTTGATGATTTTGGGAGTGACAGTGGCTGTATAACGCCCGCTTTTGCGATAAATATTTAGAATACGCTGCACGTCCGCCTGGACTTTAGCGCGGCTGTATACAGAACGGGCTTTTAATTCAACTTCTTTTTCTAAATCTTTGGTTTCAATGCGACTATTACCTTCAAAAGCCACACGGCTGATAACGGGATTCTCCGTTACGTGCACCACCAGATCATTGCCGCTACGCAGTAACTTTACATCGGCAAAAAAACCGGTAGCAAACAGATTTTTAAGGGCTTTATCAATACTTGCCGGAGTAAATACATCCCCCTCATGCACGCCCAGATAGGTACGAATCGTATCAGCTTCTACCCGCTGATTGCCTTCAATCCGTATAGCGCCAATGTGTGATTCTTCTGTGGAAGCAGCCTGCGCATAAGCCAACGTCGATGCACCCGCAGCACCAACCATGGTCACGGCAGACAGGACAGCGGCTAAAAATCGTTGTTTTACAGACAGAGGAACACGTCCCATACGACAGGGTGAACTGTCGGTAGTTGTGGGCCATAGGGGTAGTAAAATCAAGCAGTTTTATCTGCACACCATAGCAACCTACACTCAACTATTGACAGCAGCGGCTTGCGTCCTTATGTTCCCGGCAATTTACCTGGAGTTTTTTCATTTCCGTGACTGTCGCGCTTACACCGCCTGACGATAGCGACGCCTGCCTGATGCTGGCGGATGGTACGGTATTTTTTGGAAATAGCATCGGAGCCGCAAATATAAGTATCGGTGAGCTATGCTTTAATACGGCGATGACAGGCTATCAGGAAATAATGACGGATCCTTCTTATGCCGGTCAAATCGTGGTGTTCACCTTTCCTCATATTGGCAATGTCGGGGCTAATGCGGAAGACTTTGAAACGGTCATCCCTGTTGCTGCAGGCTTAGTAGTTCGTGAAAAAATTACCGCCGCTTCCAATTATCGTAGTCAGTCTGACTTTAATGCGTGGCTGAAAGAAAAAAATATTTCGGGCATCTGCGGGGTTGATACGCGCGCCCTTACCCGCCATATTCGCACGAAAGGCGCACAAAACGCGGTTATTTTTGGGCTTCATGTTTCCGATGTAGAATCGCAACTTAAGAAAATGACCGAGCACTTGAATAACGCACCTTCCATGAAAGGTGCGGAGCTGGCCGCAAAAGTGACCACCGGCCAACGTTACAGCTGGGATAAAAACGTATGGAATTTGTCCCCTGAACCTCCCCTTGCCACCAAAGGCCACACTTACCACGTGGTTGCCATTGATTACGGCGCTAAGCACAATATTTTGCGCTCACTTGTGCAAGCGGGTTGCCGCGTGACTGTGGTTCCTGCAAAAACATCAGCCGATGAAATTCTTGCTCTTGAGCCAGACGGTATTTTTCTCTCCAATGGCCCGGGGGATCCTGCCGCTACCGGCATTTATGCGCTGCCAGTTATCAACGCGCTTATAAAAAGTGGCTTACCGATTTTCGGCATTTGCTTAGGACACCAATTACTGGGGTTAGCCCTAGGTGCAAAAACCGAAAAAATGGCACAAGGTCACCGCGGTGCAAATCACCCGGTAAAAGATTTGACCACAGGAAAGGTGGAAATCACCAGCCAGAATCATGGCTTTGTCGTAGCACGTGATGAATTGCCCAAAACGCTGGAAATAACTCATATCTCCCTCTTTGATGGGACCATTCAAGGCATTCGGGCAAAAGACAAGCCGATTTTTGGTGTACAAGGTCACCCGGAAGCATCCCCTGGGCCACATGATTCAAAATATTTATTTGAACGCTTTGTCGCGTTGATGAAGGAACAGGATTCAGGAGCCAGGATTCAGGGGAAAAAAATCCCATGACCATACACCATTATCAAGATTTACCGGTGCGGCAAAAAGCAATGCAGTTCGTTGTTGCTGTATATGATACGTCAACCTTATTCCTTAAGAATGATATGTATGGCTCAACTTCACAAATTCGGTGTGCCTCTGTGTCTGTGCCTTCCACTATTGCAAAAATGACTGCTAAACGTAGCACCCGCGACTATCTACGATTTTTAAATATCGCTTATGGCTCTCTGTCTGAGATCGACATCCAACTATCTATTGCAGGAAAACTTAATTATGCAGTTTCATATGGTGTTGCCGCACTACTGGACCAGTCCGCTAAAATTGCACGGATGCTTAATGTACTAATGAATAAACTTGAAGCAAAATTTCCTGAATCCCCAATCCTGACCTCTGTATCCTGACATGCCAAAACGTACGGACATCACTTCCATCCTCATCATCGGCGCCGGCCCCATTGTTATCGGTCAGGCCTGTGAATTTGATTATTCGGGCACGCAAGCCTGCAAAATATTGCGGCAGGAAGGTTACCGCATCATCCTGGTGAACTCCAATCCGGCCACCATTATGACCGATCCGGAATTTGCCGATGCGACCTACATTGAGCCGATCACCCCGGAGATGGTAGAAAAAATCATCGCCAAGGAGCGCCCCGATGCGCTGCTTCCCACCATGGGCGGTCAAACTGCACTCAATTGCGCGAAAGCGTTAGCCGAATCCGGTGTGCTTAAAAAATATAACGTGGAGCTGATCGGTGCTAAACTAGAGTCCATCAATAAAGCCGAAGATCGCCAATTATTTAATGAAGCCATGGCAAAAATCGGGCTAGATGTGCCAAAAAACGCCGTGGTAAAATCCTTGGAAGAAGCCCGCAACG
>CAZGVV010000018.1:0-238 GCA_964529155.1 uncultured Rickettsiales bacterium
TGGTCATAACCGAGCAAATGAAGGCAGGCGTGGATAATGAGGTGGCTAAGGTGATGGTCAAATAATTTTCCTTGCTCCTTGGCTTCTCGGGTGACGGTATCGAGCGAAACCATGATGTCGCCCAAATAATCTGCGTCGCCGGAGGCAAAGGCGAGTACATTGGAGGAGTTGTCTTTGGTGCGGAAATGATGGGTGTGGGCTTGTATCGCAGAATCCGTAGACAGGAGAACAGTAAGTT
>CAZGVV010000018.1:248-6398 GCA_964529155.1 uncultured Rickettsiales bacterium
TTGGGTATTTTTTGATATTTAAGTGCGGTCCTGCAGGCTTTTGTGACGAGTGACTTAAGCGCTGCGCGTTGTGTGCGGTAGCCGGGATGATCCAGTTGGAAATCTAATGAATAAGCCATATGTAAGAGGTTTAATAATCACCCTTTTTTCTTGCGTTCCCATTCATCATACGCATGCACGATTTTTGCAGCCAGAGGGTGGCGTACGACATCGGAATCGGTAAAGCGGGTAACGGTGATGCCTTCAATGTCTTCCAGCTTGCGAAGTGCATCGTGCAAACCGGATTTTACATCACGCGGGAGATCGATCTGCGATAGATCGCCGGTAACGACCATGCGGCTGTTTTCACCCAGGCGGGTTAAGAACATTTTCATTTGGGTAGGAGTAGTGTTCTGGCTTTCATCAAGAATGACATATGCATTGCCAAGCGTACGGCCACGCATGAAGGCAAGCGGCGCGACTTCAATGGCGCCATCATCAATAAACTGCTGCACTTTTTCGGCAGGAATCATATCAAACAATGCATCGTAAAGCGGCCGCAAATAAGGATCAATTTTATCTTTTAAGTCGCCTGGCAGGAAGCCGAGCTTTTCACCCGCTTCAACGGCGGGGCGTGATAAAATGATACGTTCAACGCGTTTGTCCATGAGCATGGAAACCGCCATGGCAACGGCTAAATAAGTTTTTCCTGTTCCCGCGGGCCCGATAGCGAACACCAGATCATATTGCTGCAGGGATTTAATGTAGTTGGCTTGTCCGTGCGAATAAGGGCGCACATGTTTTTTCATGGTTTTGATGGCAAGATTTTCCATGCCCGGCAGCGGGTCTTGACTGCCGGAATCCATATCATGGGCGGCGATGCGGATTGCGGCATCTACCTGGCCTATGCCGATTTCATCACCACGCTGCAATTTGCTGTAAAGTGATTGCAATACGTTGCGGCTGGCTTCAACGGCGGTTTCCTGGCCGGAAATGGAAACTTGGTTGCCGCGGCTGGCAGTGGTGACATGAAAGCGTTTTTCGATGCGGCTCAGATGCGCGTCCTGTTCTCCAAATAGCAGAGGTAACAAGCGATTATCCTCAAATGTGAGGTTGATGGAGGTGGATTCGGCTGTGCCGTTTTTGGGCGGGTTTTTTTCTAACAATGAAATGTTCCTATACAGTCAGCAGCCGGGCGCGCTGCAAAATGGAATTACTCATCTCTAAAATTTCCGCAGAGGAATTTTTAGATGCCTTGGTGCCCTTAGCTTCTTTTTCTTTGAGGTGGTAGAAATCGCGGCGGGAAAGTGACATGCGTGAATAAGAATTGCGGTCAAAGAATACAATGTTTGAGCCACCGGATTCAAACTCAAACGGAACCCATAGTAAATCTTCTAATGCTTGCATGATGCGCAAATGATTTTCTGGTTTTGCAAAGAATAGCATGAATCCGCCCCCTCCCGCACCAAGTAATTTACCGCCAATGGCACCAGCTGCCTGGGCGCGTTGGTAAATTTCATCGATAAATTCAGGAGCGATGCTTTTCGTGAGTGAGCGTTTAATAAGCCAGCTTTCATGGAGCAGGCGGCCGAAATCTTTCCAATCTCCAGGATTATGGATAATAGCGAGGGCTTCATCAACCATTTTGCGGATTTCCTGGAGTTCTGCTTTTTTATTGCCTTTACCAAGGGTATCGATTTGTTCTTTTGCAATATCGGAAGCAGTACGTGAGACGCCGGTAAAAAATAACAAGCAATGGCTTTGCAACTCTTCCATACGCTCTCTGGGCATTATAACAGGGTCAACGCGAAAATCTCCATTAGGCAAAATAGTCGTGTGATTAAAGCCGCCATATGCAGCTGCAATCTGATCCTGAACCCCGACATTTTCTTGCAATACATTGCGTTCAATATGCACAGCTTGGCATGCTAATTCACGTTTATTTGTCATTCGGCCAAGCAATGCATACATGGCGTGCAATAGGCCTACGGTAAAGGATGAGCTTGATCCAAGGCCAGAACGGGCAGGCAAATCTCCGCTGTGATGGATTTCTACGCCGTTATTAATTTGAAGATATTCTAACACAGCACGTACGGCGGGGTGCTTAATGTCCCCATTATCCGCAACGCTCTCAATTTGTGACCAGACAATGCGCGACTTTTCAGGAAAAAATGGCGGCAGGAAACGGCAGGTTAGGTAGCAATAATGATTGATGGTGCTGGATAGTATCGCGCCACCGTGTTCACGATACCAGGTGTGATAATCGGTTCCGCCGCCGAAAAACGAGATGCGATAAGGCGTGCGGCAAATAATCACGAAGCAGCCTTAACAGACGCAGATTCAGCGAAATGGTGGGTATGCATGCGGGGTGAACTGTCCTTAAGTGCAATCATTGATTTTTATCCTAACGCAAAGCGTTTGGTGGAATCCAGTACTTTTGTTGGGCGCTATCTGGATTGCAGGATAAGATGGCTATTTTTCCTAAGCATCAGAAATACTGATCTCATATAGGCTGCTGACATGTAATGCTAATTTTTGGTTGCTGCGCCATGTTAATTCGTGTTAATTATATCATTCATTAATTGGAGATTTGGCATGGATGACCTAACAACGCAAAATGTAATTAATCAATTGCCGGAAATATTGCTGGCTGGGGCTAAGAAAGCATTGGAGAGTCGTGCATTGCCAGATTTTATAGACAGTATTGAAATCAAAGAAGATGGCAGTAAGGTGACGCTCGGAGACAGGGAGTCTCAAGCGATATTACAAGAGCGCTTAGGGAGGCTATTTCCTGAGGACGTCGAATTTACAGGTGAAGAAGATAAAGACCATCCGAAAACCCATGTGGCTAAGCGGCGTTGGGTAGTGGATCCTATCGATGGAACCGGGAACTTTATTCGCGGGAAAGAACCTGATAAATATGCTGATCCGCAATCAAGACGTTGGGCGGTTTCCATCGCGTTGAAAGAACGGCAGCCTGACAACAGTGAAAAAGTAGTGATTGGCGCTATTTTCTGCCCGCATCCGGATGCAACGGCAGAGCAAATGGATGGCACTATGTATCTTGCAACTGAGCATGATACAACGCAGATTATTCCTGTTATAAGCGGCGTATTACAACCGGCCACCGCAAAAAGAAGTGAAATACCAGATAATAAGGTTGCATTGGGTGGGTTTGCTACTGAGGCAATAAAACAAAAGCTAATAGAAACGGTAAAAAGCCATAAGCACACAATTTCTGGTATGGGATCATTTTGTGCTTCAGCAATGCATGTTTTAGAGGGACGAAAATCTGGATGTGTCAATGGAGTCAATTGTGAATGGGATTCCGCCGCAGCAGGATTCTTATTAAAACAAGCGGGCATAAAGGTTTCAGAATATGCCAGTGGAGATGACCGCTTTACGATGATTGCAGCAAATGATCTCGCTTTGTTTTCGGAGCTTAATAAAACGTATTTGGAAGCAATCAATTCACCTGGTGCAGGTGTGTATTCTCCTGGAATTGCGAATAATAGGTTAAATGGCCATTGGAGAGTCTAATAGTATTAAGCTTCTTGTGAAGCGAGCTACGGGCCGTTATAAGTTTCTTACATGACCACTCCATATGACCCCGCGCTGATTGCGCGTCTGTTTCATTCCATGTTGCTTATTCGCCGTGTGGAAGAACATATTTGTGATGTCTATGCGACTGACGCCATTAAAAGCCCGGTGCATTTATCGATCGGCCAGGAATCAGTGGCAACCGGTATTTGTGATGTGATGGCGGCGGATGATGTGATTTCCAATACCTATCGTTGTCATGCAACGTACCTCGCCAAGGGTGGGGATTTAAAGCAGATGATGGCAGAATTATATGGCAAAGCGGGGGGATGTGCGGCCGGTAAAGCCGGGTCAATGCATTTAATTGATATGGCACACGGTGTGATGGGAGCCTCAGCAGTAGTAGGAACTACGGTTCCCGTGGCAATGGGGTATGCACAGGTGATGAAGTGGGATGCTAAGAAAACGACTCACCAGCGTGTGGTTGTAGCCGTGTGTGGTGACGGTGCGACTGAAGAGGGAGGGTATTCAGAGGCGCTTAACTATGCGGCACTGAAAAAATTGCCGATGTTGTTTGTGGTAGAAAATAACGGTTTTGCTATTCACACACCCATCCTGCGCCGCCAGCCAAACTGGAATTTGCGGGCGCGGGTGGAGACGTATGATATTCCGACACAGATTGTAAATGATGGTGATGTGTTTGCGATACGTGATGCTACGCAAAAAGCATTGGCGGCGATTCGCGCCGGTAGTGGGCCGCAATTCCTGGAATGCACGACGTATCGGTGGATGGAGCATGTGGGGCCGATGGATGACCATGATCATGGGCCATACCGGAATACCAAAGACTATGAGCGTTGGAAAAAGAATGACCAAATCACACGGCTGGAAGCGATGCTTCCTTCTGAACAAGCAAAAATAGTGCGTGAGCATGTCGAACGTGAATTGTCAGAATCCGTTGCATTTGCAGAAGCAAGCCCATTCCCTGGTGAGGAAATGATCGCCAGGGGGGTATATGCGGTAGCCTAATATGACGTTAAAAAAACAGGTGGAAGCGCTTAAAAAGGAACAAGATCGCCTCATTCGCTATGTGGATGCTGTGGCTGAAGCATGCGTACAGGAAATGGAACGTGATGAGCGGGTGTTTGTATTCGGGCTGGATGTGGATGATCACAAAGCCATTCAGGGTTCAACCGCTGGGCTTGTAGAAAAATTTGGTCCTGAGCGTTGTTTTGGTACGCCGTTATCGGAAGATGCAATGACCGGGATGGCGATCGGTGCGGCGATGGCAGGATACCGGCCTGTGCACGTGCATATTCGCATGGATTTTATGATGCTGGCGATGAATCAGTTGGTGAATATCGCGGCGAAAGCGCATTACATGTATAATGGACAAGTAAACGTGCCGCTGGTGGTGCGCACGATGGTGGGCCGCAGCTGGGGGCAGGGAGCACAGCATAGCCAGGCATTGCATTCCATGTTTGTGCATGTGCCGGGTTTAAAAGTGGTGGCGCCGTCGAATGCGTATGATGCCAAGGGCTGTTTAATTGCTGCTATTCGCGATGATAATCCCGTGATTTACATGGAGCATAGGTTGCTATGCAACATGCAGTCTTATGTGCCGCTGGAGCCATTTGTGTGCCCCGTGGGTAAGGGGCGGATCATGCGCGAGGGAACGGATGTGACGATCGTCGGCATTTCGCACATGGTGTTGGAAGCGTTGCGTGCCAGTCATTATTTGCAGGTTGCGGGAATTTCTGCGGAAGTCATTGACCCCATTTGGTTGCGGCCTTTGGATATTGATATGATCGTGGAGTCGGTGAAGAAAACACGGCGCTTGCTGGTGGTGGATAATGCGTGGCTGCAATGTGGTATGAGTGCAGAGATTATGATGCAAGTGTTGGAGCGCTTGCCTGCTGGATTAAATGGGAAGCCAATTCCTATGCAGCGTATGGGTTTCGCCGATACGCCGTGCCCGACTACGCGTTCATTGGAGAATGTATTTTATCCCAACGGAAAGACGATTGCAGCAGCGGCGCATCGGCTCATTGACCCGCAGGGTAAGTTGGTGCTTCCTGAAGATCATGAAATCAAGGAAATTGATGAATTTAAAGGGCCATTTTAGCACCTTAGTGTGCGCCGGCAACGGTAAAAGGGAATGTGTTTTGTAAAACAGCTTTGCGATGATAGCGCCTATGCCAAGCGAGGCCACGGTTACGATGGCACGTATTTTTTCATCGCAGGGTCATTAAACGCAATGTAGCGCTTATCTGCGTCATTGCGATTGGCGAGATACCATTCCATGGTTTCACGGATGCCTGTTTCCAAACTTACCTCATTTTTAAAATGGATAGAGTGCGCGCGCGTCATGTCCATCAGGCGTTTGGCATCACCGGCGGGTTTGGTGGTGTCCCACACAAGGGAAAGTGGGCCATGAGGGGCGTATTTAGCAACCATTTCCGCCACTTGTTTAATCGTAATACCGGTGCCGGAGCCTAGATTTACCGGTTCATTGAAGCCTTGTTCCACCACCATCATCATGCCACGTGCGACGTCACGCGCGTGAATAAAGTCGCGAATAGGCGACCCGTCTCCCCATACGGTGAGTGGATTCTCGCCTTCTACGGCCCG
>CAZGVV010000018.1:6408-20184 GCA_964529155.1 uncultured Rickettsiales bacterium
AGGGGATGACCATGGCGTTTTCTGGGTCAAAATTATCATAAGGTCCATAGACATTGGCAGGGCGGACAATGGATATTTTATCCCAGCCATATTCTATTTTATAGGCTTCTGCCTGCAATTCACCCATGCGTTTGGCCCATCCTGCGAAGCGGTCATTAGGGGAGGGAAATGTTTTCCAGACATCGTCTTCATAAAAAACTTCTGCCGGAGAATACACTCCGACAGAGCTTGTGAATAAAAAGCGTTCAACGCCTGCACGCCGGGCTGCTTCCATCATGTTTATAGAAAATTGCAGGGTGGGAACAAAAAAGCTTGCTGGGCGTTTGGCCGTCATTGCAGGGGAGCCTTTTACTCCTGCGAGCTGAAACACGATGTGTTGGCTGTCACACAATTTTTGGCATGCTGAGAATTCACGTAGATCAACGCGCACAAAAGTGCAGCCTTGGGGAGCCCGTGAGGGGTCATCCAATGAAGCCACGGTTACATGCGCGCCTGCGGCTAACAGCATTTCTACTAACGGGCGTCCGATTAATCCTGTGCCGCCCGTGACGAGTACATTTTTATTGGCGTAGAATGTCATAGGCGGAAACTTTCTGTAATTGCATGCTATTTATGTAATGGATTCTTGGGCTTGATACTACTTATTCGTCTTTTTGCCCAACACAAGACGTAAAAAATAGATTGCCGTACCAGCCAGCAGCGCCAACCCTAATTCAATCATGGCGCGGTGAAGGTTGCCTGTAAGCTTTAGTGTGGCGATGGAGCTGCCGATGCCGGAAAAGGTGAAGCACAGCAACATGTTGGTGGCAATAGTTACGATTATGTAGCGCGTAAAAGAAATGGTGGTGAGCCCAAAAAGATAATTCATAACGCAAAAGGGAATTAATGGATTTACCCGTGTAAGAAAGATGAGTTGCCAGTCATGGGTGCGGGTGACGTGCAGTAATTTTTCCCATCCTTTTTTATGGATATAGGCAGTGAGCATGTTTTGAGCGAAGTAACGCGCGATGAAATAAGCGAATATCGCGGAGAGGGTGGCGGCGATGCTGGTTAACACACCTCCCCAGAACATTCCCCAAACAATGCCCGCCCCTAAATTTAATGGAAGCCCCAGAGGTAATAGCAGCAGGTTGCTGATAACAGTGGCTACTACATAGATGATAGGGGCCCAGACAGGGTAGTTTTCAATATACTGAAAAAATTGTTCGGAAGTTATGATCTGGTGTTGGTAGAAAAACCAGCTTACGCAGCCGGACATGCCTATAAGCAGTAGTAAGATAAGGCGTTTATAAGGCATTTATATGAATACTCGGTGGTAATGATGCGTATGGCTATAGATTTTGTTTCAATGGATATGGCGCGAGTGTAGCGCGATCAATATGTTGATTCCACCAGGATGTGGTGCGTTTAATGCCGTCTTCTAATGAAATATGAGGTTTCCAGCCAAGCTCTCGATGGGCAAGTTCGCAGTTAAGTGAGAGTGAGGTTTTTATGGTCGGTTGTGTGAGGTCATGCTCAATAGCAAGATTTTTACCTGAAGCGGTGATAATTTTCTTTACCACGTCAATAACCGCATGCGCTTTACCCAATCCACAATTATAAAGACGGTATTTTTCGGGTTGCTTGGCGATGGCTGCTTCTACAAAATCGCATAAATCATCGACATGTAATAAATCGCGCTCTTCTTCACCTGTGCCCCAGACCGATATTTTATCAATAGCGGTCATTACTTTGGTGATGGTAGCGCCGAAAAAATGGCTGCGTTCTAGGTCGAATTTATCATAAGGTCCGTAAATATTGGAATGGCGGATCGCGGTGAATTTTGTGTTAGAAATACCGGCAAAAAATTCGCACATTTTTTCTAGATAAAGCTTGGTATTTCCTACGCCGAAATAGCGAGGGTGGAGAGGAAAATTTGCATCAAAGTCTGTTTCTTTGAGTGGTGTAGAGCCGCTTTGATACATAACGGTGCAGGAAAAGAATATGACGTGCTTTACTTTTTTCTCAAATGCAGCTCGAAAAAGGTAGGAATTCATAACCGCATTATCGGTTACATGCATAAATGGCTTGGTTACAATATCCTTAGCCCCGGATGTGGTGGCCGCAGCTTGCACCACAATATCCATGCCGCTGATAAGCTTCTCCAGTGTGGCGGGATCACGTAAATCTGCCTTGTGCCAAATGGCGTTTTTTAATGGATATTCGGGCCGATTGAAGCGTACGGCGTGGACCTCGTAATCAGGGTTTGCGGCAAAACGCTCGGCTATATTGCGGCCGACAAAACCCGTTGCACCGCAAATAAGAATTTTTTGTTTCATCAACATATTCCTTAGAAATTTTAAGTGCAAAAAATATTATGCTACGGTTCTTGCTCCCTGTTTAGCCATAAACTCATCCATGCAGGTGGCCACGTATGTGCATGCTTCCTCACTTATTGCATGGTGACAGCCAATGGCAAAGCCGCGGTTCATAATAGTGTTGCAATTTTCTAGCGTTCCCGAGACGCGATGTGGGTACATTTTTAAAGCAGGATGAAGTGCCATGTTTCCTGCAATAATGGGGCGTGTTTCTATGTTGTGGCGATTAAGAAATGTGGTGAGTTCTTTGCGGCTAAAGGGTGTATTTTCTTTTAATGTAATGCAAAAACCAAACCAGCTGGCGACCCCGCCTTCTTGCTCATCTTGGAAGCGAAAGTAATTATTGTATTTGCTGAGTAATGTGCGGTAAGTGGCATGTGCTCGGCGGCGATTTTCTATGTATTGGACAAGCTTTGGCAGTTGCTGCATAGCCATAACGGCCTGTACTTCCGTTGGCCGCAGATTGTAGCCAATATTAATAAAAATAAAGCGTGGGTCGATATCAGGATATTCCTGGATGTAGTGCTCTTTTTCATCTGCTTCGCGGCTCCAGCCATGGGCGCGCAGTATGCGCATTAACTCGATAAGCGCAAAGTTATTGGTAAAGCAGAGGCCGCCTTCAAAAGTGGTGATGTGATGAGAATAATATAAACTCATTGTGCCAACGTCACCTAGTGAGCCGATATAGTGGCCCTTAAATTTTGCGCCCATGGATTCGCAGGTATCTTCGATGACGTAGAGATTATGCTTTTTTGCTAACGCATTAATAATATCCATGTCACAGGGATTGCCATACACATGCACAAGCATAATTGCGCGCGTTTTTGGGGTGATGGCAGCCGCAAGCTTAGTGTAATCGAAATTATAGGTTGCAGGATCGCAATCCACAAATACCGGAATTAAATTATGCTGAATCAACGGCCAGACGGTAGTGGCCCAGGAAAGTGCGGGTACGATTACTTCGTCGCCGGGTTTTAAATGGCCGCGCGCATCGTTCCATGCCGGATTGGCCAGCGCAGCTACCGCCAAAAGATTGGCGCTGGAGCCAGAATTATTCATGAGAGCATATTTCGCATCAAAATACGCGGCTGATTTTTCTTCAAATGCGCGTACTTGCGGCCCCATAGTTACCATGGTGGAAAGTGACTGTGCCACCATGGCGCTGATTTCATCGGCACCAAATCCTGGTTCATGCAGGCGTACTGAAGGATTTTTAACATCAAATCCAAAATTAAAATGCTCAGCGCAATACGCGGTGATGTGTTGCTGAATGGCCTGAATATGCTTGTCTGTCATAAGGTGTTCCGTAATTTAGCGCGTTAAAAACTGGTTGCCCTGTTTAACTCGCTCACGCCAATAATCTAATAAATCCTGCATGGTTCTTTCAAAGGGAATGTGTGGTTTCCAGCCGGTATGGGCTTCAAATTTAGCGGTATTTGGCACCTGCAGGTCCGCGTCAATAAGGCGGAGGCGCTCAGGATCAGATTCTACCGTGATTTCATCTTTCATGGGAGAAAGAGATAGTAAATACTGCAGCATTGACTGAACAGTGCAAGTATATTGTCCACCAATATTATAATATTGGCCACCTTGTGGGTTTATGGTGACAAGCATGTAGTAAGCATTTACTGCGTCCCGTACATCGGCAAAAGTGCGTAAGGAATCCAGATTTCCAGTTTTAAGCACGGGAGCAATTTGCCCGGCTTCAATCATAGCGATTTGTTTGGCAAATGTTGATTCGGCAAATACGTCGCCCCGGCGTGGACCCGTATGGGTAAACATACGTGTGGTCATGACTTTCATGCCGTACGCCTCTGCATAATAACGGCCTATTAAATCAGTTCCTACTTTGGAAATGGCATAAGGACTTGCGGGATGAAATGTACATTCTTCATCAATGGGTAATTTTTCTTTTGGTACGCGTCCAAATACTTCTGAGCTGGCGCAGACATGGATTACTGCATCTTTCTTGTATTGCCGGAGCGCTTCCAGTACTCGGCTGGTGCCTTGGATATTGGTTTCGTAAGTATCTAATGGCGCGGTAAAACTGGTTTTAGGGTAACTTTGCGCGGCTAAGTGGAATACGTAATCAGGTTGGCTCACGCGCACGGCTTCATTAATAGAATCGCTGTCACGGAGATCGCCATAAAGTAGGTTGATACGTTCTTTGCGATTAATCTGCGGCAAAAGATGGGAAATATTGTCCAGTGGGCTGCGCCAGCGCGTAAGTCCATGAATTTCCCATTCTGTTTTTTCCAGCAAAAAATCGGCTAAGTGCGATCCGACCATGCCGGTGATGCCGGTAATAAATGCGATTTTTTTTGTCATGTTGCTGCTTGTGGGGTTTTGTTCATATGTTGCACTAATTCTTCTTGAGCCCGCGCATAGTCATCTGGCATGCCGATGTCAATGAAATAACTGCATTTCTTCCAGGCAAGGGGCTTGAGTTCCGTAACAAAAGGCTGCTGGAAATCCGCTTCAAAGGAAAAATGATCAGGAAGTGAGTGGTGCTGAAAGAGATCAGGATTTATAATGTAATTTCCTGTACTAATCCAACCTGGTTGTGGCCTGCCGGGGTATTGGAATGCGGTGACGCATTGATGGGTATCGATCAGCGCTTCACCATATCGCCTACAATCACGCATTTCGCGTAGTCCGATAGTAAGGGATGTTTTGGCCGTTATGTGCGCATCCCGCATAGCCGATAAGTTAATTGCAGCAAAAGAATCTCCATTCGCTACAAATAATGGGTGCTGGCAAGGGAATTCGGCCATTGCATAACGTAGCGCGCCGCCTGTCCCTAGGGGAGCTTTTTCCTGTGTATAAAAGAGTGGCATGCCTTCAAATGTGGCACCAAAATAATCACGAATGACATAACCTAAATGATGCAGCGAAAGCACGACTTCATAAATACCTTGTGCTTTCAGATAACGTAGGAAATGCGCAAGAAACGGCTCACCGGAAATGGGGGCCATCGGTTTTGGAATTTCCTCGCCAATTGCTGATTTTAGCCGAGTTCCAAATCCTCCGGCTAAAATAATGGCCTGCATTAGGCGACTCTGCCGGAAGGGGTGCGTGCAGGATTATATTGTTCACCAAATAAATTTTCTTCGATTAAACCACAATAAATATGCCCAAGGATCATGTGGCATTCCTGGATTTTTTGGGTGTGATTGGAGGGTATGCATAGGCAGATATCAGATAAATCAACCATTTTCCCGCCGCTCATCCCGGTTTTTCCAATGGCCATTATGCCATTTGATTTTGCAGTTTCGATGGCTTTAAGGATATTGGGTGAATTGCCCGAGGTTGAGATGGCGATCAAAACGTCACCCGGTTTGCCGATGGCTTCTATTTGCCGGGAAAAAACATGTTCAAAGCCATAATCATTACTAATAGCGGTGAGAGCAGAGCTGTCTACAGTCAGTGCTAAGGCAGATAAACCAGGGCGTTTATAATTCAGTCGACTGACCAATTCTGCGGAAAGGTGCTGTGAGTCTGCTGCAGAGCCGCCATTGCCGCAAAACATAATCTTATTGCCCTTTGTCAGTGCAGAAACGCAATGCTCTGTCATTTGGACTACTTGCTTAAGTAATGCCGTATCGGCTAACACTGCGTCAATGGCAGCCCGGGTTTGTTGAATGTCTTTTGTTATTGAATCGAGCATGCCATAAACCATTTCCAGGATAATGAAATATGATAAACAAGGTGCGTCTATGCGCAAGGTATTATTTTCTGAACAGGATGGCGCGGAGAACGGTCTGGAAAAAATAAATACATTAAACCGATGGATTGCATCGCATGGCAATTGCGTGGCGACTATTTTATGTATTATTCCTGTTATTATTGCGTATTATCAAACGGTATTGCTTCTTACAGATTACGGTATTGCGTGGCAACTTGTTGAGGTCGGTTCGTGGAAACCGCAGATTGCTGCATGGGGATTCCCTTCGTCTTTCAGTGATATAAGGCATGGGTTGAATTGGCCTATTTTCGAATATATCCCCAGGATAACTCGCCCCTTATCTGACATATTTGAGCTTTTTGATACACCATTTCGAGCCATGTTATGGAGAGAAGGCATGGTGTTGCCATCGTTATCTTTAACCTGGCCGCTCACACTTGTTGTTGCGCCATTATTGCTTTTTAGCATAGTGAGAAGATTCAACGTCCAAGCTTGGATAGCACTGCTAATAGTCGCGCTTTATTTAAGCAATCCTGGCATATTATCTCTTGAGGTCATGCTGTTTCGCCCTGCAAAAGCTATTGCCAATGTATGTATTTTGCTGATTTTGTGGCTTGGAGCCGGACAGGATCGTAAGCGAAAAGAGGGGCGGGGTTTTGTAACACTGCATTTTGCAGGGTTAAGCCTCATTTTGCTGATTAGCTTATTTTTTGATGAGGTCGTGTCGGTGATATATCCGGCACTTGTTCTGTTATTTCCGCGATTGGTTTTTTATAATAAAAGGACACTGGCCTTATTTTTAAGTATTCCAGTGCTATATGCATCGGCGATTCGTTGGGCAATGCCTGCGCTTATTATACTGGCAGGGTATCCAGATCCCAGCCAAGGATATATTTCTGCCCAAGTGATGACGAAATTACTTTCGTTGAGATTACCATATCATGATTACGTTGTGACTTTAGGTAATATTATTGGCAATACGCAATCTATTGTAATGGACAGTTTTGGACTTATCGATCCGTGGCTTCCCAATACGTACTATTATACTTTTTTATTCTACATGATTGTTTACATGATAGCGGCATTTGTCGGTTTTGTTTTAGTGGCCGCCTGGAAAACGCAGCGGCTGTTTTCTATGGCACAGCAAATACGGAAAATAGAGAGAAGTGTAAGAACAGAATCAGGGCTTATGTGGCGTATTTTCTGCGTAGTAGTCGCGGCTTTTATATATGAAGGCATATTGATGAGTGTGTCTTTGGGGGATGTTAGGCCGCGAGTATGGGGATTATACTATTACGGTGCATTTTGCGTTATATTCTTGCTTATATTTCTTGCATTAATATGGGAAAAAACACGGATGCCTTTGATGGCGGGCGTTGCGTTTACTATGACGGTTATGTGTGCGACTTTTTTTATTTTTCCAGCCACCAATCAAGCATACAAAGATGTGCATTATTATCCCTATAGCCCCGGCAGATTAGAAGGAATATTCGCCAATAAAGAAAACCGTTTTATTTTTTTGCGCTCTGATTCTGAATTTTTGTATACAAAAACAGTTGCGTTGCGTGATTCAGCAGTTTTTAAATCTACGATGCGTGGAATACCGCGTGAGTTGTCATTTGTGATTTATGAGCTGGGACTAACTCCTGATCAAACATCCTGTGGAACGCATTACATAGATTTGGTATGGGAAGATTCTCGAGCAAAAATACTATGCAATAGTAATATTTAGGGATTAGTTTTGGGCTGATTGCGAGATGTGAATCGCCGTATCTTTTAGCGCATAATTAAATCCATACATGCTGGCAGTTGGATGTTTTAATGATAATTTTACAGGAGTAAAATTAAGGCCATGCCATGGACATGTGATTTTGCAATCATCACGTAAGGTTCCTGTAATTAATTCGGCCCCTTCATGAGGGCAGATGCCGGGCCAGAGAAGAATATGGTTGTCCTGAAGTTTAGTAATAAATGATAATGCGCCAAAATGATGCACGCTACATTGTTCTTTTATATTTTCTATAAAAATGGCTGCATTATCCTCTAGGCGCGGATAGATGGTATGATTGTGCAGCATGTTTGAAGTGTAGTAATTAACTGGGTCAGACGTGAATGCATAACCTGTTTTACGTAATGCATTTCGTTGGTTGCGAATGAAGGCATCTTCTTTTTGCAGGCGTATGTTTAGTCGTGTGAATTTTCGGTCTAGTGTGCGGTGTAAGGGTTTTAATAGCCAGTGCGAGCTAATAATCCACTGCATGTTAAGATGCGCTAGTTCGCCCTGTTGTGTCCAATGCATGATATTGTGAATAAAAATAAGGCCGCAAAGAGTGAGGTTTTGGTAAAATAATCCTTCTTTTATATAAATATCGCTGACCGTAATAAAAAAAGGCCACCGACCCCAGCGCATGAGGGAAAGAGCAAAATTATGCCCTAGGGCAATACGAACATTTTTCAAGTACGTCTTATGAATATAAGGACGATGTAACTGGTCCATATGGTTCCAGTCCATGTCTTGTACTTTACCTTCACACGAATAATTAAATGCACCGCGCGTGACGCGAATATTTTTTCCGAAAGACAGTAAATCTTTGACTAATTCGTCTGGTGTTTTGTATTTTAAAGGGGAAGAATTAGTCATGGTAAAAATATACTTCAGATATGTTTTGAAGATCTTTCATTCTTCCGCAGGGCATGGCATAACCTTTTAAAATAATCATTTTATGATAAATGAGATGCTAAGATGCGCAAGGCCTTATTTCTTGATCGGGATGGCGTAATTAATAAAGACGCGGGTTATATCTACCGACCAGAAGATATTATATTTAATAATCAGATTTTTGTTTTAGCCCGAGCGGCATCTGCGCATAACTATTTAATTATTGTTATTACTAACCAGGCGGGAATTGGGCGTGGGTTTTATAGCGAAGCAGATTTTCATGCATTAATGCAATGGATGAGTAAGCGTTTTGCACAAGAAAATGCTCCTCTAGCAGCATATTATTTTTGTCCACATCATGCTGAGCATGGCCAGGGTATTTACCGAGAAGCATGTAATTGCCGCAAACCCAGGCCGGGCATGTTACTGCAAGCAAAAGCAGAATGGGATATCGATATGCCAGCATCCATTATGATCGGTGATAATGAAAGCGATATGCAAGCAGCTCAAGCTGCGGGTGTTGGCACTTGCGTGCTGTGGGATGATAATGTGCCATTGCACGTTGCCTTATAACGGCGGTGATATAGCAGGATAACGACGCCGGCGATTAATAGTGGCTCCGCAGGTTTACGGTAACGACCTTCTACGGTGAATTGCTGTTGCATGCCAAGCATTCCCATTAATATCAAGCCCAGGGCCGGCACTAATAATACGCGCCATGGCGCACGCCTGCATTGCATGGTGAGTCCAATCAGTTCTATGAAAAGCGGGAGTATAAGCCACCGACTTTGAATGGCGAGCCAACCCATCCAAATAGCGTTATTATTGTCTGGCCAGGAAGGGTCCAGAAATAATTTTATAAGATTTACAAACCACATTTTCCACGGCGTATATGTTTTACCTGGATACGCATGTGCTTCTTCTAAAGCTACGTTCCAATCCGTTCGTCCATGTGCAGGGTCGATGGTAAAATGGAAACTCCCCGTCGCTTTCGGCTGCCATGTGGAAAAGGGGGCGAATGGTTGATTATTGATGGCGCATTGCCCAAAGTGATATCCTCCATTCTCTACGACCGAAAAATCAATATTGGCAGTTTGTGCAGCATTATGGATAGCGTTATATGCGGTAAATCCAAAAGGTGCACAAAAATTGAGCCTTACTTGTGAATGCCAGCAGGCAGGAATAAGCATTGCGCCAAAGAGTATTACAGTAAGCGTAGCTCTATTTAATATGCGTTGCCAAGGTTTGCCCAGGCATAGCACTGCTAAGCAAATGGCTGCCATAGGAAGCGCAGTCATGCGTGTATAGCTCGCTAAAGCCCATACCAATGCCGCCCATGCATAGGACGTAAGGCTGCCTAATCGCCAGGCACGCAGCGTAAGCCATATGCTAGCAGCCATTAAGGTAAGCAACAGTGTTTCGTTCATGAAGTAGCTGTAAATCATGATAAGTGATGGCATGAGAGCGATGGCGGTTGCCCCAGCTAATGCCCAGTTTTTTGATACCAGTTCTTGAAGCGCCTTATACCAAAACCACGGCAATAACGCGGATAATATGCTGGTAAATAGGCCAATTGCCCAAATATTATCCATAGATAAGAAGCGTATAGCGGTTAAATACGCCTGGTACATTATCGGGTCGCTGCTGCCAAAAAGTCGTGGATGGAAAAACGTTTCTGTATGCGACCACCAGCGTTCAGGATCTGAAAATATGTTATTGATAGGGTTGAATAATAAGACGTAATATCCGCGAAATAGTAAGGATAGGCCAAAAGCTAACTGCAAAAATGAATGCATATGCTCACTGGCCCAGAAACAATGTATGCGAAGCTTCATGCACCACATATAGCGTCTAGATAAAAAACGAGATACAAGAAAATAGGATGTTTATCTGTCGCCATTGACTTTTGAGCTGTGATCGCTAGAACCGGCGCAGAAACCGGCTGGCAGGAGAGGTTTAGCAGTCATGTCCATTGCCTCGCGTATCGCGTTTGCGGCGTTGCTGTGCCTAATTGCCGTTGCAAGCCAGGGGTGCCGCCACGAAGAGCGATTAAATGCCGGTGGTTCCACTTTTATTTATCCTATGATGAGCAAATGGACGAGCGAATATTATAAGCATCGCCATATTCAGGTGAATTACCAATCCGTAGGATCAGGGGCAGGAATTCGGCAGATGAGCGCCGGATTATTTGATTTTGGGTGTTCCGATAGTCCGATGAACGACGAACAATTAAAGCGTGCGCAGGAACAGGGCGGCGAAGTGATCCATATTCCCTTGGTGATGGGAGGGGTGGTTCCATCCTATAACCTTCCTGAAATAAAAGAAAAAATTCGCTTTACGGGGCCTGTATTGGCGGAAATTTTCCTGGGCCGTATTACACAATGGAATGATCCGGCACTTCAGGCAATTAATCCTGGGGTAAGATTGCCAGATAAAAGCATTGCTGTAGTGCATCGATCGGATGGGAGCGGCACCACATATTTGTGGGCTGATTATTTAAGCCGGGTAAGTGCTGCATG
The DNA here is from genome assembly GCA_964529155.1 of uncultured Rickettsiales bacterium. Taxonomy (GTDB): domain Bacteria; phylum Pseudomonadota; class Alphaproteobacteria; order Rickettsiales; family SXRF01; genus CAZGVV01. The sequence goes on from CAZGVV010000018.1 coordinate 17,629, forward strand.
GAAAAAAGAGATTGGGGCGGGAACGTCGCTTAATTGGCCGGTTGGTATTGGGCAGAAGGGTAATGAAGGTGTGGCCGGGCAAATTGCGCGCAATGAAGGAAGTCTGGGATACATTGAATTAGTCTATGCAATGCAAAATCAGATGCAGTTTGGCATGGTGCAAAACCGTGAAGGGGTGTTTGTCGAAGCTAATTTGGAATCAGTGACTGCCGCAGCAGATGCCGGTATAGCGAGTATTCCTGAGGATTTTAGGTATTCGATTGCCAACGGTCCGGGACAGGGTACTTATCCGATCAGTGGCACTAGCTGGGCGATTTTTTATGCCAATCAACCGACGGAGAAGCGTCATTTGATTTTAGATTTTATTCGATTCATCACGCAGGACGGCCAGCATTTTGCAAAAGATTTTCATTATGCGCCACTACCGGCTACGCTAGCACAGCGTATTGCGCGTAAGCTGGAGAAATGGGAGAAGGCATCATGAGTGCTGCAGATCGCGTGTTTAGTGGTTTGTGCCGGGGGGCAGCGCTGCTTATCATTGTGTTGGCCCTATTGTTGGTGATTGTATTGTTGCAACAATCCTGGGCAGCGATGATGCAAATTGGTCCAGGATTTTTAATCAATTCTGTGTGGGAACCTGAACCTAGTCACCGCCATTTCGGGGCATTGGCGTTTATTTATGGAACGGTGAGCACGTCGGCCATTGCGTTAATGATAGCAGTGCCATTGGGGGTGGCAACGGCGGCGTTCTTATCGGAATATGCACCGTATTGGCTGCAGCGTGTTGGAGCGCCGCTGGTGGAAATGCTGGCGGCGGTGCCAAGCGTGGTATATGGCTTCTGGGGATTGTTCGTGCTGGCGCCGTTATTGCAAGCAGTCGTGCTGAATTTAGGTGGCCCAGATCGTGGTGGTGTTGGTATTTTACCGGCGGGCATCGTGCTTGCCATTATGATTATTCCCTATATTTCCTCCATCACCTATGACGTATTTCGTGCCGTGCCCAGGGCGCAGCGGGAAGGTGGAATGGCGCTCGGTGCGACGCGGTGGCAGATATTACGTTCGATCATTTTGCCATATGCAAAGCCGGGGATCATTGGAGGGTGTTTTATTGCACTCGGCCGTGCGCTTGGTGAGACCATGGCGGTGACCATGCTGATTGGAAATAGCGCCATTATTAAGCTTTCATTATTTGCTACCGGCAATTCCATTGCCAGTGTTATTGCTAATGAATTCACTGAGGCAACCTATGATTTATACCTTTCGGCACTAGTGGAATTAGGGTTGGTTTTAATGCTGGTGAGTGTCACCATGAATGCGCTGGCTAAATTGCTGCTGCGCCGGATGGGGCGGCCTGCTCGTGCGAGTCGGAAAGAAAAATCGCAAGAAAGTGTATCTACGGTTATTACTCCGCTGGCTATTCCACATCCCATGGAAAACAATATTCCAGTAACCCGTCACCGGGCTGCGCGAAGGGCTAATGGCGTGGCTGCGGGTATGCTGGGGATGGCGATGGCAATTACCATCGCTCCTTTGTTTTTCATTTTAGGTTATTTATTGTTTGAAGGGCTGGGCGCATTGGACTGGAATTTTTTCACCCAGTTGCCCGCACCTGTGGGTGAAAATGGCGGCGGGATGGCTAATGCGATGCTTGGCAGCGCCATGCTCGTCGGTCTTGCTACGGTGATGGCGGTACCGGTAGGATTTTTGGCGGCGGTTTATTTGGCGGAATACCGCAGCAAGCGGCTGGGTCCTGCTGTGCGGTTTATTGCTGAATTGCTCGCCAGTGTACCCTCTATTGTGATTGGTATTTTTGCCTATAGCCTGGTGGTAAGGCCCATGGGGTATTTTTCCGGTTGGGCGGGGGCAGTGGCATTAGCGATTATGATGGTTCCAGTGTTTATGCGGGCGGCAGAGGAGGGGCTTCTGCTGGTGTCGCAGGAATTGCGCCATGCCAGTGACGCGCTGGGCGCAAGGCGCTGGCAAACGGTGATGCGTGTCGTGCTTCCGGCTGCATTGCCTACGCTTATTACCGCGCTATTTCTGTCGGTTGCGCGTATTGCGGGGGAAACGGCACCGCTGTTGCTTACGGCATCCAGCAACCAATATTGGCCCACGTCGCCCAGTGATTTTATGCCCTCATTGCCAGTATATATTTTCAACTATGCCGTAAGCCCTTATGCTGATTGGCATCGCCAGGCGTGGGCGGCGGCACTGGTGTTGCTGGCGGTTATTATGACGCTCAATATCGGTGTGCGGATATTTGGCGGAAAACGCCAGGTTCCGGCTAGCTAAGCTATTGCCTTTTTACCTGTAATCACGTATGTAGCGCCTATGACACACCGGAAATTTATCCTTGGCCTGATCCAAATGCGCATGCAATCCAGCCGTGACGCCAATATGGCGCACGCGATTGAAATGTTGGAGCAAGCTGCTGCGAAAGGCGTGCAGGTGGCATGCCTTCCTGAATTATTTTTATCACCGTATTTTTGTCAGGAAGAAAATCCGGATATTTTTAATTTGGCTGAAGCTGTGCCGGGGCCTGCAACGCAGGCATTG
>CAZGVV010000018.1:20194-27837 GCA_964529155.1 uncultured Rickettsiales bacterium
CAAACATAAAATGGTCATCATCGGCTCACTCTTTGAACGGCGCACGGCGGGGATTTACCATAATACGGCGACAGTTCATGACGTGGACGGCGGGCTGGCGGGGGTGTATCGCAAGATGCATATCCCGGATGATCCACTGTATTACGAAAAATATTATTTCACGCCCGGTGATTTAGGCTTTCAGGCCTTTGACACGGCGCGTGCGCGCGTGGGCACATTAGTGTGCTGGGATCAGTGGTATCCTGAGGCGGCGCGCTTAACTGCCATGCAAGGCGCAGATGTCATTTGCTACCCGACTGCCATTGGCTGGCATCCAGGCGAAAAAGCGGAGTTTGGGGTAGCCCAACGTGAGGCATGGATTGCCGTGCAACGTGGGCACGCGATTGCTAATGGCGTCTATGTGGCCGCTGCGAACCGTGTGGGGCATGAAGCCGGCGTGGGGCAGGGAATTGAATTCTTTGGTAGCTCGTTCATTTTCGACCCATTTGGTCGCCCCTTGGCACAAGGTAGTACGGACAAAGAAGAAATTATTATGGCTGAGTTGGACACCCAACTTATCGAAGAAACGCGCCGTCATTGGCCGTTTTTCCGGGATCGCCGGGTAGATGCGTTTGGTGGGATTACGGAGCGTTGGAGTAAATAGTGACAACCGCGTATCGCATGCCTGCCGAGTGGGAGAAGCAAGAAGCGACTTGGCTTGCATGGCCGCGCAAGCGTGCGGATTGGCCGGGGAAGTTCCAGCCAATCCCCTGGGTATACGGGGAAATTATCCGCCACATCGCGGCGCACCAGACCGTGCGCTTATTGGTGCGGGATGAGCGGGAAGAAGCGGCGGCATGTACGGTGCTTGAGCTTGCGCATGCGCCGATGGACCGGGTGGAATTATTGCGCGTTCCTACCAACCGAATTTGGCTGCGCGATTCTGGCCCCATTTTTGTGCGTGATGCCAAGAACAAAAAAGCCATGTTGCATTTCCGCTTTAATGCCTGGGCGAAATATCCTGACCACAAGCAAGACGCACATGTGCCGGAGCAGATTGCTGCCTATAACCAATTGCCGCTTATAAAGCCTATGCATAAAGGCAAGCGCGTGGTGCTGGAAGGCGGCGCGATTGATGTAAATGGCGCAGGCTCATTGCTTACCAGTGAAGAATGCCTGCTTTCCGACATTCAATGTCGTAACCCGGGATTTACGCATGAGGATTACGAAGCTGTGTTTGCCCTGTATCTCGGTACGCCAAATGTGATTTGGCTGGGCCGCGGGATTGACGGTGATGATACGCATGGGCACATTGACGACCTGGCGCGTTTTGTGGCTCCAAGCGCAGTGGCGACCGTAGTGGAGCGTAACAAAACCGATCCCAATTACGCACCCCTGACCGATAATGTGAAGCGCTTGAAAAAAGCGCGCGACGAAAAAGGGCGGCAGCTGGATATTATCGAGCTTCCTATGCCCCGCCCGCTATATTTTGAAGGCCAGCGTTTGCCGGTATCGTATGCGAATTTTCTGATCATTAATGGTGCGGTATTGATGCCTACCTTTAATGATCCTGCGGATCGAATTGCTCTGAATTTGCTGGCGGAATGTTTCCCGAAACGGGAGATCATCGGCATTCACGCGGTGGATTTTGTGCTGGGCTTGGGCACGTTGCATTGCATGAGTCAACAGGAGCCCGCTTGACCCGGCGCACGAGTCGCGCTACATAAGACCTATGTCGCTCTTTGCCGGTTTTGCCATTCAAATCATTAACCTATACACCTATGTCGTCATGGCATGGGCAATTTTAGGGGCGTTGACGTATTTTGACATTGTGAATCGCCGCAATCCGTTTGTTGCCAAGCTGGATTATGCATTGTTCCGCCTGGTAGACCCGGTGCTGAAACCCATCCGCCGCTGGATGCCGGATTTAGGTGGGGTGGATATTTCACCGATTATTCTGATCCTGCTATTGAATTTCCTCATTCAACTATTGGGGCGCTATTTTTAAGCCACCCGCATGCTATTTAAATCCCATATTTTCTGTTGCACTAATCGCCGTGATCCTGGCCATAAGCGCGGTTGCTGCGCCGAAAAAGGCGCGGAAGGGTTGCGGGATTACATGAAGAAGCGGGCAAAAGAACTCGGTTTGCCAAAAGTGCGCGTAAATACTGCCGGGTGCCTTGACCGCTGCGAACTTGGCCCGTGCATGGTGATTTACCCCGAAGGCACGTGGTATACCTATAAAACCGAAGCAGATGTGGATGAAATTTTAGCGACGCATATAGCAGGCGGTGGACGCGTGGAGCGGCTGATGCTGCCGGGCAGTGATTAAGCTGGTAATATTGCGGTCACGAACCGCTCTGCATGCCCATTTCTTTCGCCCGTACATAATCTATTTTCCCTGTTCCTAGCATCGGCACTTCTTTTACCCACATGACGGTGCGGGGTAGAGCAAGTTCGGTGAGGCCGTGGGTGCGGAAGTGGGGCATGAGGGTTTCGCGGGTGATTTCTTCGTGCGTGGTGAGCAGTACGATTTGCTCACCTTTTTTCGCATCGGGGATGGAGATGGCGGCGTGCATGTGTTCGGGCCAGCATTTCACGGCGATTGCTTCCACTGCCGCCAGCGACACCATTTCGCCGCCGATTTTAGCGAAGCGTTTTACGCGGCCTTTGATGGTGATATAGCCGGTGTCGTCTACGGCCACCACGTCACCGGTGTCGTGCCAGCCTTCTGCGGGTGGTTGGAGCACGCCGGGGTTATCGCTTTTAAAATAGCCGAGCATGATGTTGGGGCCGCGGACCCATAATTGACCACCTTCTTCAATGCCGGGTACCGGTTCTAAATGGTATTCAACGCTTGGAATAAAACGGCCCACGGTACCGGGTTTGCAATACATGGGGGTATTCACGGCAATGACCGGTGCGGTTTCGGTGACGCCGTAGCCTTCAAATATACGGATACCAAAACGTTCCATATAATTCTTGCGTGTTTCTTCGCGCAGTTTTTCAGCACCGGCGAAGACATAACGGATGGTGTGGAAATCATAGGGCTGCGCAAAACGGGCATAGCCGGAGAGGAAGGTGTCGGTGCCAAACAGCATGGTAGCATTGGTGTCGTAAATGATCTCCGGGATGATGCGGTAATGCAGAGGTGAGGGATAAAAGAAGGTGCGAATGCCGGATAATAGCGGCAATAAGGTTCCGGCGGTGAGGCCAAAGGAGTGGAACATCGGTAAGCAGTTAAATACAATATCTGTTGGTCCGAAATCTACGCATGCCGCTAGTTGCAGGCGGTTGGCCTGCACGTTGGCATGGCTTAATACCACCCCTTTTGGCGTGCCTTCGGAGCCGGACGTGAACAGGATAACGGCGGGCGCATCGGCGGGAGGCTTTGGCAGGCATGCATAGGGTATGCGCGGGGCAAGTGTGGCGAGAAGGCCATATAATTTGTCTGCCAGTGTGAGTTGCGCGCGAAAATCTTCTAGATAGATAACGCGAATATTGGCCTCCGTAAGTGCTTGCACCACAGGCTCCAGCGAGGCCATCGTGATAAATTTATGCGCAGTGATTACACTGGTAACGCATGCCGCCTGACATGCATTGACGATTTGTGCAGGCCCAGCGCTGAAATTCAACATGGCAGGTACATGACCAAAGGCATGTAACCCAAAAAAGCTTAATGCATTGCCGGTGACGTTGGGGAGTAATAATCCTACGTTGCTTTCTATGCCGATGGCTCGGTGGAACATGCGGCCCATGACGAATGTTTTGGCAATAAACGTGCGGTACGTGAGGGGCGCGCGTGCCATGTCTTCAACAATTATGTGCTTTCCGCCGTGTATGTCGCGTGCATTGAGCAGTGAGGTAAAAAGGGGCTGACGATAATGGGCGCTTTCAAACATCATGCGGGACATGATGTCATACAGCTGAAGTGCCGAACGCTGACGGCGGTGTTTACCTTTTATTTCTTCGGGAATATTTAGCTGACACGAAGGCAGAATAGTGAGGGTGATTTTGGGAAACCAGCAGAGGCGTTGCGTGCCGCGAAGACGGGAAAAGGGCGTGCGCTCTGCGCCGTCGATGCGGATGGGAAGCAGCTGCGCCCCTGCTTTGTCAGCAATGACGGCGGGACCTTCATATATTTTCATCAAAGAACCGGTGGTAGTAATACGCCCTTCCGGGAAGATCATGCATTTACGGTTTTCGCGCAGGGCTTCAATCAGCGATTTTGCGGCCAGTGGATTGGTGGGATCGAGTGGAAATACGTTTACCAGTGACAAAAGCGGCTTAATCCACCAGCGTTTGGCGATATGGGTGTTGACGGCAAAAGTCACTGGCTCCGGCAGGGCGGCGGCGATGAGCAGTGGATCCAGAAACGATACATGATTGGCAATGATTAAGGTGTGTGGGCCAGCCGCGTGGTAGTGTTCCATGCCGCGTATTTCTAAGCGATACAGGCAGCGCAGCCCGATGCGTATAAAGCTGCGTAGTAATGCATCGGGTAGTAGTCGGCATATATACATGGCTACAAGCCCATTGAGTATGGCCGTGGTGGCGAATACGGCCGGGATGCTAAAGGACAGTGCCAGCATGAGCAGCGTTGCCAAGGCGGCAGCTACCATGAACAATGCATTCACCACGTTATTGGCTGCGATAATGCGCGCGCGGTGTGCTTCGCTGCTTTCCCGTTGCATGATAGCGTAAAGCGGAACGATATAGAGTCCGCCACAAATCGCCACGCTGAGTAAATCAAGCAATGCATGGAAGGCGTGGGGTTGGCTGAGGAAGGTCCAGGCGTCGAGTAATTCAGGGCCAGGAAGCGGTATAGACAAGCGGCATAAATCAAAAGTGAAAAACGAAATACCAAGCGCAGCCAGCGGAACGTAATTGCTATGTACGCGGCCTTTTAATAAACGATTGCACCAGACTGAGCCAATGCCGATGCCAATCGAGAACATGGTAAGAAATAAAGTAACCACGCTGGCGTTGGCGTGCCAGATATCTTTGGCGTAGCTGGGAAATTGCGAGAAAAAAACTGCGCCCACCAGCCAGAACCACGAAATACCCAGTATGCACCGGAACACACGCTTGTTTTCACGACTAAAGCGCAGGATGCGCAATGTTTCTGTGATGATATTCCACTGAATACGAAGTGTGGGGTCTGGTGCAGCGGCGGGAGGGATGAAGCGGCTGGCGGTGTAACCGGCGCCTGCCACGGCAAGCAATGTCAGGGTTACGATGAGTGGTCCCCCATTTCCTAAAATCAATAATCCACCGAGAATGGTGCCTGCGAGTATGGCAAGAAACGTTCCCGCTTCCACGTAGGCATTACCTGCCAGTAGTTCATCTGCTGCTAAATGCTGTGGGAGAAGGGCGTATTTAATCGGGCCAAAAAACGTGGCCTGCATGCCGAGCAGAAACAATGTCAGCATAAGAAACCAGATATTGCCAAGCATCAATCCGCAGGCGGCGGCGACCATGAGCCCGATTTCGGCGAGCTTGATGAGGCGAGACAAGAACGCGCGGTCATATTTATCCGCTAATTGCCCGGCCGTGGCGGAAAACAGGAAAAACGGTAGGATGAACAACCCCGCTGCCAGCGTTACCAATAGTTGTGCATTATCTCCGCTGGCTACGGCCAGACGGTAGGTGATGAGCATGACAAGCGCGTTTTTGAACAGATTGTCATTAAATGCGCCCAGAAATTGCGTGAGAAATAAAGGAAGAAAGCGGCGGGTAGTGAGAAGATACATACTATTCCTTTTGTAAGGTGGCTTATCCTAATGGCTTGTCTACGGCTTCGGAAGTGTATATTTTCACGCTCATGCCTAAAAACACCCTTGCTACCACCCCCGCCGAGGAAAAAGCGGTCGTCACCGTATTGGTGGCGCTGAGCTTTTGTCATTTTCTCAATGATTTGATTCAGTCGTTGCTGCCGGCGATTTACCCTATTTTGAAAGACGCATTTCAGCTGAACTTTACGCAGATCGGGTTGATTACGCTGACCTACCAGCTTACTGCCTCACTCTTGCAACCCTTTGTAGGGCTGTATACCGATAAGCGCCCGCAGCCTTATTCGCTGCCGGTGGGTATGGGGTCGACATTGATCGGCCTGACCGTGTTGTCGCAGGCGGAGCATTTTGTCACGATATTGCTCGGTGCTGCATTGGTCGGGGCGGGGTCTTCGGTATTTCACCCTGAATCTTCGCGCATGGCGCGGGCGGCTTCGGGGGGGCGTCATGGGCTGGCGCAGTCGTTTTTTCAGGTGGGAGGAAATGTCGGGACATCGGTGGGGCCGTTGCTTGCCGCCTTTATCATCGTGCCACGCGGGCAGGGAAGCATCGCCTGGTTTTCGCTGGCGGCGTTGGTGGCGATTATGGTGCTGATACGGGTGGGGCGGTGGTACAAAGCGCATACGCTGACCCGGCCAAAGGCCGCTAAAACGCATAGGGTGCTTCCACGGCGCAAGGTGATTGGCGCGGTGGCGGTGTTGATGGCGCTGGTGTTTTCCAAGCATTTTTACCTGGCGAGCATCACCAGCTATTACATTTTTTACCTCATGCATACCTTTGATATGACGGTGCGGGCGGCGCAAATACATTTATTTATCTTTTTGGGTGCAGTGGCGGCCGGCACGTTGATCGGCGGGCCGATTGGCGACCGAATTGGCCGCAAATATGTGATTTGGTTCTCTATTCTTGGGGTGTTGCCGTTTACACTGGCGCTGCCCTACGCCAATGTATTTTGGACCACTACGTTGAGCGTTATCATCGGTCTGATTCTGGCCTCGGCGTTTTCAGCGATTATTGTCTATGCGCAAGAGCTTATTCCCGGCAAAACCGGTATGGTGGCTGGGCTGTTTTTCGGATTTGCATTTGGCATGGGCGGGTTAGGCGCGGCGCTGCTTGGCGCGCTGATTGACGCAACCGATATTACCTTTGTCTACCGTTTATGTTCCTTTTTACCGGCCATAGGCCTGCTTGCGGCCTTTTTGCCTAATACACGGAAACGATAAGCCGGTCATCTTCCTGTCATAAAAGCTTAACTTGTGAGGCTGGCTGTTGTTGTGGCATAGTGTATATAAGGAGAACTATATGGTAAAAGAAACGTCAATACGGTTCAATCGGGCCGCGCGCTGGTTCGGAATTGGCGCGGTAGTGGGCGGTCTTTTAATTGCCGCTGTCACCGTTGCGGCGTTAAGTGCTGGTGGAGGATTGGGTGGTGCTTTAGCAGTGCTGTCAAATATGGCGGGAATGTGGCATTCCACCCAAGTGCTGACCTTTGGTTTAGGGGCTATGTGCGTTGGCGGGTTTGTCGGCGCGATGGCCGGGGCGATGACGGCAGACGGCGAAATCAAGCGGGTAAATGACGCAGAAAAACGGGACGTAATGCTGGCGCAAGCACAGGCGCGCCGCGAACAAGCACAGGGACAATCAGAGAAGCTTGAATTGGCGAATATGATGAATCAGGCGAATATACAAGCGCAAAGCTACGGTCTTCCTGCATCCGGCGTGACGTCCAATCTTCCGATTGGTTTTGGAAAACAACAGGTTGGGCCAGGTGGCACGCTGGGTGCATGACTGTCATAAAAACTTCATTTTGCTGAAGCAGCTATGCGTGGCATAATGGCAACAAGAATAAAAAAGACTACTTACGTTACAGTG
>CAZGVV010000018.1:27847-29169 GCA_964529155.1 uncultured Rickettsiales bacterium
TCGAAGTAACCACAGGAAAAGCAGTAAACGGCGCGGCCAAGGGTGGTTTCCTGGGCGCGATTACCGGTGTGCTCGCTGGTGCAGCGATAGGAGCTCTTGGAATAGTAGCGCTATGGCCATTATCAGTGCCTGTTGCAATTGGAGGGGCGGCAGCTGGTTATTTGGGCCTTTTTGGGGCAACAGCAGCAGGAACAGCAGGAGCAGCATTTATAGGCACTGGGGTTGCTTCTGCAATTGGGATATTAGCAGCGGTAGGTGCTGTTATAGGAGCTTCAACTGGTTTAACATTTGGCGCTGGTGCCGGTGCGGGGCTTGGCGCAGTCAGCGGTGCGCTTTCGGGTGCGGAGCGGGCGGCAGAACGCAGTGCGAAACTGGCATTGGCCAAAGAACGCATCAAAGGTGGCTTTAAAAACGAAATTTCCAACGCCCAGGTGGCAGCGGTGAACCAGGTAGGCACAGACCTTTATCTGCAAGGCCGCCAGGATGTGATTGATCAGATGATGAGCGCACAAGCGGCTGCTCCTCAGCCTGAAAAGAAATTCGTAGGCAATTGCTGCGGCACTGAACCCCGTACGCACCAACAAGTGGTAGCGGACACGATGGCTCAGGGTCCGGCGCATATTGGATAGTGAAATATACATAATTATAGGTTAAGTTTATGGTCGCAGATCCTCGTATTCCTCCTCCAGCTTCTGGTGGGCCGGTTTTAATACCAACACCAACGCCTTCTGCAAAGGATGCGTTACGTAAAAATGCCGGTTGGCGCGGAAAGCTTCCTTTTGTAAGTGAAGAATATCTTCAGCATGCCGTTGACATAACAGATGCGAAAAAAAACCATACAATTGATATAAGAAATGCAACCCAAGATTATGGTTTAAAAAAAGTTGAACAAGGCTTTGCGCATGATTTGGCAAAAGTCGAAGGCGCGAATAAGATTAAGTTCAAAAAACATATGTCTTTCCTGGAATCAGGTGGCCGTTCGGGGCAAGTAAAACGCGCTGGCCAATATATTGCAGGCCATGCTTCTGCAGCTGCTAATGCCCCCAAAGCCATGATGGGAAAATTCGGTAAATACGCACTGATCGGTGGGCTTGGGCTTGGGGCGATTTCGGTTGCCGCCAATTTCCTGGGCAAAGGCAAAGCCAGCAATGCCGCCAGCGTCGAGTTGGATGCATTGAACGAAATTCGTGAAGAAAGCGCCGCCGAGCAGCAGGCCATAAACGCCGCGATGCAAACGCAGCTTGCGTCTGCTCCGGCAGCCGTGGACCCCGTGGCACAAACCGCCCCGGACACCATCCCGATGGAATCTGCTACGCCAACCA
>CAZGVV010000018.1:29179-29920 GCA_964529155.1 uncultured Rickettsiales bacterium
GCTTGGCCCACAAACAGCGCGCGTGCTTGGCAAAGGCGGTGATGCCATGTCACAGCCCGTGCCGAATATGTCCTTCACCGACGCCGCCGAAGCAGCGAAAATGAACAAAGCACCCGGCATGCAGCTTGGTTTGGGTGCAGCGTAAGCCGTTTTTGACGGCCATTCCCCGATAAAGTGATTGAAATCCTTAAGCCCGTGGCTTATATGGGTAAGCCTTGACTCAAAAGGCGGCCATGAAAAAAGCGAAAAAAGACAAGTACGAACGCATCGATCAGCCCGAACCAGAACGCGCCGATCACAGCACGCATATCAAGCGCCTGAACCGCGTCGTGGGGCAGATTGAGGGCGTGCAAAACATGCTGCGTAACGGGCGTGATGTGGACGCAGTGCTCATGCAACTCAAAGCCGCGCAAGCCGCACTCAAATCAGCGGAGCGGCAATTGCTGGAGCATTATCTGGACGTCGCGGTGGACGAGATCGCCATGGGCGGACGCAAAACGCGCGATCGTACCATCGCCGAATTGATAGAATTATACCGGCCCATCTAGCCGGTATTACGCTGGGAAAACCAGCATGCGGAGGGGTGGCCGAGTGGTCTAAGGCGCACGCCTGGAAAGTGTGTATACGGGAAACTGTATCGTGAGTTCGAATCTCATCCTCTCCGCCATTTAATGATTCAATGACATCCAGTAAATTCCAAAATATATAGATATATCAGTATAATTTACTGATTACGCCTCC
>CAZGVV010000018.1:29930-31381 GCA_964529155.1 uncultured Rickettsiales bacterium
ATTTTGATACGAAAAAACAACCGTTGGTTATTCCAAAATCATTATAATACAAATAGATACGCTCGATATTGTTTATGAGTGATTTCATAAAAATCGCCAATTGGTGGTTTTATTTTCATTAGAGAGAGAAAATTACTTCCAAGTAAATTCAGCAACTTGCTGATTTAGCTGGCAGAGAGCTAGTGCAAAGGCACAGAGACAGAGAACATTTCGTGGTGAGAACCCTCTGCATAGCAATTTAAAGATACAAAAGTATCTCTGCGATCGGAGTACAGGGTAGTAATGGCAAGCTTATGTGGATGCTTGCCTAGATGATGGTCGCACAAGCACAATGCCAGCAAGTACCAAGCAAATAGTAGTAATGCCGCCCGTTATGTAGTCGCTAAAAAAGTTATGGGGATAATCAGGAAGTGATTTTGTAATTTCTGGCGAAGCTTCCATACAAATAATAGTAAGAACACAGAAGATGTTAAATCCTGCGCCAGCCAACAATGTTATTCCCAATGGAGTTTTGCAGTTTTTAAACCCGCTTGTGGCCATAGCCGCCAATAAGGCTATCAATCCTAAAACTCCAAATATCGCCATGATTCCAAGTTTCATAGCGATTGTGGAAGTAGGCATAAAAGTGAACGACAAAAGGTTCGCCGTATAAACGAAGAAGCCTCCAATAGCGTATAGAACGATTCCTAATATTCTGGCCATTGTTCTATTCTTTTACGGCAGTGAAAAACGCATTAGCTTTAGGCCGGAAAAGAAAAAATGCGAGAATTGCAAATATAATAATTCCAGGAATCATCATTACTTTCACAGGGGATGTAGCGATTCCAATTGTGAAACCAATAATGCTCCATCCGACATATAGCATTCTTGCCCAATTTTTTCCTTTAAGCATTCCGATGCCGCTGATTAGTGTAATCGCTAGTCCCAAATAGATCATTCCATATTGCACTGAAAGTGGAAGCGGGCTTTGACTCATTAATTCCATGGCTTTGGGATTATTCATTTGACCGGTAAGAAGCGGGATTACAGAAAATCCACCCATTACGATTAATATCCAACAAATGACAGTTACTGATTTTGGTCTGGATTTCATATGCTGCCCCCATAATAATTAGCTGATAATCCTCGACAAATAGCATCACCTTTTATTGACTTCAACCATTCAGTTCATTTTCATTCAAACTAACAGCAAATTTGCTGTTTTCTCTTTAAAAAACGGCGGATTTACTATACTGAGAACACGCTCGGTAGCAATCCTCCCCTCCGCCATTAACTGAAAGACAAGCGTTCTACACTCGGTAACGGTTGCCCCGCAAAAGCCCAGTCTGTGTGGTGTTTTTCCATGACTTTATCCTGACTTTCCCACCCCTAAAACAGCCCGTTTTTTCTAAAGTACGCCGCTATATCGCTCTCAGTTATAAAAAACCCGTACTTGGGAAAAGCCAGTACGG
>CAZGVV010000019.1:0-4551 GCA_964529155.1 uncultured Rickettsiales bacterium
TTCGTGGTGAAAGACGACAATAAAAGCGTGGAGCTGCGTGCTGTAACATTGGCACTCACCGAAGATGAAATCGCCGTGATCGAAAGTGGCGTTCAAGAAGGTGAGCAAGTGGTGGTGGATGGCATGGCTAAGCTGCAAGATGGCAGCAAAATCCGGGTGCAATGTATTCCAAAAGAAGGGAGTCCATGCCCTGATGCCGAGGAAAAAGCCGACGCGAAAGCAACATCCGGGCATCGAAAAGCGTCTGGATCCCGGCCTGCACGGGAATAAATAATGAACGTCTCCGCTCCTTTCATCGCACGGCCCGTAGCGACGACATTATTGGCCATCGCGATATTGCTGGGCGGCATATTGGGGTATCGGATGCTTCCGGTATCTGCGCTTCCGCAAGTGGATTTTCCGACCATTCAAGTCACCACGCAATTACCAGGCGCCAGTGCAGATACCATGTCCACTTTGGTAACTGCGCCCCTTGAACGGCAGTTTGGATTGATTCCAGGCTTAAACATTATGCTCTCCACCAGCTCGGAAGGGGTAAGCGCTATTACCCTGCAATTCGATTTAAGCGAGGATTTAGATACTGCGGCGGAAGACGTGCAGGCAGCCATCAGCGCGGCGCGTGGCGTATTGCCGCCGAATCTTCCTTATCCGCCCGCGTATTCCAAGGTGAATCCGGCGGACCCACCCATTATGACGCTGGCGCTAACGTCCGATATTTTGCCGATGACCAAAGTCAATGATTTAGCTGATACGCTCATCGCTCAGAAACTCAGCCAAATAGGCGGGGTGGGGCGTGTGCTAACCGAAGGCGGCCAGCGCCCGGCATTTCGTATCCAGCTTGATCCGGCGCGGTTAGCCGGTTATGGGCTGACACTGGAAGATGCGCGCGCAACCCTTGCTAAGGCCAACGTAAATTTACCCAAGGGCAGTTTTGATGGCCGGACACAGTCCCTTGTTTTAAATGTGAACGACCAAATCACCGATGCTGAAACCTACCGCTCCATTATACTGGCCGTTCACAATGGAACCACGGTGCGAGTGCGGGATGTGGGGCAGGTGATTGAGGGGGTGGAAAATATCAAAGCCGGGGGCTGGGTAAACGGGAAACCTGCCGTGATCATAGATGTACAAAAGCAACCCGGTGCTAATATCGTTGCCACGGCAGAGCGTATTCAGGAAGCATTGCCAGGCATTACTACAGCGATTCCCGCCGGTATCAAACTGGAAGTATTGGCTGACCGCACGGAAACTATTCGCGCATCCGTAGCGGATGTACGGTTTACGCTTATCATCACCATCATATTAGTGATTTTTGTTATCTACCTTTTCTTACGCTCGGCACGGGCCACTATTATTCCAGGAATTGCGCTGCCACTTTCACTTATTGCCACCTTCGGGATTATGTCCCTTTGTGGGTTTTCATTGGACAATTTGTCCTTAATGGCGCTCACCATTTCCGCTGGTTTTGTGGTGGATGATGCCATCGTGATGATTGAGAACATCGTGCGTTATATTGAGCAGGGCGAAAAACCTTTGATTGCGGCATATAAAGGCGCAAAAGAAATTGGATTTACTGTTATTTCACTCACCGTATCGCTCATTGCGGTATTTATTCCATTGCTATTTATGCAAGGGATCGTGGGCCGATTATTCCGGGAATTTGCGCTGACACTGACCATTGCCGTATTGGTCTCGGCTGTCATTTCCCTTACGCTTACACCTATGATGTGCGGCCGTATGCTCAAAGCAGGGCAAGTCAACCATGAGGAAGGCAAAAACGCGAAAGGCTTTTTTGGCCGCATGCACCGGGGATATGCCGATAGTTTGCAATGGGTACTGGTGCGTCAGAAATGGACGTTACTGGTGACATTGCTGACATTAGTGGCAACTGTGGTGCTCTACATGGTTGCACCTAAGGGATTCTTGCCTCTGCAGGATACCGGGCAAATTATTGTGGCAACAGATGCCCCAGAGAGCGTTTCTTTTGCCGAAATGTCGCGGTTGCAAGAACAGGTGGCGGCTGTAATGCAAAAAGAAAAAGATGTAGTCTCTGTTGCGTCATTCCTGGGCGTTGGCGCGATGAATGCTACACCTAATACAGGCCATATGACATTGGTGCTTAAACCTAAAAATAAGCGCGATTCAGTTGAAAAAATTGTAGCACGATTATCGGATGCAATGACCGATGTGCCGGGAATTAATGTGCATATGCAACCCGCGCAGGACATCCAAATCGGCGCACGCATCAGCCGCACGCAATATCAATATACGCTCACTGACCTCAATGCGGTGGAGCTGGAGGAATGGACAGAAAAATTACAGGAAAAACTCGCTGCGATGCATATATTCACCGACATTGCGAGTGATCAGGAAAATGGCGGTTTAAAAGTTGATATACATATTGACCGTGACGCCGCCGCACGCTTTGGCGTTTTGCCTCAAGCCATTGATGATATTTTATATGATGCTTTTGGCCAGCGTCAGATCACAACGGTATATTCACAGGCAAACCAGTATCATGTGATTCTGGAAGTTCCTCCGCAATACCGGCAAGATCCGGCGGCGCTCGGGAGTTTATATATACGTGGTAATGCGAATACCGGCAGCTCCAGCAACATGAATGGAACCGCTGCCAGTACTGTAAATAGGTTGGTGCCACTTCGGTCCATTGCTACCATTCGTGTCGTCAATAGCCCGCTTTCCGTTACTCACCAGGGCGTATTTCCTGCATCCACGCTTAGCTTTAATTTGGCCCCCGGGGTATCGCTCGGGAAAGCCATGGAAGTGATTGATCGCGTAGAATCGTCATTGGGAATGCCGGATACGATTGCAGGGAATTACAGTGGTGACGCTGCGGAATTTCGTTCTTCTTTGGCAGGAGAGCCGTTGTTAATTTTGGCTGCAATAATCGTAATTTATATTGTCCTTGGCATGCTGTATGAGAGTACAATTCACCCGATTACCATTCTTTCCACTCTGCCTTCTGCCGGTGTCGGGGCATTGCTTGCGCTAATGATTACCGGGCAGGATTTATCGCTGGTTGCGCTTATCGGCATTATTCTGCTCATGGGAATAGTAAAGAAAAACGCGATTATGATGATCGATTTTGCGCTGGTAGCAGAGCGTGAGCAGGGCATGACGCCGGAACAAGCTATATATCAAGCATGCCTTATGCGTTTCCGGCCAATCATGATGACCACCATGGCGGCACTGCTCGGTGCACTTCCGCTTGCATTTGATAATGGTATGGGGGCAGAGCTCCGCAGGCCGCTTGGTATCTCCATCGTGGGTGGGCTCTTATTGTCTCAATTACTGACACTTTATACTACTCCGGTCATTTACCTGGGAATGGATAGGGTCAAAGCGCGGATCAGCGGGAGAGGGCGATGAATGTTCCTCCTTCAGACCCTGAGCATCTAAGCTTGGCTGAGCTGTGTATTACACGGCCAGTGGGAACGTTCCTGCTGGCGATCGGGTTATTTTTAGTGGGTATTGTCGCGTTCTTTTTACTCCCGGTTGCTCCCTTGCCACGCATGGAATTTCCTACCATCAATGTGTCCGCACGATTGCCAGGCGCAGACCCCATCACCATGGCCGCAACCGTTGCAGCACCGCTGGAGCGCAGGCTGGGGCAAATTGCAGGCGTGAATGAGCTAACCTCTACCAGTGCGCAAGGCTCTGCTAACATTACTGCACAATTTGATTTAGAACGTGACATTGAAGGTGCAGCGCATGATGTGCAGGCGGCAATTAACGCGTCCGGCAGTGATTTGCCAGTGGATTTGCCCAATCCTCCCACTTACCGTAAAGCTAACCCTGCAGCTTCGCCCATTTTAATTTTAGCAGTAACATCCGATACCTTATCGCTTGGTAAGTTATATGATGCCTCTGACTCCATCTTAGCACAGCGTATTTCGCAGATTAATGGTGTGGCGCAAGTAACGTTAAGTGGTTCAGACAAACCGGCAGTACGCGTGCAAGTGGATCCGGCGGCGCTCTCCGCCTATGGCATAGGGCTGGAAGATGTGCGCACGCTCATCTCCGAATCTAATATTAACCGTCCTAAAGGGGTATTGGATGGGCCTAAGCAGGGCATGGTTATTGGGACCAATGACCAATTAAAAAATGCCGAGGATTATGGAGCGTTAATTTTACGCGCCGGTAATGGAAGTACTCTGCGGCTAAGCGATGTGGCGCAAGTTACAGACGGTGTAGAAAACAGTCGGCAAACAGGTTGGTATAATCTTGGCAAAGGTGTGCTTATCATTATTCAAAAGCAGGCTGACGCCAATGTGATCGATACGGTAGAGCGTATTAAAGATGTGTTGCCGCAACTGGAAGCGTGGATGCCGGCGGGAACAAAAGTTTCCGTACTGAACGACCGCACCCAAACCATCCGTGCCTCAGTGCATGACGTAGAAATAACATTGATGATTTCTATCGCCTTAGTGATCTTGGTTGTGCTGTTCGCACTTGGCCGGGTAACGCCCACACTTGCGGCGTGCGTAACCGTGCCGTTATCGCTTGCCGGCACATTCGCGGTGATGTGGC
>CAZGVV010000019.1:4561-16977 GCA_964529155.1 uncultured Rickettsiales bacterium
ATATCTCGCTGATGGCAATTGTGATTTCCGTCGGCTTTGTGGTGGATGACGCCATCGTGATGATCGAAAACATATCGCATTACGTTGAACGCGGTATGCCACCGCTGCAGGCGGCGGTAAAAGGTGCGCGGGAAATCACTTTTACCGTGCTTTCTATCAGTATTTCACTGATCGCTGTATTTATCCCGTTGCTTTTTATGGGGGGAATTATTGGTCGCATGTTCCGCGAGTTTGCCGTGACATTATCGGTTGCAGTTGCCGTTTCCGCCGTGGTTTCATTAACGGTAACGCCTGCGTTTTTTGCCCATTTAATGGTATGGCGCAGGCGAAAAGGCCACAGTGTGATGCATCAGACTCATATGGGAGAGCGCATGTTTGCGCGCTTAGAAGGCAGTTATCGCCGTAATTTAGTCTGGGTGATGCGTCACCAGGGTATGATGTTGCTCGTATTACTGGTCACTGTTGCCAGCACGATTGCGTTTTACATTTATATCCCCTGGAATGGATTCCCTCAGCAGGATACCGGCATGATCATGGGAACCACCGAGGCGCGTACTGATATCTCGTTTACTGCCATGGGTGAGAAACAATTAGAAGTATCGCGTATCGTACTGAAAGACCCGGCGGTTGCAGGGATGGGGTCATTTGTCGGTTCAGGTGGATTTATTGCTACAGGGAATCAGGGGCGTATGTTTATTACCCTGAAGCCCATGAGAGAGCGTGATGCCAATGCAGATCAGATTATTGCGCGGCTCAGGCCAAAGCTTGCAAAAGTGGAGGGTGTGTCAACTTTTTTACAGGCAGCCCAGGATATCCGCGTTGGTGGCCGGGCAACAAAAGCACAATATCAATTTGCCTTATGGAGTGAGTCGTTGGATGAGTTGCGGGAATGGACGCCTAAATTAATTGAGAAATTACGTAGCGCACCTTCAATTACCGACCTATCCAGTGATCAGGACGCAGCAGGGCATCAATTAAATATCATCGTCGATCGGGATGCGGCAACGCGACTTGGCGTGGATATGCAAATGATAGACCAAATACTGCAGGACGCTTTCGCTCAGCGTCAGGTGTCGATTATATATGAGAAGCATAATCAGTACCATGTGGTGATGGAAGTAGCCCCGGATGCCCAGCGAGGTCCCTCCGCGCTTGACCATATATTTGTTCCGGCGGCAGATGGCGCGCTGGTTAAGCTTTCAGCATTTTCACACACCGAAATGGGAACGGCGCCCATTTCAGTAATGCATCAAGGCCAATTTCCTGCAGCAACGTTAAGTTTTAATCTTCCACCAGATGCTTCACTCAGTGATGCCACCGCACATATTAAAGAAGCCAGTGCTGCCATCGGCATGCCATCCAGCATTCGCAGCGGATTTGCCGGTAATGCGAAAGCATTCGCTGACTCCATGAGTGGTGAACCTGTGCTCATCGTAGCGGCGCTTCTGTGTATTTATATTGTAATTGGCGTGCTGTATGAAAGCGCTCTGCACCCACTGACTATTTTATCTACCTTGCCGTCAGCCGGTCTTGGAGCGCTCTTGGCCCTGAAGCTTACCGACATTAACATGTCGTTGATTGGGTTGATCGGTGTCATACTGCTGATGGGGATTGTAAAGAAAAATGGCATCATGCTGGTAGATTTCGCCATTGTTGCCGAGCGGGAAGGAAAAACGCCCCAAGAGGCGATGCTGGAAGCCTGTAGCCGCCGCTTCCGGCCTATTCTGATGACAACCATTGCCGCCGTGCTCGGCGCGCTTCCATTGGCGCTTTCCATGGGTAATGGAGGTGAGCTGCGCAGGCCGCTGGGCGTGGCTATTGTGGGCGGATTGATTGTATCGCAGCTGCTTACGCTCTATACTACCCCTGTTGTATATTTGGCATTAGGGCGAGCAAAAGAGCGTATGGCTCGACGGGTAAGAAAGTTGAGGGCGGCATGAGGATTTATTTTGCACTGGCAGTGTCATTGCTGCTTTCCGGTTGCGTATTATGGCATGATTTTGAAGCCCCCAAACAAGAAACCCAATCTACCTGGACGAATGCAGAAGCTGCTGCGGTATGGCCACCAACGGATTGGTGGACGCAATTTAATGCCCCCGAACTCACCGCGTTAATGCAGCAAGCGCAAACTGCTAATCTGGATCTACAAGCAGCGGAAGCCCGTGTGCGCCAGGCGGATGCACAACTTAGTATTGCCGGTTCGCCACTATTTCCAAGCCTGCAATTAGGAGGCGATGCACAGCGTGCGCGTGCTGCAAGTCGGGGGAATACGGTATTTAAAAGCGGTGTTGTGGACAGTGTCAGTGCCAGTTTAAGTGCATCTTATGAGCTGGATTTCTGGGGTAAAAACTGGGCGGCGCGTGAAGCACAATCAGCCACATTGCTTGGGTGGAAATATGATTATGAAGTTGTGGCCCTTACCGTAACCAGCAGCGTAGCTAACACGTATTTTGATCTGCTTGCCACCAATGAGCGTTTGGCAGTTGCACAGGTTAATTTAGCCAATGCACAATATTTACTTGAAATGCTCAAACGGCGTTTTAACGAAGGACTGATTTCTGCGCTCGAAATCGCGCAGCAAGAAAACATACTGGCCGTGCAACAGGCGACCATTCCGCCTTTGGAACTACAACGCCAGCAAGATATTGGGGCATTAGCGGTACTTCTGGGCAAGCTTCCCCAAAGCCTGGAGTTACCCGTTACGTCACTGGCGGCCATTGCGCCGCCGGAAGTGTCGGCTGGTTTGCCTTCGGAATTGCTATTACGTCGCCCGGATGTACAGGAAGCTGAAGCCAATCTGGCGGCTGCGCATGCTAACATCATTATTGCCCGTGCTGCCTTTTTCCCAAGCATTGCGCTTACCGGAGAAAGAGGGTTTGCGAGTTCAACATTAGCTTCGCTGGTTGGGCCAAATAGTGTGCTTTGGTCTGTCGTGGCCTCGATTACTCAGCCTATTTTTCAAGGTGGCGCGCTAACGGGGCAGCTGGAGCAGACCCATGCGCGCTATGATGAATTGCTGGCGATGTACCGAAAAACCGCCATCGCTTCGTTTTCGGACGTAGAAAATGCCTTGACTGCCATCACGCAGGCGCAAGCCAGTGAAGCTGCACAACAGGCAGCGGTGGACAGTGCAGAGCGGGCTTATGGCTATTCGCAAGCGCAATTAAAAGAAGGAATTGTGGACATTACCAGCGTGCTTAACACCCAGCGCACCTTATTTACTGCGCAGGATGCATTATTGCGGGCAAAAGTCACCCGGTTACAGGCGGTAGTGGGGTTGTATAAGGCGCTTGGGGGTGGGTGGAAGGCGGATAAGAGTTAAGAGATTATTCTGCTTGTCATTCTAAGCATTTCCGCTAATTTCTGCCATTCTTCATTGTTTTTTTAAGGAGTTCCCATGCCTATGTCTGCTAAAGCCGCTGCTGGTCAGCAAGATTACAAAGTCGCCGATATTTCCCTCGCTCAATGGGGCCGCAATGAAATCAGCCTGGCGGAAACGGAAATGCCAGGGCTTATGGCGCTTCGTGAAGAATTCGGCAAAAAACAGCCGTTAAAAGGCGCGCGTATAGCCGGTTGCTTGCATATGACCGTGCAGACAGCGGTATTGATCGAAACATTAACTGCGCTAGGCGCGGAAGTGCGTTGGTCTTCCTGCAATATTTTCTCAACCCAGGACCAAGCAGCTTCGGCTATTGCCGCCACTGGCGTTCCTGTGTTTGCGTGGAAAGGCGAAACTGAAGAAGAATATGACTGGTGTGTAGAACAAACCATTCAGGGGCCAAATGGCTGGGTTCCAAATATGATTCTGGATGACGGTGGTGATTTAACACGCGTCATGCATGAGAAATACCCGGCCATGATGAAAGAAGTACGCGGTATTT
Organism: uncultured Rickettsiales bacterium; assembly: GCA_964529155.1. Taxonomy (GTDB): domain Bacteria; phylum Pseudomonadota; class Alphaproteobacteria; order Rickettsiales; family SXRF01; genus CAZGVV01. The sequence goes on from CAZGVV010000019.1 coordinate 8,443, forward strand.
CGGAAGAAACCACCACTGGCGTACACCGCTTGCGTGAAATGGAAAAAGCGGGAAAGCTGATGGTTCCAGCTATCGACGTGAACAACTCCGTCACCAAATCCAAATTTGACAATCTATACGGCTGCCGTGAATCGCTGCCTGATGGTCTGAAACGTGCCACTGATATCATGCTTGCCGGTAAAGTTGCCGTGGTTGCCGGATTCGGTGACGTGGGCAAAGGTTGCGCTGCTTCTCTCAAAGGCCAGGGGGCTCGCGTAATCGTTACTGAAATTGATCCGATTTGCGCATTGCAGGCGGCAATGGAGGGCTACCAGGTGCTCACCATGGATCAAGCGGCCTCGCAAGGGGACATTTTCGTAACTGCAACAGGTAACGTGGATGTTATTACGCTTGAGCACATGCGCCAAATGCGTGACCGGGCGATTGTTTGCAACATTGGCCACTTTGATAGCGAAATCCAGGTGGCAGCGCTTCGCAACATGAAATGGAATGAAGTAAAACCACAAGTAGATGAAATCACATTCCCGGACGGCAAGCGTATCATTCTGCTGGCCAAAGGCCGTTTAGTGAATCTGGGCTGTGCGACAGGGCACCCAAGTTTCGTGATGAGCACATCATTCTCCAACCAGGTATTGGCGCAGATTGAATTGTGGAACAATGCGAAAGCATATAAAAACAGTGTCTACGTATTGCCCAAGCAATTAGATGAAAAAGTTGCGGCCCTGCATCTGGCAAAGCTCGGTGTGAACTTGACCAAGCTTACCAAAGCACAATCCGATTACATCGGTGTTGCTGCTGAAGGACCGTTTAAACCGGAAGGCTATCGCTACTAAAATTACATGCGTTGATGATGTGAGTTGCAAAATATTGATGCTGCTCACAATGAATCATTCGCACTGTGCATATTGCTAGTTGCGAGTTGTGAGTAGGAGGTATAGTTTTCTTCCTATTCGCAACTCGCAACATTATTCGCAACTGCTCATGGCTTTCATCTGGCGTTCTAAGCCCCATACGACCAAATCGCCCTTGCCTCCTATGGAGGCAATCACATGCCTGGAAGCGGGATATATTCTCGTGCCTATTGGGCAGGAAGCAGGTGAGAGCCTGTCATTTAATTTGCATGTATTACTTGGCCTGGCATTGCCGTTGCAGGAATTATCACAAGTAGTGGCGGCTTTAAAACCGGAATCACAAACCCGTTTACAGCAATCACTGGCTGCGCTGAGGCAAGGGCAGGTAACTAATCCTCTGCAATTATATCCCAGTGATGGGAACATTACCCTTTCCTGCAAAACGTATGTTGTTCCCGGTGCAGAAGAGGGTAGTCGCCTTGGCGTGCTATGGCTTTGTGATACGTCACCTGAAGGTCGTCAGCAACAACGCCTGACGCAGGAAAATGAAAAACTAAAATCGGAGATTAAGCATTATTCCACCATTCTCAACATGGCACCTTATCCTATTTGGCAGCGTGATGGTGAGATGAATATGCGGTACTATAATTTGGCCTACAGCGAAGTGGCGGAAGCCGAAGACGCCAATCATTCCCCGGAACTCGACCGAAAAGAGCGCGCACTTGCCGCCGCTGCCTTGGATTCGGGTATGGCTAAAGCCGAGCGGCGACATATCGTGGTAGGCGGCCAGCGTAAATTATTTTCCATCAGCGAATTGCCGTTGCCGCAAGAAAAAATGGTCATCGGCTTCGCGCAGGATGCCAGTGAGATTGAAACACTGCAGGAAGAATTACAGCGCTACATTTCGGCGCAATCGGATTTGCTGGAAAGCTCCGCCTCCGCCATGGCGATTTACGGGGCGGATATGCGCCTTAAATCGTATAATTATGCATTCGCCGCATTATGGAAGTTAGAAGAGGGTTGGCTGGATTCGCAGCCAAGCTATGGCGAAATTCTGGAAGCATTAAGGGAAAAACGTAAACTCCCTGAGCAGGCCAATTTTGCGCATTTTAAACAACAGCAGCTACGCATGTTCACGGACCTCATTGAACCGCGTGAAGAGTTTTTCTATCTGCCGGACGGCAAAGCGCTGCGTGTGATAGTGATCCCGCATGCGCTGGGTGGTATTTTATTTGCTTATGAAGACGTAACGGACCGTTTGGCATTAGAGCGGTCTTATAACACGCTTATCGCCGTGCAGCGTGAAACACTGGATCATTTGCATGAAGGCATCGCAGTGTTTGGTGAAGATGGGCGTTTAAAGCTCAGCAATCCGGTCTATCTCGCCATGTGGGGCATTGATGCGCAGGTGGCGCGAACTGAGCCGCACATCACGGATTTAATCGACCGCACCAAGGAACTGTACCAATTTGATCAATGGGAAACTTTCCGTCACAGCGAGGCGGCGCAAATTCAACGGCGTGAATTAACCCGTAAACGCATTGAGCGGCGTGATGGTAAGGTGATTGATTGCACGATCGTTCCCTTGCCGGATGGTGCAACGCTCATGACCTATCTGGACGTAACCGATTCTACCTTAGTGGAGCGTTCTTTGCGTGAACGCAATGAGGCGTTGCAGGAAGCTGACCGCCTTAAATCAGAATTCCTGGCCAATGTGAGCTACGAATTACGTTCGCCGCTCACCTCGATCAGTGGATTTGCAGAATTGCTGGGGCAGGAATATTTTGGCAGCATCACCGAAAAACAGCGCGAATATATTGACGGTATTCACCTCTCATCCCAGCATTTGATGCAGATCATCAATGATATTCTGGATCTGGCGAGTATTGAGGCCGGGTATATGCAGCTGGAAGTAACCCGGTTTGATATTTACGACATGATGCAGTCAGTGTTGCCACTGGTGCAAGAGCGTATCAAAGAATTTGAAATTAATTTCCAATTCGAATGCCCCAAGAAAATTGGCGCGATGGTGGGTGATGAAACGCGCTTGCGGCAATTGCTGTTTAAATTGCTGTCTAATGCTATCAAGTTCTCATCTACCGGAACCAGCGTTGTTTTCGGAGCGAGCGAGGAGGAAGATGGTCGCGTGGCCTTATGGGTGGCAGACCAGGGATATGGCATTCCACTGGAGGAGCAAGAAGCGGTATTTGAAAAATTTTATAAAGGCCGTAATGCAGATGCTCCTAAATCCATTGCACGCACGGGGACAGGCCTTGGGCTTTCTATTGTAAAAAGCTTTGTCGATTTACATGGTGGTGCCATTGTGATGGACTCCGGGCGCGGGGCTGGCACACGTATTCGCTGTATCTTCCCCCGAGAAAATCCCGAGCTTCTGGCGCAATTACGCGTAAAACCAACCCGTAAACGCACAGCTTCTAAAGCCACAAAAGAAAGTAATGGTGGAGTTTGATTATTACGAGAAATGGAGTGAGTCGAAACCAGTTCGACATCACTCCACTCGTTAACTTAAGCCGCCTGACTTAATGGCTGCTCATTCACATTCAGCTTTACTTCAATATTGCCACGTGTTGCTTTGGAATAAGGGCAAACTTGATGCGCTGCTTCCACCAGCTTCTTGCCGGTTGCTTCGTCTAATTCTGGGAGCAACACGTTGAGTGTCACGCTGATGAAATAGCCGTTGCTATCATCTTGGTTCAATTTCACTTCTGAATGCACTTCCGGTGCGGTGGTCATTTCAATCTTTTGTTTTTTCGCCACTGCGGCTACAGCACTACCGAAGCAGGCGGCATATCCACAGGCAAATAATTGCTCAGGATTGGTTCCCGGCGCACCGCTGCCCGGTGCAGACAATTTTTCAGTGATAGCGCCGTCATCCGTCTGAACAGAGCCTTCACGACCTGCGCTGGCAATAGCATGGGCGGTATAGAGTGTTTTCATGGGGGTGCTCCTAGGGTTAATAAACGAATTTCTATTTTAGAAATACGCGTATAAAGAAGCTATATGATTTAGAAAATAGGATTATTCTGCTCACATTTAGTGCCTGTATCACTTAATCAACCCCAGCACCTTCTCCGCCGCCTCTGGAATATTCGTCCCCGGTCCGAAAATGGCCGCGACACCGGCCTTCTCTAAATAGGCATAATCCTGTGCCGGGATTACGCCGCCGCACACCACCAGAATATCCGGGCGGCCTGCTGCTTTCAGGGCGGCGATGAGTTGGGGGACCAGTGTTTTATGCCCGGCGGCATGGGAGGAAACACCAACGATATGCACGTCGTTCTCTACAGCTTGACGTGCAACTTCTTCGGGTGTGGCAAACAGCGAGCCGACGTCCACGTCAAACCCCATGTCCGCAAAGGCAGTGGCGATGACTTTGGCGCCACGGTCATGACCGTCCTGGCCCATCTTGGCGACCAGCAGTCGCGGGCGTCGGCCATGGGTGCGGGCGAATTCATCGGTTTTATCACGGATTGGTTTCAGGCCATTATTTTCTTTATACAAGGCTCCATATACTCCTGAAATGGTGCGAATTTCGGCATTATAACGCCCATACACTTTCTCCAACGCAAACGAAATTTCCCCCACTGTTGCGCGGGCGCGGGCGGCTTGCACGGCAAGCTCCAGCAAATTGCCTTTTTTGGTGGCCGCCGCTTCGGTGATGAGCGAAAGCGCGGTCTGGCACTGCACTTCATCGCGTGTGGAGCGTATATGCTCCAAACGCTTGATCTGCTGCACGCGCACCCGGGCATTATCGACGTCCAGAATTTCGATAGGGTCTTCTTTTTTCAGCGTGTATTTATTGACGCCAACAATTACCTCGTCGCCCTTATCAATCCGGGCTTGCTTACGGGCGGCGGCTTCTTCAATTTTAAGTTTAGGCACGCCCGCTTCAATGGCTTTCGTCATGCCACCGAGTTCATTGACTTCTGCAATCAGCGCTTCAGCGTGCGTTACTAATGCGGCGGTGAGCGATTCGATGTAATAGCTTCCGCCCAGCGGATCGACTACTTTGGTTATGGCCGTTTCATGTTGGATAACTAACTGAGTGTTGCGGGCAATGCGTGCGGAGAAATCGGTTGGTAGTGCAATGGCTTCATCCAGTGCATTGGTATGCAAAGACTGCGTGCCACCAAGCACCGCCGCCATGGCCTCAATGGTGGTGCGGATGATATTATTATACGGGTCTTTTTCCGTGAGTGAGACGCCGCTGGTCTGGCAATGGGTGCGTAGCGCACTCGACATGGCGTTTTTGGGATTATATTTCTGCATGGTCTTTGCCCACAACAACCGGGCTGCGCGCAACTTGGCGATTTCCATGAAAAAATTCATCCCGATAGCGAAGAAAAACGACAGGCGGGGCGCGAATTCATCAACATCCAATCCTTTAGCCAGCGCCGCTTTCACATATTCCTCACCGTCGGCGATGGTATAGGCCAGTTCCTGCACCGCAGTAGAACCCGCTTCATGGATGTGGTAGCCGGAGATGGAAATGGAATTAAATTTCGGCATTTTCTTCGCCGTATATTCAATAATATCGGCCACAATGCGCATGCTTGGCTCGGGCGGGTAGATATAGGTGTTGCGCACCATGAATTCTTTGAGAATATCATTTTGAATCGTGCCGGAAAGCTGTTCCAGCTTCACGCCTTGCTCTTCGGCGGCGACGATGTAATTAGCCAGAATCGGCAGCACCGCCCCGTTCATGGTCATGGAGACGGACATTTCATGGAGCGGAATTTGGTCAAAAAGGATTTTCATGTCCTCCACCGAATCAATCGCCACCCCGGCCTTGCCGACGTCCCCTTCCACGCGCGGATGGTCTGAGTCATAGCCCCGGTGAGTGGCTAGGTCGAAAGCAACAGACAGTCCTTTTTGCCCACCCGCCAAATTGCGGCGGTAAAAGGCGTTGGATTCCTCAGCTGTGGAAAACCCGGCATATTGCCGTACGGTCCATGGGCGTACCGTATACATCGTGGCGCGCGGCCCACGGGTGAAGGGTGCAAAACCGGGCAGCGTATCCTGGTCCTCTAATGCTTCTAAATCTGCGGCAGTATAGAGCGGCTTTACTGCGATACCTTCTGGCGAATCCCATGTCAGTGCGTCAACTGTTGCGTCAGCGCCCACGTCTTTTGTCGCCAGTTTTTTCCAGTCTGCGAGCGTCTTCTTAGGGTATGTGGTCATGAGTGCCCATCCAATGAATAACTAATAAAATGCTATACCGCAGATTGCCTCTATGCATATAGTAAAAAATGTCTGGAGAACGAATTGCAAAGCGTATTGCTGCATCGGGCGTGTGTTCGCGCCGCGATGCGGAGAAACTTATTCTGGCTGGCCGCGTGAAAGTGGATGGCGTGGTCATTACGTCGCCCGCGCTCACCATCACGACAGAGCTGGTAACGGTGGATGATGTCCCGCTTAAAGCAGCGGAACCTGCCCGCTTATTTAAATATTATAAGCCAGTGGGATTAGTAACCACGCATAAAGACGAGCAGGGCAGGCGCACCGTGTTTGACTCGCTACCGCCAGACATGCCACGTGTGGTGTCGGTCGGGCGGTTGGATTTGAACTCAGAAGGGTTGTTATTGCTCACTACCAGCGGCGACATGGCGCGACGGTTTGAGTTGCCGTCCAATAATTATGAGCGGGTGTACCGCGTGCGTGTCTACGGCCGCCCAGATATGACGGCTTTAAAAGAGCTTGAGCAAGGCATCGTTATTGAAGGTGAGCGTTACGGGCGCATACAAGTGGAGCTGGAAAAAGGCGAAAAATTGAGTGTCAGTAACACCTGGTTACGCATTACCTTGCAAGAAGGAAAGAACCGCGAAATTCGCAAGGTGCTGAATCATTTTGGCTTAGAAGTAAATCGCCTGATCCGAGTCCGTTATGGCGATTATGCGTTAGAAGAGATGAAGCCGGGGGAAGTGGTGGAGTGTAAGCTTTAATCGCTTTTGGCTTATCGTGTTTTTTGCGTTTCCTGAGTCAGGGTGCTTTGTTTTATTTTGTCTTCCCAAGAGGGAGCACTTTCTAGATGTGCGAAAGTAGAAGAGATGTCTGTAGATGGGACATCAAGCGATGGCATTTTATCTAAAGTTTGATTGATGGTCTTGGCTTTAAGACGGCTGGCAATTGATATGCTAAATGCGGCGATAGAAGTTATTGAAGAAGCGATCGAAAAATATCGCAGCGATATGGGAAATTTTTTAGATAGACTTGCTTCAGCCAGCATCATTGTGCCGGTTGCGCCTACCATTGTAGAAGTTCCAACCGATGCTAATAAATCAGCATTTTCAGTTAGATTATTACTTTCATGACGCAATTTATGCTTTGCGTCTGAATATTCTTTTATAATTTTATTATTTTCCAAATATATTACCGGAATTCTCCCCTGGCCTTAGAGGACCAAGGGAGAATTTTCTATAATTAAGCAGCTACCGCAATCTTACTGCGCAGCAATGTCAACACACGATCAGCGGCGATTTTGTGGTCAACGCCGTCTGAGGCGGCCAATTCACCGACCAAGCGGTTGAAAGCAGATTCATAGATCATGCGTTCGCTGTAAGAACGTTCCGCTTGATCTACGTTAGGGTGCAGGTCGCGAACGACTTCGGCGATGAATAATACGTTGCCGGAATTGATCTTGGTTTCATATTCCTGAGCGCGACGGCTCCACATGCCACGAGAGATGCGAGCGCGGCTTTTCAGGGTGACGAACACTTTCTGCATTTGTTCGTTCCCGCTGATGTGGCGAAGACCGGCCACGGTTGCGCGGCTGACAGGCACGCGCAGGGTCATGCGGTCCTTGTCAAAGGCAATGACCAGCATATTGAGGCTGATGTCCCCGATGAGCTGGGTTTCTTCCGCCAGGATGCGGCCTACGCCATGGGTGGGATATACCACGAAGTCACCCACACCAAAACCGGACTTTGCGGCTTTAGCGGGCTTTTTTACGGCGGGCTTAGCGGCGACTTTCTGCGGTTTAGGCGAAGGAGTGACAACCTTAAGCTGCGGTTTTTTATTGGTTTTTGCCGGCGTTTTGGCGCTGGATTTTGTCTTTGCTGAAGATTTAGAGGCCTTGCTTGCCGAACGAACCGGGCGGAGGTCTGCTTTCTTAAGAGCCGCTGCTTTTGCCATAACACATCCTTGAAAACGGGTTAATGCTCAACGCTTTATACTACCTTTATAAAAGGAGCGAAGGAACTATACCACAATTTAACGGAAAATCAACGCGAATAGTGTATAGAGCGTTGTAGGGTGATAGGTCTCTGAATTAGCATTAAACCCGATATGCCCGCAAAAAGAGCTGCACCACATCGTCCACATGGGCTTCAAGCTCTGGCATAGTAGGTAAAGGGTCCAAATTTAAAAGTGTTCTGTAATGCAAATCGCCCTTCAATAAACAGAAGAAATGATGCGTTGCCCGTTCCGGAGCATCCACCTTCAGTTTCCCCAACTGCCCCAATTGCGCCAGGTAAGCGCCGAAATTTTCTTTCACCACTTGCGGACCTGCCGCATAGTAAAGCTGGCTGATTTTAGGTTTTTTTGCCGCCTCAGTAAGCATGATGCGGTGCATATTGATGGATTCCTGGCGAAAAATCCTCTGTGCAAAATGCAGGGCGATACGCCTAAACCCCTCTTCCAGGGGCAATGCCAGCAATTGGTCCAC
>CAZGVV010000019.1:16987-31212 GCA_964529155.1 uncultured Rickettsiales bacterium
CGGTCAGGCATAGCCTGGCGCATTCACCTTCAATCACATATTTAAACAACGCTTCTTTGCTGCCGAAGTGGCTATATACGGTTAGTTTGGAAACACCGGCGGCGGCAGCAATGGCGTCCATACTGGCGCGCTCAAAGCCATTGCTCATAAACTGTGCACGTGCAGAATCCAGGATAGACTGGCGTTTTCCTGCATCTTTAGGGCGGCCTGCGGTATCTTTGATGCCGCTTTCTTTTACAGCCCCTTTAAACGATGGTTTAGCGCGCATAAGCGGCCTTGGATAAGGGTTGTATATGAGTGTAAATATACATTAATCGAACCGGAAGCGTCAAGCCGCCTTACTTTTCTTTAGCAGAGGTGCCAAAAATTGTCCTGTTATGCTCGCTTTTGTTTTTGCTACGTCTTCCGGCGTGCCGCTGGCTACGATGCGTCCGCCTTTATCGCCGCCGCTTGGTCCAATGTCGATCACCCAGTCAGCGGTTTTGATGACGTCTAAATTGTGTTCGATCACCAGCACCGTATTGCCGCTATCCACCAATTGGTGCAGAACGCTGAGCAATTTACGGATGTCTTCGGAATGCAAGCCGGTAGTCGGTTCATCAAGAATATACAGGGTACGGCCCGTGGCGCGTTTGGAGAGTTCTCGGGCAAGTTTAATGCGCTGGGCTTCACCACCGGAAAGCGTAGTGGCGGATTGGCCGATAGCAATATAGCCAAGCCCGACCTCCTGCATGGCCAGGAGTTTTTCCCGGATTGGCGTTTGTGCGGCAAAGAACGTCACGCCTTCATCCACGGTCATATTCAGCACATCGGCGATGGACTTGCCTTTGTAATGAATCTCCAGTGTTTCCCGGTTATAGCGCTTGCCATGGCAGACGTCGCACTTAACGTAGACATCTGGCAGGAAGTGCATTTCAATGCGGATCAAGCCGTCGCCCTGGCACGCTTCACAGCGACCACCTTTAACGTTAAATGAGAAACGCCCGGCTTTATAGCCGCGGGTTTGTGACTCAGGAAGCCCGGTAAACCAATCGCGTATAGGTGAAAATGCGCCGGTATAAGTGGCGGGATTAGAGCGCGGAGTACGGCCGATAGGCGACTGGTCGATTTCGATAATTTTATCAATAAATTCCAGGCCCTTAATGGCAACATGCGGTGCGGGTAAATCGCGGCTGCCATGCAAGCGGCGTTGAATGGCTTTATAAAGCGTCTCAATTACCAGCGTAGATTTGCCGCCGCCGGAAACGCCGGTCACGCAGGAAAACGTGCCAAGCGGAATTTCTGCGGTGACGTTTTTCAAATTATTGCCATGCGCGCCTTCCACGATAATGCGCTTGGTTTTGCTCACCGGACGGCGTTGTTCCGGCACAGCGATAAATTTAGTGCCGCTTAAATATTGACCAGTCAGGCTCTTCTTGTTTTTTGCAACTTCTTGCGGGGTGCCTTCTGCGACCACATGCCCACCATGAATACCGGCGCCTGGCCCCATATCCACTAAATGATCGGCTGCGCGCATAGTTTCCTCGTCATGCTCAACCACCACTACCGTATTTCCTAAGTCACGCAGGTGCTTGAGGGTGGTTATTAAACGTTGGTTATCGCATTGGTGCAACCCAATGGAAGGTTCATCCAATACATACAAAACCCCGGATAACCCGCTGCCAATCTGCGATGCCAGACGAATGCGCTGTGCTTCACCGCCGGACAATGTTCCGGATTCACGGCCGAGCGTGAGGTAATCCAGGCCGACATTGACCAGAAATCCTAAGCGTTCACGGATTTCCTTGAGGATTTTCCGTGCGATATCACGATGCTTGGGTGTGAAACCTGAATCTACTTTGGTAAACCATTCTCTGGCGGTATCGATGCTCATTTTGGTCACTTCACCAATATGTAAGCCGCCAACCTTCACGCAAAGCGCTTCCTGCTTTAAGCGATGGCCGCCACAGGCCAGGCAAGGCTGAGCACTTTGAAAGCGTCCAAATTCTTCGCGCGCTGCGTCAGATGTCGATTCACGCCAGCGGCGGGTAAGATTAGGTATAACTCCTTCAAATGGCTTGGTGACGTTAAAATTGCGCGCCCCATCATTATAGCTCATGTTAATGGCTTCATCGCCTGAGCCATGCAGAATGATGTGCTGAATGTTCTCGGGGAGATTCTTAAACGGCATGTCCAGGCGGAAGCGATAATGTTTGGCCAAAGATGCCAGGGCATCGCGGAAAAAGCGCCCGTTACCCGCCCACGGCCCGCCGCTCCATGGGGCAATGGCTTTTTCATCTAGAGAAAGGTTTGGGTCTGGTACTACCAGCGCCTCATCGAAAATCATCTCCGTTCCCAGCCCATCACATTCCGGACAGGCACCGTAAGGGCTATTGAAGGAAAACAGGCGTGGCTCAATCTCAGACAGCGTAAACCCACTGACCGGGCACGCGAATTTGGATGACATGAGGAAAGAATTAGAGGGCTGCAAGTCGCTTGTGGCTGACTCAGATTTCGATTTCTTTTTACTTTCACCCTTACTCTCGGCTTTCGATTCAGAACTGACGACTTCAATCCGAATCAAGCCCTCACTGAGCCCCAATGCCTGTTCCAGCGAATCGGGCAAGCGATTTCCCAGATCAGGTTTCACCACCAGCCGGTCTACTACCACTTCGATTTCATGTTTTTTGTTTTTATCCAGCGTCGGTAGTTCACTCAATTCATGAAGTGTTCCGTCTATCTTTACGCGCTGAAAGCCTTTTTTCTGTAAGGCCAGCAATTCTTTGCGGTACTCGCCTTTGTGTCCACGGACGATAGGGGCCAGCAATAACAGCTTTGTGCCTTCCGGTAGGGCCATTATACGGTCTACCATCTGGGAAATGGTCTGGCTTTCAATCGGCAGGCCGGTTGCTGGCGAATAAGGAATCCCGATGCGCGCATACAGCAGGCGAAGATAATCATATATTTCGGTTACGGTGCCAACCGTTGAGCGAGGATTGTGCGAGGTAGTTTTCTGGTCAATGGCAATGGCCGGTGAGAGGCCGCTAATAGAATCCACATCCGGCTTATCGCGTACATTCAAAAATTGACGAGCATAGGCCGAGAGGGATTCAACATATCGGCGTTGCCCTTCGGCATAAAGCGTATCAAACGCCAGGCTGGATTTTCCAGACCCGCTGGGGCCAGTGACCACGACCAATTGGCCTTTAGGCAGGTCAATATCTACCCCTTTAAGGTTATGCTCACGTGCGCCGCGGATTTGAATTTGGTTATCCATTCGATTTTAACTCCTGATTACAACATAGCGCCGGACTGATGAGGATATAGCGTTACTAGGCCAGTAAACAAGAGGAATCATAGGAAATATTATTATAAATGCTAAAATGAGCCTATGGATTACACAAAAAATAACTTACTACTAGAAACTCTAAAATATACCCGCTATAAAGTTCATAATTGATTTAACCGGAGAGTTATTATGGCAGGCAGCGTAAATAAGGTTATTCTGGTCGGAAATCTTGGTAAAGATCCAGAGGTTCGCACCACGCAGGACGGTAAGGAAATCGCTAATTTTTCCGTTGCCACCAGTGAGTCATGGCGCGATAAAAGCAGTGGTGAGCGCCGTGAAAAAACCGAATGGCATCGCGTGGTGATTTTTAACGATAATCTGGTCAATATAACCAAAAATTACCTGAAAAAGGGCGCTAAAGTGTATTTGGAAGGCGCACTGCAAACCCGCAAATGGGTGGACCAGTCCGGTCAGGAAAAATATTCCACGGAAATTATCATGCAAGGCTACAATGCCGTGCTCACCATGTTGGACCGCCCAGGCGCTGCTGGTGAAGGCGCGCAGGGTGGCCAAGGTCAGTCACATCAGGGCTATGATAATGCCCCGGCACAACGCAGCGCCGCACCAGCTGCAACACACGCACTTGATGATGAGATTCCTTTCTAGATTCAGCCCTCTTAACCACGCATTTCCAGGAAAATCAAAGCTTCCATTCACGAAAATGAATGGTGCAGGGAATGATTTCGTGGTGCTGGACGGTCGCGCCTCGTTGCTTTCACTCACCTCTGAGCAAGTGAAGCGTCTGGCTGACCGCGGCAATGCTGTCACAGGAGGCTGTGACCAAGTGGTGGTGCTGGAAGAATCCCCGGCAGGGGCTACAGTGTTCATGCGGATTTATAACGCCGACGGTAGCGAAGTCGCCGCTTGTGGCAATGCAACGCGCTGTGTTGGCCAGCTTATGATGCTGGAAGTAGGGCGCATGCAAGTGTCCGTCGAAACGCGCGCAGGTGTGCTGCAATGCCGTCAGGCCGATAATGGTGTTACGGCTGATATGGGCGTGCCACGTTTTGACAATGCCGCTATTCCGCTTGCTGCAGGTATTGTGCCAAATCCCTTGCCGCTGGTATATGCCGGGCTACATGATGGCATTGCCCTTGGTGTTGGTAATCCGCATGTGGTGTTTTTTGTGGAAGATGTATCTGCGGTGGATTTGGCGTCGATCGGCCCGCGTATTGAAAAACGCACCGATATTTTCCCTGAGCGCGTTAATGTCAGTGTCGCAAAAGTGCGTGACGCAGAGCATATTGTGCTGCGTGTATGGGAGCGTGGTGCGGGTATGACGCTCGCCTGCGGCACAGCCGCCTGCGCAACCCTGGCCGCCGCCGCCACACGCGGCCTTACGGGCCGTTCCGCTGAAATCATCATGCTCGGGGGCAACGTCCACGTCGAATGGCGTGAAGACAACCGCTTATGGATGACCGGCCCGGTAATGACTGAGTTTAATGGGATGGTTGGGCTTTAGGGTAATTAAAAGCAAGAATAAGCTCACGTTAGCTATCAATAAATACTTGAATCTTCTTAAAAACCGTCAATAATCCTGCCATGACCCTGCAAATCGTCAATTTCGGCTGTCGCCTCAATATTTATGAGGGTGAGGTGATTCGCGCCAAAGCGGAAGCGGCGGGCATGGAAAATGCCATTGTGTTCAATTCCTGCGCCGTCACCGCGGAAGCGGAGCGCCAATTGCGCCAGGCCATTCGCAAAGCCCGGAAAGAAGATCCGTCCGCCCGCATTATCATTACGGGGTGCGCAGCGCAGGTGCATGCTGACGAATACAGCGCCATGCCGGAAGTGGACCATGTGCTCGGCAATGCCGACAAGCTGGACAGCGCGTCCTGGGCATTGGCGGAGCGTGGCGAGCGTGTGGTGGTAAATGACATCATGGCCGTGCGCGAGACGGCGTCGCATATGGTGGCGGCGTTTGAGGGCAGGGCACGTGCTTTTGTGCAGGTTCAAAACGGGTGCGATCATCGATGCACGTTTTGCATTATTCCGTTTGGCCGCGGTCCAAGCCGCTCGGTGGCCATTGGCGAAATCGTGGCGCAAGCCCGGACATTGGTTGAAGCGGGATATAAAGAGTTAGTGCTTACCGGCGTGGATTTGACCGATTACGGCAAAGACCTCCCCGGTACGCCGAGTCTTGGCGCGATGATGAAGCGCCTGCTTACCTTAGTGCCTGAATTGCCGCGGTTGCGTCTGTCCTCCATTGATGCAGCGGAAGTGGATGCGGAGCTTATGGAACTGTTGACGCATGAGCCGCGTCTCATGCCGCATTTGCATGTAAGCGTGCAGGCGGGCGATGACATGGTGCTCAAACGCATGAAGCGCCGTCACTCCCGGGCGGATATTATCGCATTCTGCGCCCGCGTGCGTGACGTGCGGCCAGATGTAGTATTCGGCGCCGACATTATCGCCGGATTCCCCACTGAAACCGATGAAATGTTCAATAATACGCTGCGCTTAGTAAGCGAGGCGGGCCTCACATGGCTGCATGTGTTCCCTTACTCCGCACGTAGCGGAACACCGGCGGCACGTATGCCTCAGGTGGCAAAAGCCATTCGCAAGGAACGTGCAGGTAAATTGCGGGAAGCGGGACATGCGCAAGTAAGCGCATTTTTAGCAAGTCGCGTGGGTGAGGTGGAGTCAATCTTAGTTGAAGCACCAGGCCGTGCCCGTACCGCGCAATTTGCGGAAGTCGCATTTGCAGGCGACACGCAGGCTGGATCCATTGTCCAGGCCCGCATCACGGGCGTTGCAAACGCACTGCTGGAAGGCTGTTTAGTGGTATGAGTTGGTTGGCTAAATTAAAGTCTGGCTTAGCTAAATCCTCGAGCAAGCTTACAAGCGGCATCACAGATATTTTTACTAAGAAAAAGCTGGATGAGGCAGCGCTTGAGCAATTGGAAGAACTTCTTATTGAGGCGGATTTAGGAGTTGCTGCGGCAGCGGAATTAGCGGCAAAACTTTCCAGGCAAAAATTTGGCAAAGAAATTTCGGAGCAGGAAGTGCGTGATACGCTTGCGGGTGACATCACTGAATTGCTACGCCCAGTGGCACAGCCCCTCCGCATCGATACTAGGCGCACCCCCTTTATTATTGTGGTGGTCGGCGTAAATGGAAACGGCAAAACCACCACCATTGCCAAGCTTGCCGCCCAGTGGAAAGCAGAGGGCCGTTCTGTGATGCTTGCTGCTGCGGATACATTTCGTGCCGCTGCGGTGGAGCAATTGCGCGCATGGGCGGATCGCATCGGTGTGCCTTTAATTGCCGGCGCGGCAAATGCTGATTCAGCGAGTGTCGCTTACCAGGCATTAGAACGAGCCAAGGCCGAAGGTGCGGAAGTCTTGATGATTGATACCGCTGGACGATTGCATAACAAAGCAGACCTTATGGCGGAACTGGAAAAAATTATTCGCGTATTACAAAAAATCGAGCCCTCAGCACCCCACGCGGTGCTTCAGGTATTAGATGCTACAACCGGCGGGAACGCGTTGGCCCAGGTGGAAATGTTTAAATCAGTCGTAGGTGTGACTGGTTTAATAGTTACTAAATTAGATGGCACAGCCAAAGGTGGTGTCGTGGTGGCACTGGCAAAAGCGTTTGGTTTGCCGGTGCATGCGGTTGGTGTCGGAGAGGCGATTGATGACTTGCAGCCGTTTGATCCGGAGGTGTTTGCAAGGCAATTAGTGGGTGGTAATTGACGGGGTGTCTCGTGTTATGCTACAATTCATAACAAATTCAGTGAGAAATGCGTTTTATGCACAGGATGCAGTCATGAACAATACCCACAAAGACTCTCCCTTGAAAATACGCCCTGAAGAACGTGCCTTTTGCGGCGCGTTGGTGTGGTGGACCATGTTGACGCTGGCGGTAATGGCGGTTCCTTTATTTGGAGCGAGTGTTGCGATTGCCATCACCAATAGTCCTTTCGCGCAAATGATTGCTTTTGTGTTGAGCTGCTGGATTTCGGTATGGCTTGGAATGTGGCTTATGAAAAAAGCCAATTATTTCCACAACAAAAAATAGAAATGGTGGCGTGCTAGCTATTGCTAGCTATTAATTAAACCCAGCGCATGCGACAGCAATTGGCTGTTGTGGGTCAAGCCATAAGCACTTTTAGCGGGGGTCTTATCTGCAGCAGGGAATAGCACAGGGGTAGTGGCGATATCTGAATTACTTGCTGCATAATTATTGAGTGCCACCTCAACGTCAGTTGAGGTGTTGTGAATGATTTCCACAAACGCACTTACATCGGATTGTGCGTGGCTGACATACTGATCGGCAGTATGTAAAACAGGAAGCGCGGCCTGTGCATTTGCTGGTGTTGAAATGTCAGGTTGCGTATTGCCAAACAGGGAAGTAGTCGTCAGGCTTGGGAAAGTAAATTCAGTTTGCCCAAGAGAAGCCGTTCCGGTAAGGGTTTGGCCCGATTGATCCAAAGACTGAGTGAAATTGCCGTCAAACAGGCTTTTCCCGGCAAATTGCGTGCCGCCCATTTCCTGAAGCTGTTGTACAAGGGTCTGAAACTGGCTGTTTAATTGGTTTATGGAATTACTATTAGAGGTGTTTGTCGCTTGAAGCGCCAATTGTTTTAGCTGGCGGATAATGTCTGCTTGGCGGGAAAGCGTATTCGTTGCTACCTGGGAGGTGCTTGCAACATGCGTGAGTGTTGCTTTAAGCCGTGGCAGTGCTGCAGGCAATGTGCGCACTTGTGCTTTGATCCCAAGGGCCGGAACAGGCCCTGTGTAAGCAGAGGTATTTGAAGGTTTTGACGTGGAAATAGGAGCCGCATCGCTGGCGCTTTTGCGCGGCGATGTAGTAATGGGGCCTAAAAACCCAGCTATTGAAGTTATAGTCATGGGGATCCTCCTGATCGCGCCAATTAACTAGTAGTCGTTTGCTTGTTCATCTACCTGATGCGAAAGCGTCCTGTAGTTAGAGTTCTATAATAGTCACATTATACTAGAATTCTTACCTATTCGTAAACGAAAAACATGCTGACGCAGATTTTTTGCAACTATTGATAAAAAACAAGGGCATAGATTTTTCATCTATGCCCTTGGAGTCAGGTATTATGGTTATAATTTAGTCTTCTTTACCAGCTT
Source organism: uncultured Rickettsiales bacterium (assembly GCA_964529155.1). Classification (GTDB taxonomy): domain Bacteria; phylum Pseudomonadota; class Alphaproteobacteria; order Rickettsiales; family SXRF01; genus CAZGVV01. Next base: position 25,421 of record CAZGVV010000019.1, read on the forward strand.
TAGTCTTCTTTTTCGCACCGCTTGCAGCAGCGTCATTTAATGCTGCCCCCAGGATATCACCCAAGGTTGCGCCGGAGTCAGACGAGCCATATTCAGCTACGGCGCGTTTATGTTCGTCTACTTCGAGTGCTTTCACGGAAACACCGACTTTGCGAGCGCCACGGTCCACGGTGGTGATCTTTGCGTCCACACGGTCGCCAACGGCGAAGCGGTCTGGGCGTTGGTCTTGGCGGTCGCGGGCGAGGTCAGAGCGTTTAATGAAGGCAACGATGCTTGGCGTCACTTTTACGCTGATGCCGTCTTCATGTACTTCGGTGACTTCACAGGTAACCACGCTACCTTTTTGCACATCGCCGAATTCTTGTTCCAACGGATCGTGCTCAAGTTGTTTGATACCCAGGCTGATGCGTTCTTTCTCAATGTCGATGGCAAGGATCTTTGCCTTCACATGGTCGCCCTTTTTGAAGTTCTTGATGGCGCTTTCGCCGGGTTCAGTCCAGCTGATGTCCGAATAATGGACCAGGCCATCAATGCTACCGTCAAGGCCTACAAACAAGCCGAAATCAGTGATATTGCGAATTTCACCTTCGATCAGATCGCCAACATTGGCTTTCTCAGCAAAATGTGCCCATGGGTTTTCTTCGCACTGCTTCATACCCAGGCTGATGCGGTGCTTGGCGGCGTCGATGTCGAGTACCACCACGTCCACTTCCTGGCTGACCGAAACCAGTTTGGAAGGATGGATGTTTTTCTTTACCCATGAAATTTCGGAAACGTGCACCAGGCCTTCAATGCCGGGTTCCAGTTCCACAAAAGCACCGTAATCAGTGATGTTGGTGATTTTGCCCTGGAATTTCTGACCAACAGGATAACGCTCATCTGCGCCTTCCCATGGGTTGGATTCCAATTGCTTCATGCCAAGGCTCACGCGGCGTGACGCAGGATCGTAACGGGTTACCATTACGCGTACAGGCTGGCCAATGGAGAGTACTTCGGATGGATGGTTGATGCGACGCCAGGAAATATCGGTGACGTGCAGCAAGCCGTCGATGCCGCCCATGTCAATGAAAGCACCGTAATCGGTGATGTTTTTGACCATGCCGTCCACCACTTCGCCCTCGGCGATGCGTGATAGCAAGGCTTCGCGGGCTTCCGAACGCGATTCTTCCAGGATGGCGCGGCGAGAAACAACAACGTTTCCGCGTTTGCGGTCCATTTTCAAAATCTGGAACGGTTGTGGGATATGCATAAGCGGGGTGATGTCGCGCACGGGGCGGATGTCCACCTGGCTGCCCGGCAAGAAGGCCACGGCACCCATGAGGTCCACCGTGAAGCCGCCTTTGACTTTGCCGAAGATAACGCCTTCGACGCGTTCGCCCTTGGCGCAGGCTTCTTCCAGTTTCACCCATGACTCTTCGCGCAATGCTTTTTCGCGGCTGAGCACGGCTTCGCCGTTACGGTTTTCGATGCGCTCGAGGTATACATCTACGATGTCACCGGCGCGTACCTCAGCACCGCCACCTAAGGCAAATTCTTTTAACGGGATGCGGCCTTCGGATTTCAAGCCAACGTCGATAATGACCAAATCGTTTTCCACGGCGATCACGGTGCCTTTGACCACATTACCTTCGGTCATTTTGTCGCTTTTGAGCGACTCTTCAAACATGGCGGCGAAATCTTCAGTGGGGAATGCTTCAGCGGTTGCGGAACGGGACATGCGATATGCTTTCTGTAGTTCTTCCATAGTATGCTCGCTGCCTCAACTCAGCGGCTGGAAGGGGTAGGGTTGATAAAAATGGCTTGCAGTCTTGAGGGAACGCAAGCAAGGGGAATCTTTTTAAGCGCTAATTAATCAAAAATCAAGTGTTTTAGCGAGATTGTCACAATTGGTGTCATAAAAAATTAACTTTTATAAAAAACAGGGCTGTGGCTATATATATAACACGGCGGATTATAACTTTTAAATAGGAGGGAGTATGAGTGAAGAAGTAGGTGAAGATCAAAATGTGGATGATAAGGGGGGGGTGATTGCCCTGAAGCGGCTGCAGGAGAAATCGGAGGCGATACGGCAACTCGCGGGATTTATGAAGAGAATTGAGGCGACCCTGCCGCAGGGGCAGGAGGGTCTGCCAGCGCATAAGTATGAAGACACAACTCTTGATCATATTTCTGATGCATTGAATACAAGTCGCGGCTTCAATGGGTCTCGCAATCAATTATTCTCTATATTAATTACTAGATTAACCAGCATCGTTGATGCCGTCACTGACCTTCAAGGTGAGAAGGCTAATTTAACTGATGTACAAAAAGCCACTTTAATATCCGCGAATAAAAGCTTAATGCAAGCCAGAGACATTCTGGGGGCTGTAGCCACCGAAAGGGTTAGCGGCGCAGATGATTCATTGAAGAGCACGGATATCGCGCGTGCTGCCAATGCCGTTACTTTTATAGACAAGGAATTGCTGCCGCTGGTAACGCTGCGTCGGGTAGGTGAATTGCTGGAATATAACGCTCACCTAACCAAGCGCCACCAGCATTTAGTGACGGATGGGTTTGAGGTGGATGAAGACAGGGAAGTCAGGCAGTGGGAGCGGCATAACGAGCGCTTGGCATTGCAGGCTAGATCACGTGATCCTAAAGGGACTGTATTGGATGAAGGTATGACCGATCGGCTGAAAAAGCTTGAAGAATCCAGAAGTATGCGTAAGGAAAGCTTTGCAAAAGCCGAAGCATGCAGAAGGGACGATACTGCAGATCATAGCCCTTCGCTTTAAAGCGTATTAGGGAGCAATAACGCCTTTTTGTGAGAGCAAAAGGGCGTTATTGTTATTACCCCGCAATCAACCGCAAATTATCCAGCGCTTGTTGAGGCGACAACATATCCATCTCTTCATCGGTCAAGGATTCGTCGCTGCTTAGAACCGGTGGGGTTTTGTTGGTGCGTTTGAATTTGCCGTCAATATTAGCCCCATCTTCAATGGAGATAATTTCGTGCATGATAATGCCTTCCACGTTACACGTGGCATGAAGATGAACATTTTTGGCCTTAATCAAGCCCTTAACGCGGCCATGCACTTGCACGACCTGAGCATGGATTTCGCCGTTCACCTTGCCATTATGACGCAGCAGCAAGGACTGGCAGCGGATGTTGCCATCCAGCGTGCCGTCAAAATCAATGGCGCCTTCACTGATAATATTGCCCATAATGTTCATATCCGCCGATACCACGGAAGGCACGGACTTGCGTGAAGAAGTGGGAGCGGTTTTGGCAGGAAGATTCGGATTATTCGCTGGCTTGAGAAACATGATACCCCGCATGCAAGAAATGGGTTGGGTCAAGAGGCGTATTATAATAGCGGACTTCGTAGTGTACGTGTGGGCCAGTAGAGCGCCCGGTAGAGCCTTGTATGCCGATAAGCTGGCCGGTTTGCACGATATCGCCGACAGATACTTTTACGGTGCTCATGTGGCCATAGCGTGTCACGATGCCAAAGCCATGGTCAATATCCACGCAATTACCATAAGCGCCATTCCACCCGGCGGTCACAACGCGCCCCGTGCCGGCAGCCATGATTTCTGAGCCGGTAGGACCGCTCATATCTATGCCAGGATGAAAAGCGATATGCCCATTGAAAGGATCAATACGACGACCAAAATTGCTTTCCATGGAGCCGATTTTTAACGGTTTGCCTAAAGGCAAGCTGCTGACGATTTTGCTGAGCAATGCAAACTGGTCCATTTTGTAGCTCAGCTCGTTATTGAATGAGCTGATATCTGGCGTTTCAGCGGCAATGTAGGGGCCGCCTTCGCCACCAAAGGAGGTGATGTTATTGGCAGTATCCGTATTGTTTTGTGCGTGATCTTTACGTTGGTGCGTAGCTGCCTCTTTCAAGGTGTCTGGATTTAGTCCGGTTGCACGAATAAGTGTTTCCATGCTGGCTAGCTGGTTATGCGTTTTTTCTCGGACTGTCTGGATGATTTCTGCGTTTGTGGTGCGCAGTGACTTTACCCGCTCTTCCAGCATAGCGATACGGGCAAACAGCTTTTCTCGATTCATAGTAGGTAAGCTGTAACTTGGATCTGCTAAGCTCGTATTAAATCCTTGCGGCATTGTGCCATGCGGCGTGGCTGCCATGGTCAGGCTAAAACTGCTGCCAATGCGTGAACTGGCAACGGACTCCAGCGTTTGTTCCTGCTTTTCCATGACTGAACGGGCGGACATATAACTGCCCGTGGAGTATGATGCAAGGCTGATGCACGCGGTGATGGCAAGCACAATAGAAAATTGCAGTGGCCCACTTAAAGCCATGTGGTTGGTTTTGTGCTTCGAGATAATGATAATGCTACGTTTGTGGAAAACGTGGCGGGCGATGGCATGTGTGAATTCAAACCATGATTTCATTCAGCTGCTCCTCATATTCGTTTCGCATGACGTAATTCGCATGACGTAATAAATAGTACTTGGTTTTGCCGCTTCGCAGGATTACGCGGAAATCCGCTCCAGCGCCGCAGCAAAGAACCCGTCCACTCCGTTCTGGTGCGGAGTTAACCACAAGTAACTTGTTGCGTCACTTGATGGCGAGGATGAAGTTTTATTCCATATTTTTTTCGCGCACACAACCCTGAAGTTAGTATGTGCGTTTAAAAAATATTCCACTTGCATTTCATTTTCGCATTTTAACAGCGAACAAGTGGCGTAAATCAAGCGTCCCCCGACTTTTACTAACCGCGCGGCGCTATCTAAAATTTTTCGCTGTACATCGAGCACTTCTTCCAGATCATTCGGATTGAAGCGCCATTTTAAATCCGGATTGCGTCTCCAGGTGCCAGAACCACTGCAGGGTGCGTCTACTACTACCCGATCAGCCGTCCCTTTGTGCCGCTTTATGTAACTATCATGTTCTGAGGTGATGGCGCGCCATTCCGCGTTAAATACTTGGGCGCGTTTCATGCGTAGTGGTAATTGCGCCAGGCGTTTGGCGGACGTGTCCCATGCCAGTATGCGGCCTTTATTTTCCATTTGAGCTGCAATAGCTAATGTTTTTCCTCCTGCACCCGCACAGAAATCAATCACGCGCATGCCCGGCTGCGCATCCACCAGGTAAGCAACCGCTTGCGAGCCTTCATCCTGCATTTCAAATAATCCTTGGCGAAATAGAGGAGAGGCGAATACCGCGCCGCGTTTGTTTAGGCGAATACCCACTGGAGAAATCAGTGTTGCTTTTGCTTCAAAGCCTTCTTTGTTTAAGGCATCAATCAATGCCTCACGTGTGGTAAGTAAGGTATTCACCCGCAAATCCACCGGTGCTTGCGATTGCAGCGCCTGCATTTCCGCTTCCATATTCTCGCCCAGGCTTTGGCGCAGATGCGCTTCCATCCACGGTAAATAATTCATGCGTACGTGCGGTGGCATATCGGGATGGAATAATTCCTGGCCATTTAAATGGTGAGCGAATTGCCATTCGCCATCACTTAAATGAGGGGGGCCATATTTCCCGCCGTCAAATAACGTCGCAAGTTGCGCGGCGTCCGTTTCTTTGCGCAATAAAAGCGCAGTGATAATAAACGTGCGGGCAAAGCGCGGCATGTGGTAGCGATCTGCCCACCATTCCAGCGTGGCCTTATGACGCAACACCCAATAGACCATTTCGGCAAGCGCGCCGCGGTCTTTAGAGCCGATAAAGCGGCGTGCTTTAAAATAATGGTCAATCAACCGATCCGCTGCAGAGCGCGTGCTGCTTTCCCACGAATGCAGGATGGAGTCAAATAATTCGATAGCGGAAGCAATGCGG
>CAZGVV010000020.1:0-26490 GCA_964529155.1 uncultured Rickettsiales bacterium
TGAATACGTCATTCAAACTCTATAGCATAAGAAATTATAAAGTTAAATGACTATAATAGAAATCATAGTGCCATCTGAGGTTACTCTGTAACGCTGTAAGCGTTCTTTTGCCGCCTAATTACGCCGCAACACTGGACGAATCCACGCTTTTGGCGTAAACCCCGGTCATGACCACTGCGTATATTCCCCCCAAACCCACGGGAACGACGGATGATCCGTATGATCCGCTGCAGTATTTTATTGCTCTGTTTGAGGGGCGTAAAAGCGGGGAGAAGAAAGAAAAAATCCGTGCCGCGACCATCGAAGAAGTACTGAAAAATCGCATAGTGGACGGCGATAAAAAGGGGTTGGAGGATGATCTGGCCCTTGCGATGAAATCGCACTCTCCCTTGGCGATTGTAAATACTATTTTATTAGAAGGTATGAAAGTCGTCGGAGAATTATTTGGTTCGGGCAAAATGCAACTGCCGTTTGTGCTGCAATCGGCGGAAACCATGAAAAAAGCGGTGGCATATTTGGAGCCGTTCATGGAAAAAGCCGAAGGTTCCACCAAGGGAACCATTGTGCTTGCAACCGTAAAAGGTGACGTGCACGACATTGGCAAAAATCTGGTGGATATTATTCTTACGAACAATGGCTTCCAGGTTATTAATCTGGGCATCAAACAGCCGATTGCCAATATCGTGGAAGCCATGCGCGAGCATAAGCCGCAAGCACTGGGACTTTCTGGTCTGCTTGTCAAATCTACTGTTATTATGCGCGAAAATCTGGAGGAACTTACCCGCCTTGGCCACGATGTGCCCGTATTGCTTGGTGGCGCAGCCCTTACACGTGCATATGTGGAAGAAGATTGCACGGCGGCATATGGCGCCGGGCGCGTGGCGTATGCGCAGGATGCGTTCGAGGGGTTGGATCTCATGAACCGCATTGTATCAGGTGGCTTTGACGCGCATTTGGAAGAAGTGCGCCATCGCCGCCATAACCGGCCTGCCTCCGCTCGTGCCAAGCAGCGCTGGTCACAAAATGAGGTGGCGGGCAGCGACTTGATCGGCAAGGAATTGCGCCCCGTGGAAGCCGAAGCGCTTAAGCTGCGTCGGCAAGAATTGGCGGCGCAGGTGGCTGTGCCGACGCCGCCCTTCTGGGGAGCGCGTATCCTAGATAACGTGCCAGCGAAAGCTCTGATTCCGTATTTAAATGAGCAGATGCTGTTTACCTTCCACTGGGGCTTCAAAAAAGCCGGTAAATCATTGGAAGAATACTGGAAATGGGTGGACGCTGAAGTAAAGCCGATTCTGAAGCGTTTGCTGGAAGAATGTGAGCGTGAAGACATCCTCCATCCGAAAGCGGCCTACGGCTATTTCAAATGTGCCTCTGAGGGCAATGATATAGTGCTCTTTGACGAAGCGGGAACGCGCGAAACCGGCCGTTTTTCCTTGCCGCGCCAGGACAAGGACGGCGGCATTTGCGTCGCAGATTTCTTCCGCGATATTAACGCCGGGGAGCGCGATGTATTGGCAATGCAAGTCGTTACCGCCGGGCAAAAAGTCGCGGATGTGGCACGTAGCTGGTTTAGTGATAATCGCTACCAGGATTATTTGTATTTGCATGGGCTTGGAGTGGAAACAGCCGAAGCATTGGCTGAATATATCCACAAACGCATTCGTGCCGAGCTTGGTTTCGGCCATGAAGACGACCGCGATATGAAAAAGTTGCTCAAACAAGGCTATCGTGGTTCACGCTATAGCTTTGGCTATCCTGCTGTGCCGCGTTTGGAAGACCAGGCCTTATTGCTGCAATTGCTAGGTGCAGAGCGTATTGGGGTGGAGTTATCGGAAGAATTCCAGCTTCATCCCGAGCAATCCACCAGCGCCATTGTGGTACACCACCCCCAAGCGAAATATTTTAATATTTAAGCAGATATCTGCCTGCTGAGCAGAATAGTCCTTTTTATTTAAGCGGTTTTTAAGGAGTTTATGGCAAGGTGATAGCCATAATAGTCCATTAAATCAGCGAGTTTTCTGCATGCAACCTCACGCGCAATCGGCCAGCCGCCTACCGAATTTGCATTGGAACCAGTCCGATCATTACTGGCTCTGTGTCCTGCCAAAAGCCGAGCAGGCCTTTGCAAAAGAGCTGGTGCTCGCCCTTCAGGGCGCTGGCTTAGAACAGCGCCAAGGCTATTTTATGCGTGGCGTGGCCGGCCAATGGGCGCCAGCCTGGGAGGAATTACGCGGTGTCCTTCAATCTGCGGGCGTATTAGGAACCGTAGAAGTGGCGGTGGTCGGCACACAAAATGCACCGGAATCCGGGCAATTGGCGCAATTAGGCATGTCTGCTGAGCGGCTGGACGACATCGCGAAAAATCTGTGGCTCGGTGAAGCGCTGATAAAAGAGCATGTATTGTGCTATCTGCAGCCAGTGCACAGCCAGCGTGACCGTATTTTCGGCTATGAAGCGTTTGCACGTGTGCGTAATGACAATGGGGATATTGTCGGGGGCCGCGCCATTGTGGATGCGGGGCGTGTGCTGGGTATTGAATATGCGCTGGATCGTCATTTGCAGATCGAGGCGATTAAGACCTTTGCCGATAGCGGATGCAGCGGATTTCTATTTGTGAATTTTCTGCCCGGCTTTATTCAGCGGCCGGAAGTATATTTGGACGGGCTGAGCCAAACGGCACGGGCATACGGTATTGTGCCCAAGCATTTAGTGCTCGATTTCACCCGTAGCGGCGCCGGGCACGACTCGCGGCATTTACAGCGCGTATGTGAATATTGCCGCAGCAAAGGCTATGCGATTGCGCTGGATGATGTGAATTCACCAAGCGTAGCCCATACCATGGTGCAGGAAATTCGCCCCGATTACGTGAAGCGTGATATGAAATTGGTGCTGAGTGCGGCGAAAGCAGGGCCAAGTGCAGCGGAATACGACACGGTGCGCGCCATTGTCGAGCATTGCCATGCTAATGGAACGGTAGTGCTGGCAGAAGGCGTAGAAACCGAAGAAAGCTTCGAAGCGCTGAAAAATACCCATGTCGATCTCTACCAGGGCTATCTTTTCTCCGCACCGGTACCGGTGGAAGAGATTAAAAAGCGGCTGAAGGAAATTGGCAGCTAGTCGTGCAGTAAGGGTACAGAACGAAGAAGCCGAATAATCCTATTCTTCGTCCATATATTGTTTTTCCATGCGCTCATGGCGTTCCTGCGCTTCTACCGTAAGCGTCGCGATCGGGCGGGCTTCTAAGCGCTTCAGGCCGATAGGCTCGCCGGTTTCTTCACAAAAACCGTATTCGCCATCTTCAATGCGGCGTAAGGCAGCATCGATTTTGCCGATTAATTTTAAATAGCGATTGCGGGTGCGCAGTTCTACGCCGGCTTCGGTTTCGAGCGAAGCGCGGTCTGACAAATCAGGTTCGCGCCAGTTTTCTTCTTTTAAATGGTCGATGGTTTCCTGGGACTCTTTGAGCAATTCTTCGCGCCATACCGTTAATTTCTGACGAAAATACTCAAGTTGCTTCGCATTCATATACGCTTCGGATTCGCTGGGCGTATAGGATTTGGTTACTTTAGCGGTCATCGTTCCTCCCGTGAAATACGACATTGCAGGAAGAGGGCTTATACAGGAAAGTGCTAAGTAAGGTCAAATGGTTTACGCAAACCTGCCACTATAAGTTGTGGATTCTTTTCCAATAAAAATGGCGGTCTTCTGGGGAAGACCGCCATTTTTGCTATTTAAAAGGCGTTATTACCGCGACAAATGCGACATCACAGAAGACAGAGGCACAGAATATTCAACCAAAAGCGCCTCTACACCCGAATTATGGTCATAGATATTGGCATTGGACATATGGGTAAATGCGAGGCCTAAACGCTGCGCATTGTCAAATTGATAAGAAAGCTCAATGCCTTCACGGAATTCGATGGGCCCGCCAAGGTCTTTCCCGCCGCCTTTATGGTAGCCGCCTACCATGACGCTTGGGGTAAGGTATAGGCGGTTGCTGATGAGCGGTACATCCCAGTTAAACCCGGCATAACCATAATAAGCGCCACTCCAGCTGGCAAGTACACCTATGGTCGGGCGAACACCGAAATCCCATTCACGAAAACGATACTCAGCCCCTAATTGGCCGGTGGTAAGGTCGTCATTATGCAAGGTGTTATAAATCCCTGCTGAGAAATTCAAATAATCATGTGACAAGGACGCGTCTGAAGCACGCGTGGAAAAGGGAGCGATAAGGATGAGTGCAGCGGCACTGAGTAAAACGGAAAATCGCATAAAAACTCCCTGACAATGAAACGATAGGTTACGTTAGCGAAGTGCAGGGAGTGAGTAAATCATTGTTACAGAATGGCTTGTTATTTCCTAGTCACTGTGGCTTGCTTGCATCAATATCGTATGCGCCACCTGTTGCGCTTGCACACGAAGCTCCGGCACTGCCGTGCATTCCAGCCATTCACCCACCGTAAGCGCTCCCATCGCATAAAGCCGTGTGTGTGCCGGGCCCACGGCACTCAGCTGCGAGGTGGTAGCGATGCCATATCCATTTTCCGCACAGGCAATAAGGCCTTGTTCGAGCAGATCACGCAATAAAAGATAACGGCTTTGGCGAATATCATAGCTTGGGCCGGTGCAATCGATAAGCGGCGCGCAGGAAGTGTCTGCTTTTACGTGCGCATGCCGAAGTTCTAATTGCCCGCTTTTAAGCAGCGCTTCCATCTCTGCGGCAATAGACGGTGCCATGCGGTGGCGATGAATATTCCATAGCGTGAATAACCGCTGAAAAATCCGCTTTTGCTGCTGCGGCGGCAACGCACGCCATAGGTGCTGCGTATGAGGGCGAAGGGCATCAATCACGCCACGCCAATCGCCGTGCTGGCTAATGGCAGAGCGGATATTTCGTAATAACTGCGCCGCGCTTTGCGGATGATATGCCGGATTTAGCGCCCATTCCGGCGCAATAAAAGGGGGTGATGGCTGGTGAGAAGCTGGGAGCCAGCCATGGCGTGAAATAGCTACAATGCGCCCTTTATATCCCATGCGCTTCAAGGTGATGCAGGCGTCCACCATGGTAAGGCCGCTACCGGCAATAAAAATTTCCGGGCTTTGCAGCAGTGATTCGGTAATGGCCAGCTCATATTCCCCGGCAAACCAGCGCCAGGCTTGCAAGGCGTGGGGAAATTTATCCTCCGACCATGCGCCGCAGGCAAGCACCACGGCATCGGCATCCATATCCTCGCCCGACTGAGAAATAACGTGGAATTGGTGAGTGGCGGCATCCCATGTGACGGATATAATATAGTTGTTAATGCAGCGAATTTCAGGCGCGGCGGCTAGTAGTGAAGCGAGGTATTCGCCGTAGAGCATGCGTGGCACAAAATCATCGGCACTATATTCATGGCCGTGCTGCACGAGCCAGCGGTGAAAATCCTCCGGCGCTTCAGGAAAAGCGCCCATGCGTCCGGCGGGAACGTTGAGCAAATGCTCGGGGCGCACGGTTCCATAAGCCGCCCCCCGGCCAGCAGGAGTGTTGTATTCCACTAATGTCACCGAAATCGGCTGGGTGGCCTGGCGAAGTAATTGCAGCGCTGTGAGTGTGCCGGAAAAGCCGCCGCCGATAATGACACTATGCATCACAGGAAGCTAAAATCCGGCGTCATTGCCTGGCCGCTCAGGTAAGCGGGTTTGTAAAATCCGGTAAATATGCTGCATTTGCTTGCTGGTTGTGCGTTTTAGCGAAAACGGAAATACGCCGTGAATCAGCAGCGCAATGCCGCACAGTATAATCCTTGAGGCCATGCACACGGTAAACCACAAATGCTGCATATAGGTTTCGCCGGCTTCTCTGGGGTGTTCAGTAAAAATATACTCCACCTTGGTGCGCAATGCTTTTGCCTGCTGCTTGTGCCGCTCCTGCAGCGCCCAGTTTTTTGCTTCTTTTGCGCGCGTTTGGGCCTGCTCTCTCAGAAAATCAAATGATTTTTGCATGGTAAATTCCTTCCGTTGCTGATTATAGCACGATGGGCGTTTTACGCAATCAGGGCATAGGCTGGAATGGTCAGGAATTCGGTAAACTCGGCCTGACCGACTAATTCGGTCAGCAAATTAGCGCTGGCGTCAAAGGGCAGGGACGTATCCGGTTTAAGCTGGTCCAGCTCTTCTCCCAGGAATTGCTCGAACAAGGCTTCCGTCACCCGCCGGCCATCCTCCAGCACACCCTTGTCATGGTGCAGCCATTGCCACAATTGGGCGCGGGCGATTTCAGCGGTGGCGGCGTCTTCCATCAGGTTATTGATCGGCACGCAGCCCTGACCGTTCAGCCAGTGCGCCAGATAGCGCAGGCTCACGCTGATATTATTGCGCATGCCTGCTTCGGTGATGGTGCCTGTGGGTACGGTAAGCAAATCCTGTGCGGTGATGTGAGTGGTATCCGGCATGATATGGAGTTGGTTTTTCCCCGGCATCAGGCGGTTAAATACGTCCATGGCAACCGGAATTAAGCCCGGATGTGCTACCCATGTGCCGTCATGCCCATCGCCCGCTTCGCGTTCCTTATCGGCGCGGACCATGGCAAAGGCGTTTTCATTGGCTTTTTCGTCGCCTTTTACCGGTATATACGCGCTCATGCCGCCCATGGCGAAGGCGCCCCGTTTATGGCACGTGGCAATCAGCAGCCGGGAATAAGAGCGCAGAAAATGGGTGGTCATGGTCACTTGTGCGCGGTCAGGCAAGACAAAATCCGGATGGGTGCTGAATTTCTTGATAAAGCTGAAAATATAATCCCATCGCCCGCAATTAAGGCCGACGCAATAGTCACGTAGCGCATATAAAATCTCCTCCATCTCAAACGTGGCGAGGATGGTTTCGATCAGTACCGTGGCTTTAATGGTGCCTTGTTTTAAACCTAACTGTGCTTCCGAAAACGCAAAAATATCAGCCCATAGCTGCGCTTCTTCAGCACTTTCAAGCTTGGGCAGATAAAAATACGGGCCGCTGCCCTGCGCCAGCAAAGCATGGGCGTTGGTATAAAGATACATCCCAAAGTCAAGCAGCGCGGCGGGAATGGCGCGGCCTTCGTGGGTTACATGCCGTTCGTCCAAATGCCAGCCGCGCGGGCGCACGATCAGCACGCTGGTGTGTGTGTTGAGCGCGTACGCTTTGCCTTCGGGGCTGGTGTAGGTGAGCGTGCGGTTAACGGCATCACGTAAATTAATCTGGCCGTTTACGATATTTTCCCAGCTGGGTGTGAGGGAATCCTCAAAATCGGCCATAAAGACTTTGGCGCCGGAATTGAGCGCGTTAATCATCATTTTACGTTCCACCGGCCCGGTAATTTCCACCCGTCGATCAAGCAAATCCTCAGGAATCGCCGCAACCGACCATGCTGCTTCACGTATCGCCCGGGTATGGGGCAGAAAATCCGGCATTATACCCGCATCCAGCGTCTGTTGCCGCGCAGCGCGGGCTGCCAGCAAGGCGTCTCGCCGTGGCCCAAAATGCGTTACCAACGCGCTGATAAACCCCAATGCCTCGGGTGTAAATATATCCCGCCCGCTATCCGCCAGATGCGGTGGCAGCGAAGTAAACGGGGCGGAAACAATGGAAGCAGATGAAAGGGGCATGGGATTTATATGGTGTGGTGGGCAAATATATCATTATGGTTGCGGAGCAACTATGAAAAACATACGGATTGTTCTATAAAAAATGCATAGGCAACAGGGGACGCCTAAATGCGCAGATTATTGTTGGTATTAGTTGAAAATAGAATAGCCTTTGGTAGGAAAGCGTAGTTCTAATAAAATATTCTTGGTATTCCCGTTAAAGGGTTGATTATGAATAATCATTTGCGCTGTGATTTCGGTAATAAATAGGGAGATAAGGGATGGCTGATTTACCCAATGATATCGATAGCGGACATGATTCTCCGAACATTAAAACTGCCATAGATGAAAAAGACAGGGTCTACCTCCCGCAGGTGACATGGTCAGATATTTGCGAAAAAATAAAAATCAAAAAAATTGATATTAAAAATGTAAAATTCAATACATCCAAGTCTACGGGTGATGCCGAAAATGCGACTTTTATTATGAGTGGGCAAGGATTTGTGGTTAAACTCGCGCGCGATACAGGCGGGCTTACTTTGTCTGATGGCGCAAACGTGTATTTTGATGATCAAGGAAATGGATTTACTACATCGGAAGAATTGGATAAGGCATACCATAAATTTACAAACATAGCAAAATCAAGAGGCTATGAAATAGAAAGATTAGGCTACCCTTTTGTAATGTCACCTGACAAAAATGACCTGCATAAACCTAGGGGCTTTAATCTGTATTATCGGCTGAAAGAAAGAACTTTTAGGCAAGATGGAGAAACGCTTACTATTGACGATGGACGTGTCTGCACAGCCAATGACTTTATTACAAACACAACATATGAGCCAGACGGAAAAATACACTTAGGTGCATACTGTACAATACAAAAAAAGAAGACGGAGCTGTTATTTTAGAAAGGGTTGGTTTGCCCGGTGCCGAAAACTTTTTATGCAATACTGCCCCTAGTGCTGTGAGTTATGAAAAGCTGTGCTCTGAAGCGCCTAATATAAGCATCAGGTCAGAATCAGCAAATGCCGGAGGATTTTCACGACGGTTTCGTAGACCTGTGGCGGCTGCTGCGCTGGCAACGGCTATCCTTGGTGGTGTGGTAATTAGTACGGAACTAAGTCCTACATCTGTTGTGATGGCACCAAAAGAAAGCCAAGCGATACGTTTGCTGAAGTTCACTGATGGTAAAGAAGAGGATGAACTTGGTAGTATAGACTACACCATAGTTTACCCAAAGCAATTTGATGAATTGAAAGGTTCAAAAAAATAACATTTGAGATGTTAATGGAGAAATTACCTGGGGCAAATGAAAAGAATCCAAGCCGGAGATTTTATATCGGCGTGAGTGTCCCGCGGACAGCTGATACAGGAGCAAGTCAAGCTAATATGCCGGTATCAGAATCGTCCTTTAATTACAGTGAGATGCCCTTAAATCCTCTAAATTCTTTACTTACCTTTTTAGGAGACCCTAACAGCGAGATACCAAAAAACATACACTTTCGCCCCGCAGATCTAACAGAAATTATGTCGTTAGCTCCAGAAGGGAAAAGAATTTTACCCGAGGAGGAGGTCGGCCCGCGCGGTCGGCAGCGCTGAGGTGTCAGGGGTGCTTGGCCAGAAAGGTGATAGCCCTGATTTTTGAATCAGGGCTTATAAGAAGTAGTTGGCAGTTTAAAACCCTTTAGGAGTTGCCTGAGTAGGAGTAGCTTTTGGTTCACCTTTAGCAGTCATACTAGTCGTTGGAGTAAGAGGAAATTTACCAGTATACTCAAAATGGGGTGTTCCCATATGATCTCTCCAGAATGTTTGCCCGGGCAAACGCTCATCAAGCCCTCTTTTTATTGTTAGCAAACGGGAAGTGTCTGGCACTTTCGTACCGCCTGGCGTATGTACTGGAAAATTTTCTTCGTTAACTTCAATGACTTGGTCAGCGGTCGATTGCGCACCTTCTCTTGGATGTAAAACTGTGAAATATTCAAATGGCTTTTCTGGATTTAGTGTATGCCAGCGCTCCATAGTATCAGGAAGACTTTTCAATGTTTCAGGTGGGCAATCTTCCAGGAATTTCACTAATGTATCACTTACATAAACTTCGAAAAGATCTGCAGCTTTAGGAGCATTATCACTATACCTCATTGTATATATTCTATCTATTTCTTCCTGCATTTTCGGGCTTACATGAGTCGCTTTATATTCTTGATGTTGCTCTTTTATATTGCTTCTATTGTTTGGCCCGATAATTCTATTCGTAATATTATCAACACTTTCACCAATAAAATCAGCACTTCTGCCTATCACATTTTCAACTTTTTCTGGTTCTCTATAGCCAGTCAAAGCCGCAGTTCCTCCAAAAACAACCCCAGTTGCTAGCAATGCTTTATTTAAGATTCTCGGCCTTTTTTTATTTTCTTTAGTCATTTACTTCCTCCATTATTAATAGAGTTAATAATAATTAAAATTTTATCTAATTGCAACCTAAATTGTAAAGATTATACAATTATTCTTATTTAAGGATAGCATATATAGGAAAAAGGATTACAGCTATTTGTGTCGAAAAATGCCCCTGCCGCACACTCTACATGACTAAAAGGCGGATGTATTGATGGATAATCAGGAGGCCATCCTATGGTACATGGCGCGCCTAAGCCACACCCACCACACAATTGGTTAAAACAAAAACTCTGATCTGCTGGAGTTGTACATGTGCAACTGCAATTCGCCGCTCCAACTGGACAATCTACACAATTTACAGAACCAGACCCCCCCCCAGAAGCTGAGCTTGTACTGGATCCGCCAGTACTGCTTGAAGAAGATGTGCTAGAGCTAGAGCTGCCACTTGAAGAGCTGGTGGAGCTTCCTGCGCCACTAGAACTACTAGCGCTCGAGCTACTCGTCGATCCCGAGCCACTCGAAGAGCTGGTGCTCGTACTCGTGCTTGAGCTTGAGCTCGTTGCTCCACACGTCTCTGTGACACCGGCTTTTTCCTGTACAGACATGAGTTGCTCGCGCGTGGCGTAGGTTACGATGTCGTCGAAGAATTTGGTGGGGTCGGTGGCGGCTTCGGTGTTGATGTATTGGTAGAACTCAGTGAGGTTTATTAGATTTGGATTGGCGTTGATATCGCAGTGGCAATTGGTTAACTCGTCATTCCCGTGCGATTCGCTGGCCTCGCGTGCGCTGCCGCCGGGAAGATAGGCGCCGTGACCATTGGGGCCGTGGCTCACCAATACGTAGAGTGCGCGGTTGGTGCGGACAGGCAGTGACTTGTTGTTTACCGTAAGACGCACCGTGGTGTTGCTGAGGTCATTGAAGGGAGGATTACCAAACGCGCAGTCTTGCGTGGTTTCGGGGACTACCGCATAGGTAATTTTACGATTCCAATTATCCACCACATTATTGTTAATACCGAGCGTTTTAAACGGTACTTCCCCAATCGCCACGCCGGAAGCGGCAGTCGAGCAAATAATAGTCGGATCTCTTTGCTCAATCCCTAAATTTGCGCTCGCCACGGTAAGCGTCGGATCTGCCGGGCAGGGTAGGCGGTGATGGGCGCGGCGAAATTCAAGGAGTGCGTCCTGAATGGTTTGGAACGATTGCAGGGTCTGTGTTTTTTGCGCGTCCTGCACCACCGCCACCCGGTGTGCCACGAACCCTGCTGCAACAATGGAGAGTACCAGCAGCACCATGCTTATCTCAAGCAGGCTGAAACCACGTTTGCGGCGAAGAAAGCGCATGGGCTACCTCAGCTGTGGGCGAAAAGATCGTCGTTTTCAAATCCGGCAATATCCAGCCGCGCGCGGTGCGGCAGGAAGTCAAAACACGCCTGCGCCAAGGGCATACGTCCTTCACGGTTGAGCATGATGTCGAGTTTTTCTTTCAGGCGGTGCAGGTGCAACACGTCAGACGCTGCATACTCTACCTGCTCAGCACTGAGCTTTTCGCTGCCCCAGTCTGAAGATTGCTGTTGTTTGGAAATATCTACACCCAGCAATTCCTTGCAGATTTCTTTATACCCATGCTTATCGGTATAGGTACGGATTAAGCGTGAGGCAGTGCGCGTGCAATAGACCGGTGCGGCCATCACATTCAAATATTGCTGCATGAGCGCTAAGTCAAATCGAGCAAAATGAAAGATTTTAAGACGACTGGAATCCGCCAGTACACGGCTCAAATTCGGCGCATGGTACTGGCCGGGGGCAAATTTCACCAAATGGGCATGGCCATCTCCCGTGGAGAGTTGCACCACACACAGGCGGTCACGCCGGTTAATCAAACCCATGGCCTCCGTATCAACGGCAATAGGGCCGGAAAGAGTCAGCGTATCTGGCAAATCATGGAGGTAAACGTGGTTCGTAATGGCAAAATTCCTTCTTAAATACGTGACCCAATTGTATAATCCACACAATCATATCCCCACGCGAAGCCTTGCGCAAGCGCGGCAATTACTCCATATATCACGCGTATGCGTAAATCATCCCCAGTTGATAGCGGTCCTCCCGGCGAGTTGCGCGCGCTTGCGCTGCTGGGCATCTATTTGCGGCCATACCGCGGGCGCCTGGTGCTTGCTGTACTCATGATTATTTTTACCTCCGCGGCGGTGCTCGGCATGGGGGGTGCGTTGCGCTATCTGGTGGATGAAGGCTTAGGGCATGGCGACGTGCATTTGCTCAACCGTGCATACGGGTGGCTTTTGGCGGTAACTGCGTTGCTGGCAGCAGCGTCCTATGGCCGGTATTATGTGGTGTCCTGGCTGAGCGAGCGTGCGGTTGCGGATATTCGCGCCGATGTGTTTGGCCGCCTGATTCGGCTGGATATTGCATTTTTTGAAATCACCCGTACCGGCGAGTTGTTGTCGCGTTTAACAGCCGATACCACGCTGCTGCAAACGGTGATTGGCACTACGGTGTCATTTTTAATTCGTAATATGCTTACTGCAACCGGCGGGTTTACCTTATTGATTCTTACCAGTCCGTCTCTTACGGCCTATGTTGCGGCATCGCTTGTGTTTGTGGTTGCACCGATTTTATTGCTCGGACGCCGGGTACGTGTCATGGCGCGTGAAACACAAGCCAAGGTGGGCGCGCTTAATGCCGAAGCTGAGGAATATATTTATGCCATCCGCGCGGTTAAAGCCCTTACCCTGGAAGAAGAAGCGGCAACGCGGTTTGGCGTGGCGGTAAATGCTGCGCTTTCTGCTGCGCTTTCGCGTATTCGCTTGCGGGCGTTTTTAACTGCCACGGTGATTGCGCTGGCGTTTGGCGGTGTAGTGACGGTGCTGTGGGTCGGTGGGCATGACGTATTGGCTGGGCGTATGACGCCAGGCGCTTTATCGTCGTTTGTATTTTATGCCGTAGTGGTTGCCGTTGCGGTGGGCGCCATTAGCGATGGTGTGTCAGAATTACAGCGCGCTGCAGGTGCTTCTGAGCGTCTCGGGGAATTGCTGCGGACACTGCCAGGCATTCAATCCCCCTCCCTGCCAGCCCCCCTTCCAAGCGGAGACGGGAGCGTAAGCGTTGAATTCCAGCACGTATCGTTCCATTATCCTGCGCGGCCTGCGCAAGCCGCGGTGAAGGATATTCAGCTTACGCTAAATCCCGGTGAAGTGACGGCGCTCGTTGGCCCTTCCGGTGCGGGTAAAACCACGTTACTGCAACTATTGCTGCGTTTTTATGATCCTGAGGCCGGCACAATTCTGCTCGGTGGCACGGATATTCGTACGCTTGATATGCACGCATATCGCCGGTTAATCGGCTTAGTGCCGCAAGAGCCTGTGATTTTCTCTGCTGATGCCTATACTAACATCCGCTATGGCTGCCCGGAAGCCAGTGATGAAACGGTGCGCGAAGCGGCGCGTCAGGCCTCAGCGCTGGAATTTTTGCAAGCATTGCCACAAGGTCTGCAGACGCATTTGGGAGAAAAAGGTGTGCGTCTATCGGGTGGGCAAAAGCAACGCATCGCCATTGCCCGCGCCTTGATTCGGAATCCCCGTATTCTGCTGCTCGATGAAGCAACCTCAGCGCTGGATTCAGAAAACGAACATGCGGTGCAGGAAGCCCTGGCGCGGCTGATGCAGGGGCGCACGACGTTAGTGGTAGCACACCGACTCAGCACTATTATGAATGCAGAGCGCATTGTGCTGATGGATGAAGGCCGGATTCAGGCTATTGGCCGACATAGTGAACTATTGGAAAAAAGCCCCCTTTATGCGCGGCTGGCCCGATTGCAGTTTCACCAGGAATCAGCATGAAATCAGGAATCATACTGCTTACCATGCTGATGCTTGCCGCCTGCGATACCATTGGCGGCTGGGCAGATGATGTAGGTGAGCATTTACCCGTCATCGGCGAGCGCTGCGAACATTGGCAATGCATGACTACAAGTGGCCAACAGCGCAGCGAGCAAATACGTCGGCAAAAAGAGCAATCTGGTCCTCCGTCTGCATCCCGTCCCACGTCTGTGCCTGCTGCGCCTGAAGCACCGCCGGAGCCAGCACAGGAACCAGAGGCGGCGCATTAAACGCCTCCGCCCCTGCAGGCGTTGTGACCACAAACGAAACCACTCCTACCACGGCGCGCATCGCACGTACTATTCTTATGGGGTTCATTGCTTCCCTCCTGCAGTGAAGAATGCTTAACCATACCAACGTAAGGCTAAAAGTGCGATGTGAAGAGGCCGTTTGGAATATAAAGAACAAGTGAATGGCCGCTTGATCCAGCAGCCAGGGTTTCGTATGAACGTGCTGGAGGGTGCATGATGGGCTGCACCACAATTCTTTTAAAGCGTGCGCATATAGTTATTCCCCTTTACCATTATACATGGCTGCAAATCGTATTTTCTGCGCTTCCGGTGCTCACGTACACCTGTACGCTGCGCTCCGGTTCTCGAAAACACTCTTTTCGCCTAAGTATAATGGTAAATTGAAATAACTATAGTAATCAATGGCGGTGCAGAGGAGAATACAGTGTAGGAAAACATAGGCACCATAGCCATTGAGTAGAAAAGCTGTCACTCTGGAAAAGATTGTCTAACCTATGATGAAACCACGAATTTGTGCTGTAGTTGTTACGTATGCGTGTGGCGTCAGTATTACCGAGCGGCTCATGGCATTGCTGGAGCAGGTGCAGCATATTTATATCATTGATAATGGTTCCGAAGCGCATGTGCGTGATAATTTGCGGAAATTTACGGAAAAAAATCCTGAAAATACGAATCTTACATTCAATAACAGTAATCTTGGCATTGCTGCCGCTCAGAATCAGGGCATTAGGCAAGCATTAGCCCAGGGCTTTGACTGGATTTTGCTGCAAGACGATGACAGCCTGCCCGAGGCGAATATGGTTCGTACGATGCTGTGTGCCTGGGAGCAGAAAAATGATCTGCATATTGGAATTCTTGCTCCGAATCTGCACGAGCAGAATGTCTCGGTGCCTGGCCGTTACCTTACGCCTTGGCACAGGCTGGGATTCAAACGTAAAATAATTGGATCAGGCGAGTGCCTGTTGAATGCGGTAATGGTTATTGCATCAGGCAGCCTGATTCGCGCGGATGTTTTTCGTAGCGCAGGTTTAATGACGGAAGGATATTTTATTGATTATGTAGATCATGAATTTTGCTTGCGTGCGAGGATTCATGGCTACCATATCATGGTGGTGGGCAATGCAGTTTTACGCCATCATCAGGGAAATAAGCGCCGACAGTCCCTATTTGGCATAGCTATTACCACTCAAAATTACAGCCCCCTGCGATACCAGTATATTTTTCGTAATCGCCTTTTTTTCCTGCGGTGTTATGGCAGAGCATTTCCTTTTTTACTGGTACATGAAACGATGGCGTATGGCTGGGATATGCTGCGAATTATGGGCTGTGAATCAAATAAAATGGCAAAATTGCGGGCAGCGTTTAGGGGATTGTCAGATGGCTTGACCCAGCCTATTCCGCAGGCCACACTCTGCTAATACCACTTCCATCCCCATTTTTGGAAATACCGATAAGCGGATTTTAGCGCGGCTATGGTCGGCTGCCAGTTGGTATGAGAGCTTCGTGCCCACAGATGGGTGATGGTGGCCTGCGGACAGTATTGAACTTTAGCGGCAGCACGCGCGCGGCGACTAATATCCGCATCTTCAAAATACATGAAAAATCTTTCGTCAAAACCGCCTATTTCATCCCAGATGCTACGCCTGAACAACATGCAGCAACCCGATGCAAAAGGTACTTCATAGCTTTGCTCATACCCAAAATCCATCATCACATAATGCTCCATGTGCCTGTGAATGAAGGAAATCGCCTGCAACGGTTTGGGCACAAACCGGCGTACATACAAATCAAACACATTAGGGTCACGCTTATTGAGTGCCTGTAATGTGCCGTTTACATTGAGCATTTTAGGTGTTGCCAATCCGATATCCGGAGCATTTTCCATCATCGCTACCATCGCCTCCAAACAACCCGGATGCAGGATGACATCAGGGTTGAGAACCAGATGATAGGGCGCATAAGGCAGGTGCTTTACCGCCCAATTATGGCCTGATCCATAGCCGTTATTCGCACTGCTACGGATGCATGTTTCCCCCGTTTTCTGCTGCAGAAGCCAGAAATAGGCATCTTCCGGTGTGTTATCAATAATTACAAGGTTTACGGGCAATGTGCAGGCACGCAAGGAATCAATCGTCGCTTTAAGTACGGACAAATCCGTGCGAAACGTAACGATGCCTATGGTGATGACGGGTGATGGCGAGTTGGAAGGCTGGGTAGGCATGAAAATACGCAATCCGCTAAATAAGGTAGAACACATGATTTCAGAGCACGAAGCAGGAATGCAGTCAAGATGATTGACCAACACAGGACTGGCTGTTAACAGTTTGGCTCTTCCTGTGAACTCGCTAAATTAAATTCCTGCCTAGGACAGGTTCTGCTCATGAAAAACCGGATTGTTGTGTTGGGTGCCTCGGGATTTGTCGGCTCCTCCCTAATACAGGCTCTTTCTCAGGCAGCATATGAGATCATTCCCGTATTTAGAAAGGATTGCGATTTCACGGCGGAAGCATCCAGGGATATTCTTGGAAATATCATTCAGGATGGGGATATCGTGGTGTGCGCCGCGGCGAAAGCCCCGGCAAAAAACTGGGATATGGTAGTCGAAAATGTCTCCATGATTACCCACATTGTGGAAGTGCTAAGAAAGAAAACATTATCCTATGTGCTGAATATAAGTTCTGACGCTGTGTATGCAGATAGCATGGATAAACTCACCGAATCATCGTTGATTGCGCCGCTGGCTGCACACGGCATGATGCATTGCATGCGGGAATATATTCTGGAAAAGAATGTAGCTGCGCCCATAGGGCATGTGCGCCCTACACTGATTTATGGAGAGAATGACCCGCATAACGGCTATGGGCCGAATTCTTTTATACGGGCAGCGCGCACGCAACAGAAAATTGAACTATTTGGCGGCGGCGAAGAACAGCGGGACCATATTTATGTCGGTGATGTAGCGGCACTGGCATGTGCCATGATTGCTCAAAAAACCACCGGCGCGATTAATGCCGTCAGTGGAAAAACCATTTCTTTTAATGAAATCGCGCAGTTGATTAAAGGTTGCGCCAAGGCTGTGGAGATAGCCAGCAAGCCACGCTCTGGCCCAATGCCGCATAATGGCTATCGTGCATTTTCAAACCAAGCTGCCATGATGCTAAGCCCAGGATTAAAATATCAGGATATGGCGCGCTATATTCAGCGCATGATGGAAAAATAGCATGTTATTTAACTTACTGGGCCAGCCGGAAAAATTGACGCGGGACGTCACCAGTCGCTTGGTGGATAAAGACATCAACCGTGCCATGGCAATGAAATTTGGTTTCGAGTATTTTGACGGACCGCGCGCGCAGGGGTATGGCGGCTATACGTATGATGGGCGCTGGCAGGCGGTGGCTAAGTTACTTATAGAAAAATATCACCTGAGTGCATCGTCACGGTTTTTAGATGTAGGCTGCGCGAAAGGGTTTTTAATGCACGATCTGAGGGAGTCCTGCCCCGGTATGGAAGTGCAGGGGCTCGATATATCAGAGTATGCCAAGCAACATGCCATGGAAACGGTAAGGGATAACATCACCCTCGGCAATTGCTATGCTTTGCCTTATCCTGATGATTATTTTGATGCGTCGGTGGCCATTAATACGATCCATAATTTGGATGTAGCTGGATGCAGGCAGGCAATCCGCGAACTCATGCGAGTTACCAGGCATAAAGCGAATATTTTCATACAGGTAGATGCCTATAACACCCCTGCGGAAAAAGATTTGTTTGAAATATGGATGCTTACCGCCAAAACCTACTTGCAGCCTGGCCAATGGGAGGCTTTATTTGATGAAGTTGGCTATAAAGGCGATTATTTCTGGACGATCATAGGCTTTGATGATACCAGATCCCTGCCTGAAATCACACCTAAAATTGGTAAAAATGGTTGATGCTCATGGATATAAGGTTTTTTGCAGAGCTTTTTAATCATAAAAACAGATCCTATTGGTTCTGGGGAATTGCGTTGCTCGCACTTTTCATAGAAATGTGCTTTCACATCATATTGCCTGTGTCTATATCAAATGACAGTTATGGTTATATCGCCTTATCGCATAGGATATTCAATCCAAATACTGCGTTTGAGAGAAGCGTTGGTTATCCGCTGTTTCTTATGTTCAGCGGCATTAATCTTTTCGATAGCTTAATTCCTCTGATGCTGGCTCAGGCGGCGATGATAGTTGCCGTGCCACTCATTGTATTTATCTGCCTTGAGCGCTTTGGGCTTGCATACGCAGTGATTGGCGCTCTTACTGCCTGTTTGTATTTTTACAATTTTGTTGTGTCATTGAGCATACTTACAGAGCCTGCCTATGTTTTTTCTATCGCAGTTTATGCCTATTTTCTTGTCCAATATTTTTTTACGCTGAGAACGCGACATTTGATCTATGTCATAGCGTCGTGTTGGCTGATTGCGCTAATACGCCTTTCAGGCAGTCAATATTTTTTGTCATTACTCGTAGGGCTTGGGTACTACATTGTGATGCAGTTTTTTACCAGACATCGCGATAATGCGCGTAAATACGGACAGTTGATCGTCGCAAGCTGCTTAAGAAGAAGCTACGTTGGGCAGAAAACAACAGGCTTATGTCCCAGATTCAAAGTTATTAGCAACATTTATTGAAAAAAATAGGTAGGTCTTTATGCGCCCTGAAGAAATAGAAAAATTTAGTCGCGATGGCTGGGTTGTAGTCGATATACCACAACCGGACATAATTCATGAATTTGCTGCTATGCTTGAAAAAAAGGCATGCGAAATCATTGGGAAAAACTGCAAGCTCTCAGATGTACATAATCATGTAGATGATGCGGCGTTTAAAGTTCTTCATACTGCATTATCACAGTATTTTTGGGATAACGAATTCAGTTTACGTTCTAGCAAGGCATTTCTTGATATTCTCAAAGATGTGATAGGGCTTGATATATTGGTACAGTACCGACCCTATCTGCGCCTTGTCCGTCCGCAACGTGCTGAAGACAATATTGGGTATCATCTTGATACGCAATATGGCCAAACTCCCTATGAACTGGCGGCACACATTGCGTTTGTAGATCTAGATGAAGATGCTGCATTGAAAGTCATCAGTGGATCACATCGTGTGCCGGAAAGTAGTTTCTCAGTAATTGAGAATGTAAAGACAGATGTAACAAAAGGATCAATTGAACACGCACTCGGCAGGCCCTATGCCCCCAAACGGTTAATGCCTTGCAAGGGCATGAAAATGGAGCCGCTGACCATGAAAGTGGGGCAAGTAGCGATTTTCAGCCCTGCGGTATTTCATGGGCAGGAAATTAACCAAGGCACGGTTACACGTGTAACGACAGATATGCGGTTTGCAAATGCAAATGCCAGCGTACCATTGAAAATGGGCAAAACGCATGCTGGGTATGTACCCGTTGCACATTCTCCGCTGCAGCAGCTTGCGCTTGAGTACTATCAGGCACAGAAAGTGTCTGCGTAATGGCGACCGGTGGTTGTTTGGCATGCTCTGCTAAAATACCACCGGCAGAGCCACGCTTATTTGAGATTCCTGCAATTACTTCCGATTGTCGGCCATGGAGTGCAGGCCGTTCTGTGGCTATGTGTCCGTGCTGCGGTCTTATGCAGCGTGTAGTGTTGCCGGATGCAGCTCCAGCGTTTGCAAAGGTATATGATCAATATGAAATGTTTAAACACGCAGCAAATGCTGCCGACCAGATTAATTTTAGCGTAGATGGGGCGGCCGAAGGAAGAACACAGAAAATCCTGAAGTTTATAACGGGCAAGCTTCTTGATACGCCACGCTCTGTGCTGGATGTTGGTAGTGGCAGCGGGGCGGGGCTTTTAGCGCTTGCCCAACAGTTTCCGCAAGCCTCTATTTATGGGTTTGAGCCCAATGACCGGCCAGCTGAGAGGCAAAAAAACTTACCACAAAACGTCATATCCATCTTTCATAAACGTCCGGAAACACCGGATACGTATGACCTTATCACGTTATTTCACGTGTTTGAGCATATCGATGATTTAGGCGGTATGCTCGATTTCATTCGCAAGGCATTGACCGCCGGTGGGCATCTGTTGATTCAGGTGCCCTATGTTGCACGCGGAGCATTTGATTTGGTCATTGCTGATCATATTTGGCATTTTACAAAAAAGTCTCTAGTAGCATTATTACAAAAAGCAGGGTTTACCGCCGTCTATATTGGTAATGACGTTATCGAAAAAGAGCTGACATTGCTGGCGGTTCCTGGTGTTGCGATAGAATACACGCTTCCCATTGCAGATGAAATTCAACAAGGGCATGAAGCGATTGATTGGCTTGTTCACTATGCGGCATTTCTTGAGCAGGTGAGAAAAGAGCATCTCGCCGTTGCAGTATATGGTACTGGCCCTGCTGCTGCATGGGCTGGGCATGTGCTGGGGCAAGGCGTGCAGGCATATCTGGATGATGATCCGGCGCGGCAACATGCTACTTTTAATGATAAACCCATATTGTCACCTAATGAAATGGATGCCACGGTGCCAGTGGTTGCGCCTTTTCCGGATTATCAGGCACGCTGGATTGCACAGAAAAATCAGGCATTACACTTCATTGACTTCAAAATACTCAGAAATTCTTAATTACATCAGCAAAAAACCATCGGGGTTTTTTTAGGGTAAAAGGATTGGTTGACTTCATATTCAATATTAGGGCAAGTTTGCCTCCTTTAATAGGAAGTTGCAGGCTTGCTCATGATTGTCGTTGGGATACATAATACCGGTATAAATAGTTCTGCCGCAATAGCAATTGATGGGCGTCTCACATTTGCCTATCTGGAAGAACGTATTACCCGTAGAAAATACGATAAATCTTTTCCCCATAAAGCGTTAGAAAAAATACTGGCATTATCCAACATCACCTATGAAGAGGTCGATGTGTTCGCTATTAGTTGGAATCCGGCGATCAATATTGGAGAGCGGTATAGAGCCGGGTTTTCTGAATGGCCCGCTTATCCAGGACACCGTTTTTCATCCAATCCAAACCACCTTCTTCCTCTGCTGAAAAACAAAAATTTTTCGACAACCGAACAGATTTTTGGCGTTGAAGGCCAATCGCCCTATCGTATTTCCTATGTCTCGCATCACCTGACCCATGCCGCCACCGCCTTTTTTGCTTCGGGTTTCGAGGATGCGGTTATTTTTACCTGTGATGGATATGGGGAAAAGGCAAGTACATGCTGGTTTGAAGGAAATAAACAGAGCATCACCCAGATGGGACAGATAGAGTTTCCTCATTCTATCGGCATGTTTTATTCTACCATCACCGAATATTTGGGGTTTCGCCCCTATTTGGATGAGTGGAAAGTGATGGGTGCTGCTGCCTATGGTAATCCTGAGGCGTACATTAAGGACATAAGAAAGCTCTTCCAGTCTGTAGACGGGGTACAATTTACGCTGAATCTTGACTATTTTCAATTCTACAACTTTGACAGCAAAACTACCTACACGCAAAAACTGGCAGATCTTTTGGGGGCCGCCAGACATTACGATGAGCCGATTGATCAGCGGCATTATGATATTGCCGCCGCTGCTCAGCGTGTGACTGAGGAATATTTTTTGGGGGCGTTAAATGATTTGAGAGGAAAAACGAAATCCAAAAATATTTGCCTCTCTGGTGGCACGGTGATGAACTCTGTAGTCAATGGAATCCTCGCAAACAGTGGTATATTTGAGCAAGTATTTGTTCCCTTCGCGCCTGACGATAGCGGCAACAGTATTGGTGCAGCATTGTGGGTTAGCGCGCAAAATGGGGCGACTATCGATAGAAAATCTGCAGCAAAGCCATTCCTGGGCAAAAAATATTCAGACGATGAAATCCTAGCACAATTCGCGCTCTGCAAATTAACGCCCCAAAAGCCGGACAATATTTATCAGGCTTCCGTAGAACTGCTAGCAAATGGGAAAATTCTCGGGTGGTTTCAAGGGAGTATGGAATTTGGCCAGCGTGCGCTGGGTTGCCGTTCTATTGTTGGGGATCCTCGAAATGAGAAGATGAAAGATTTGATAAATCGCGCAGTGAAATTCAGAGAATCATTTCGGCCCTTTGCGCCAGCAGTATTAGAGAATTTTACCGGCGACTGGTTTGATATGTCGCGTAATTTAGTATCTCCGTATATGGAAAAAGTGGTCAAAATCAAACCTGAGAAAGCTCATCTTGTGCCTGCAATTGTACATGCAGATGGAAGTTGCCGGTTGCAAACGGTAACCGAAGAATTAACGTCAGTATTTTATACCCTGATCAATACATTTTATCAAAAGACAGGGATTCCAATGCTATTAAATACGTCATTCAATATTAATAATGAGCCGATTGTAGAATCTCCCGGCGATGCGATCAGGACATTTTTTTCATCTGGCCTAGATGCATTGGTTATCGGCTCCTATCTACTGGAAAAGTGATATAATATTATGTTCAAAAGAGTTTTAAAGAAAATTCCCGGGGTTCTTCTTTTATACGTAATGGGAAGAAGATTTACGAGCGTCTTTATTCGTAAATGCAACTGCTTAGCAAGTTATCAAAAAAAACTAGAAAGACAGAATTTTGAAAGAAACGTAGAAAAATGGAATTTTGATCAATCTTTTTCTGATTTAATTATACTTGCCGCATACGATCGTGACTACCTTGAAAATAAAGGCAATAAGCTCATCAAAGAAAATAATGCGAATCCAAAAGGGTATGCGCTTATTCAGGCATGCCTTAACCATAAGCCAGAACCAAACCATTATAACGTGGGATTGCATTCGCTTGCAATCGGGAATGAATTAGTAAGTAAGGGACGATTAAAAGAAGCGCGCGATTTTTTTCTGTCTTTACAAAAAATATTTCCTGAAATTTATGAGCCTTACGCTATATTGTATAACATACTTTACCTTAAGCAGGAAGAATACAGAGCAGCCCCCACCTATACTAGGCCTAGACAAAAAAAATCGCTTTTACTGAGCTTTAGTCTTTGGGGTGATAAATACATCCAATTTTTTAATGATTACTGCATTCCATGCATGATGGCGGAGGGAAATCTTCCTGCAGTTTCAAAGAGAAGGAGCATTTACGTTGATCTTTATGCTCACCGGGAGGATATCTTAAAGTTAAAAGAATTGGATATGTTTGAGTCTTTTTCAGCGCTTTGTGAGATAAATTTTATAGAATTTCCAAAGCATCTTGTCACATGTGAGGGATATAAAGGAAACGATGCGGCGTTTCGCTATAATATTTATGGTGGGTTTCATCATTTATCCATAGAACGTGCCAGATCTATGGAAGCAGACATCATATGCCTTGGACCGGACAATATTTACTCGGATGGCTCTTTTTTAAATTACGTTAAATTCATAGATGAAGGCTATAGCGCCGTTTTATTCACCTCAACACGCGCACAGGCAGAGTTTTTGTTGCCCGTTTTAGATACGATGAAAAATCCGTCTACTAAAGCCCTGTCTATCACTTCAGACGAGATGGTTGAATTTTCTGCACAATATATAAATCATAATTTTCTGCAATATATCGTCACTGATGATATGACGCCCGTGTGGCGTTCAGGATTTTTTATACCGTATAACCACGGGTTTTATATTCGAGCTTTTCATTACCACCCGGTCATTATCTCTTCCGCTGCGCTGGATAGATCCAAAGATTTTCATTGGAATTATACCACAGCAGACTGTAACCTAATAACCGTGCTTTTCCCGGATAAAAAAGAGTGGGATAATATAAAGGTCATTACCGATAGCAAAGACGGCATTATGCTCGATGTGGCATATGCTAGCCCGGGGATGCATCATCAGGACACTACTGCCTTTAATGAGGAGTATATGGACAAGACACGCAATCAATTTAATGAGAATCAATATTGGAATTTTAAATTCATTGTCAATTATAGAATGGATAAAGAGATGAGTGGGGTCCGAGCATATATCTATGATAAAGAACAGAAACTCATCCCCAAGGAATTTCCTTTGACAGTAGCTATCGAAGATATACGTACCCGCATAAATAATTGGTATGATCGTACCGCCACCTCTTAGTCAATATCATATAGAACACACGCCGGGCTAAACCAGTCTAGACACTGCCACATAGGTCACCACCGCTCATCGAAACATGCCGGGTGCCAGCTTGCAACAGATCTTTCGCATAAGGCCTCGATCTAGTTTACACCCAGCCCATAGTTGCAGAAACAGATACCGTCTGCTAAACATATTTCTACGTAAACAAAAGATGCTCCACATATTTGATGAGTGTAGGTAAAACATGAGTGGCTGTGCAGATGTGAAATTAGACAGTGAATACACTGAATATGGGAATATTTTAGAAAGCCTGAAAAGCCGGGCGTTTAAAAATACCCCGAATATGAAAGATTTTCAGGATTCTAAGAAAATCTTTCATCATATTGACCGCGTCTATGACCTTTGGAAAACGGGTGACACCGTTCCTGTTCATATGACAGTAGGATTAACCAATTATTGCCAACACAAATGCCCCTGGTGCTATATCAATTACGATCAGGCTGGAGCAAACAGTAAGCGGTCTGGAGCCGGCGATCCAAACAAAAAAGCAATTAATGCAGACGATAAGCTCATCAATGCTGTGCTAGAAGCGCGCGAAATGGGTTTGAAAGCCGTGACATTGGTAGGAGACGGGGAGCCGACACTGCATAAGCGATTCGCTGATTATTCGTATATGCTTAGAAAAGCAGGGCTTGATTTGGGATTATTCAGCAATATGAGCTTTAAGCGTGAGGAAGTATTTCAGGCATTTTTTGATAATTTCTTCTTTGTACGCTGCAGTTTGGATTCCGCCAATGCTGAATATCATCAGGCTACACATGGTGGGGATGACTTTGATTTGATTATTGATAATATCAAGCGGATCGTTGCGTTAAAGAAAGAAAAAAATACATTTTTCCCCATCATCGGTATTCAATACGTTACCAGCCGCGGTAACTACAAGGATCTACCGGTTGCTGCAAAATTATACAAAGACATGGGTGTTGATTATATGACCATCAAACCCATGTATAAAAACGTTCTCAATCCACTCCATCAAGAAAATGATCTAAGCTTCGAAGAAGTGTTGCCTTATATGAAAGAAGCTGAATCTGTTGCTGATGATAATTTTAAAGTCTATGCCAAATACACACAATTTATTGAAACCCTGGGCCGCCAAACTAATGACGGTATCTATTACAAAAAATGCTATGCTACACCGATTTCGCCTTATCTTGATGAGAACGGCAATGTAGAAATGTGCGGAAATTTAAAAGGTCGCGGGTATACGATGGGAAATATTTATCAGTCCTCGTTTAAAGAAATATGGTATTCGCAGCAGCGTAAGGATTGTCTAAATAAAATTGATCTAAATACTTGCCCCGCCGGCTGCAAGCTAGATCCGCTAAACAAGATCCTGTGGGATACTTTTTATCCGGATGAAAAGAAGATTCATCCAAATTTTACCTAGTATGGCTAAATCTGCTTTTTTGCCATGGATAAACGGTCGCCATGCAGCGGGTCTTGTGACCGATAAAACTGGTTTATTTATTGCTTCTAATGCATTGGTTGATTCCGATGGTAGGTATCGATTTGATAAAGCGGCTTTTGAAAAACGTTTTAAAGAATACTATGTTCCTTCTGTGGCCGAGCGCAAGACATGCCCGGCCTGCGAAAATTCCCTATTGTCACCACTTACATATCCATCAAACTACCGAGCACAAGAAGGTATTTTTTTGGAATGTGATGCTATTAGCCAGCATTTACATAGTTGTTCTGCATGCGGATTGATATTGACATGTCGCGCATTGCCCCCAGATTTTTACTTTGAATATATCAATTCTTTTTATGAAAATGGTTCCTATCTTACCAGCCCTGCTGATATTCAGAATAATGAGGCATTTTATCGTACAAAACATCGATTTATTCGTGGGTTTCTAGACGAAATCCCCTATAAGGGAAAATCTCAAAAACTGCTGGAAGTGTCCTCATTTTACGGTACCGGGCTTTTTGATCTTAGTAAGCGATACGATGTATACGGCGTTGAAGCAGAAAATGCGCCAGCGCTTTTTTCTGTTAAGCACTATCCCTGCTTACGCGGGCGTATTATTAACGATGTGATAGAAAATAGTCTTGAGAGGCTGGTAGGTATCGGGCCATTCGATGTAATTTTATTTATGTATGCCTTCCGGCAGATTGCACATCCTGAAAAAGTGATGGCGTATCTACAGCGTCTTCTTGCCCCTGGCGGCCATGTGATTCTTGCAGAAGGAGTGTGGTCAGATTATATCTTCCTAGAAGCGCAAGACG
>CAZGVV010000020.1:26500-31156 GCA_964529155.1 uncultured Rickettsiales bacterium
TGTTATTATAATCTTCAGAACCTGAAGGTATTATTTGAGAAATATGGCCTTTCGTATGTTACCACGGGATTCCTTGGGCAAGCATCGGAACGGATGTTTGACCAATCGCTCATCGTATTTAAAAATACAGATTCGAAAATTCCGCTACCGAGTAATCAGCTAGAACAAGCAAAAACATTATCCGGCCGGATATTTGAATATTTTCTTCAAAGCCAACCAAAGTGATGGAGACAGTGAGAAAATTACTAAAGAAAATTCCAGGACTTATATTTTTGTACAAGGGCGCAGGGGCAGGATTTCGCAAGTACAAAGAGATTATTTACTATCTAAAAGCTTATTCTCAAAAGAAACAACGCCTCAAATTTGCTCACGCTGTTGAGCAGTGGAACTTTGGCAACTCTTTTTCGGACTTGCTAGCGTTGGCGGCGCTGGATCATGATTACTTAGAAAGGATAGGCAATAGGCTTGTTCAGCAGGATAGGACAAATCCAAAAGGCTATGCAGTGATTCAGGCATGTTGCCTTCATAAGCCCAAGCCAGGCCACTATGATGTTGAGGTAACATCTCAGTCCGTGGGCATAGAATTAATTGCTAAAGGGAAATTAAAAGAAGCAAGAACGATTTTTCTATCTTTACAAAAAATATTCCCGGAAAGCTCTGAGCCCTATGTTTTATTATATGACCTTGTATATGCGATGCAGGAAAAATACAGGGTAATGCCTAATCCTATAAGCCATAGGAATAAAAAACCGCTCCTTCTTTCTTTTACTGTGTGGGGTGATAAATATATCCAGCTATTTAACGACTATTGTATCGCTTGTATGATGGCACCCGGTAACCTTCCGGCAGTTGCAAAAATACGAGATATTTATGTTGATATTTATGCGCCTCGTGTAGACATAGAAAAAATTAAAAAACAGAGCATGTTTAATCTTTTTTCTAAGCTTTGCGAAATTAATTTTGTAGAGTTTCCTGAACGTCTTGTAACTTGCGAAGGATATAAAACCAACGGTGCGGCATTCCGTTATAATATTTATGGTGCGTTTCACACGGTATCCATAGAAAGAGCCAGAACTATGGGAGCGGATGTAATATGTCTTGGTCCGGATAATATTTATTCAGATGGTTCATTTTTTAAGTATGCTACCTTCATTGACCAAGGATATGATGCGGTTTTATTTACGTCAACACGTGCACAAGGAGAATTTTTACTACCCGTTCTAGATCGCATGAGGGACCCATCCACCCACGTGTTAGCGATCACGTCAGATGAAATCGTGGATTTTTCCACGCAATATATACATCATGATTTTCTTCAATATATCGTTACAGATCATATGATGCCGGAGTGGCTATCAGGATTTTTTATTCCTCATAGCCATGGCCTTACCATAAGAAGCTTTCATTACCATCCGGTGATCCTTTCTGCTGGTGCCATTAATCGCTCAAAAAACCTCAAGTGGAATTATACGCCGCTTGACGGAGATTTAATGACACGGCTTTTCCCCGATACAAACGATTGGAACCGTATCAAGGTGATTACGGATAGCAGAGATGGTGTTATGCTGGACGTTGCCTATGGAAACCCTGAATTGCAATTTCATAAGCCGATGGAGTTTAATGAGAAATATGTCACTAAAACAAGTGACCGATTTGGGTATAATCATTTCTGGAACTTTCAGTTCACGGTAAATTATTGTATGGAAAAGGAAATGAACAGCGTACAGGGATATGTATATGAAAATGATGGTACGCTTAAGCCCAAGAAGTTTCCCTTGATATCAGCAATGGACGATATAGCTGAATGCCTAGATCGTTGGTATTGCGCTGCATCAAAACAAGTGGAAAGACCAACAACCTTTATGAGTGTAGATGCGTAATTTGGGGTTTCGGTATTTTCTAGTAATCTTAGTGACGTCAAGTGACATAATCCGGATGTTATCACAGGCTTAAAAAGCAGGATAGTGTGAGGAAAATGGCCTTTTAGAAATTGATTAATAGCTTTGCATCATCTGCCCAGTTAGCCTAAATAAATTTCCATCCCCTTTTCCTCTCACCGCGTACTTATAATTTAAATTGAAACGACAATAGTCCATCAGGACAGTTGCGCATCAGCACCTTTAACTCTAGAATCTCAGGCGCAACCTATATAAAGCGCGCGGCATAATATGATGAAAAAAATGAAGGCATCTTATGCCCCAAAGACTATAAGCTAAGCGATTAATATGACCATCAATCATGTCACTAACCTTTTTAATCCTCTGGGTTTCAAGTATCTGTCCAAACACATATTCTATTTAAGCAAATGGATTACGGCAAAGAGCTAAGCAATAAAAAGAATATTATATTTGGCGCATCCCGGGGGATTGGTTTCAATATCGCATCCAATCTGGTTCTCAAGGGAAGTGATGTCATTATTTCGTCCGGAAATGATGGTAATTTGAATATAGCGCTATCGGCTTTGAAAAGCGCGTTTCCATTAGCCAAGAATCTTGCTAAGATTAGGGTAGACCTTAATTCGACGCAATTATTAGAAACGGACTTAAGCCCTCTTCTGGAATTGGGTTATCCATTTGACTCCATAATAATAAGCTCGGGAATTTTGGGGCCCTCGGGTGATTTTGCGAAGATAGATCTCTCAGAATGGCTGAATACTTTTAATATCAATGTATTTGGCTCAGCAAAGCTCATTCATTATTTCTTAAAAAATAATCTTATCCGTAAGAATGGCAAAATTATCATCCTCTCAGGTGGTATTTCAGGGCCGGACCCGTATTTCATTTCTTACAGTGCAACTAAGCATGCCCTAAACGGTTTTGCCTATTCACTTTCCCACCAGCTATCCAAGCAAAGCATATGGATTAATTCCGTCTTGCCTGGTAGTTACAATACGGCGATGAATCAAAACCGTATAGAAAGAGGCCCTGAAAATATTGGGCACGATAATTTTCAACTGTCCCTTTCTCGGATCGGTGAAGATGAAACATTAAAATACCAAAAACTCAATTCTCTCATAGAATTTTTATGTTCTTCTGGTTCAAACGGTATATATGGACGGCTTATAAGCGCCCAATACGATGACTGGCAAAACAACATTAATCGTCTTAAAAATGAACAAGATGACTTGTATAGAATAATGCGAACGAAAGATTAGGTGCCATTGCAAATAAAAAATCTGACCATTATATCGGACGAGGAGGGATGGGAGCATGTGCGCCAGAGGCTTGCCGTGCCCAGTGAATTATCAAGTTTTTCAATGGTAAATGCCGGAAGATTATTATTTCCTGACGATATGGTAACGGCTGAGGCGGCTGTATATGAAGAAGAGGGTGAGATTCTTTTTTATCCGTATTTGAGGCGCTCATGCCCTTACCAAGCTGGCCTGTTTGATATCTGTTCCGCTTATGAATTTGGAGGATTCTGGTTTAGTTCTAGTGATGCCAATAGATGCAATAAGCTTATAAGCGGTTTTGAATCTGCCTTTCTTGAGCATGCATTACAGGCTAACATAGTCTCTGAATTTGTGCGAATAGACCCATTTTGTAGAGTAGATAATTTCGCTTGGAAAGCGTATGAGCTAAGAAAGGCAGGGCAGCATATTGTTATCCACACGAAATCAGGGATAGATACGATATGGAAAGAATTTCACGGCTCAAGGAGAACTGAAATACGATATGGTGAAAAAGAAGGGTTAAGAATAGAATTCTCTCAAGACATAGAAACATTCACAAAAATATACCACAAACGGCTTGATGCGCTGAATTCTTACCGGTTTTATTATTTTCCCGTAGAGTACATTGGCCAGCTTAAAGATAAGAAAATTGTATTCGTATATGATAATAAAAATGAAATTTGTAGCGCTCAAATCTGGATAAAAGATAATGGTGTCCTATTTTATTTTCTTTCCGCCGATGTATACGAGAAAAGGCATCTGAAACCCAGCAGTTTTGCCGTATATGAAATGATAAAATGGGCTTGTAAAAACGGCATAGACTACATTCATCTGGGCGGCGGAGTGGAATCGCTTTTTTATTACAAATCCCTCTTTTCTCCGCATAGAATGAATTATTTTTTAGCAAAAAGAGTACTCAACCAACCCGCCTATGACGATTTAGTGGAGCAGCATAGACAGGCAAATGGCGAGCTAAAAAACGAAGGGTATTTCCCGCTTTACAGACTGGATACTGCAGAGCCGCATAAGTTACCCGAAGAACGGCGTTATACAGCGACTCAGGCTTTATCTTAGTCCTGGCAGGGAAGATAGTAGCGAATTAAGAGGCCGTTCAATGATGCTATAGAATAGCGTTGCTGCGACATAGCACAATCCAATTTTATCAATCATCATGTGCAATTCAGATGCTCATGGAGCGAAATATCTTTAAATATTTTTCAATGTGCCTGGCAGGGATTTATACGTGTTTTCCCGTTCAATACAAACACCCTAATACGGAATTTTTTAAGGGATTCTCTTACCATAAAAACTACTTAGAGTTTATCCATACACTCACATGCGAAGTGCCGTATTGCATCTCCGGGATAGTTAGAGAAGGGGGAGAAAAGGAGGTAAATTCATTTATTGCCCATTGGTACAGGGAAACATCTAGATAATTTCGTTTCCTGATATGTTCCAAATGATGCAGTTTAACATAAGGCTTA
>CAZGVV010000021.1:0-4124 GCA_964529155.1 uncultured Rickettsiales bacterium
GTCGAGGGTTCGAATCCCTTCGCCCGCTCCATTTTTATATGTCCGAGTCGGACAGGAATACATAATATCTCCGCTCTGTTGCTCCACTGCTAAAAGATATATAATTAGTAAAAGTATAAAATATCAGAAAACAGTAGAGAATAATTTTATACTGCGTAGTGCATTGACCTATAATAAGGGCATCCCTTAATGGCTCATGAGGACACATCTTATTAAGATAGGGGAATTTATGACTAATAGCGACAATAGATTACAGCCATTCAGAGAATTGCTGGATACATATAGAGCTAAATACGATCAGTCTTTGGGCGCTATTGTTGAAAAGTACGAACATACGGGACTAACAGGAGAAGAATATAGAATTTTTCGTGCCAATTATTTGGCGCGAACCATGTTTACGATGCCAGAAGCGGTAGCAGCAACATTACAAGCATGTCTTGATTTTTCACCTAAACGCACAGTTTACGGTGCAATGACCGTAATCGAAGAAGGCGGGGAAGGAAAAATCGATCAGCTCCATCCGTCGTTGATGATGCAATCACTGAACGCGCACGGCATCGAAGCATTTGGGCTTGAGTCGCTGGATGTGAAAGAGCTTATGCAGCTTATACGTTTGCTGGATAATCTGTGTCAGTCTATCGCATTGGAAAATACGGTGGGCAGCCTGTCGGATCACGATAAACAAATCTTGCTTGATTCTGGCACGATTGATGTGGACGGATTAAAGGTGCAATGCCAAAGGCAGGCCATTAAATTGGGAATACTGAATAAATCAGATTCGACTATAGCGCAGGATACTTTGTCTGCCATTCAGGCTTCTGTGTTACGTAGATTTAAAGAAATTGGTGTTACGCCTGAGATCATCGATTATGGTTTAGGACAACTGCGCGCGATGCGTAATAGCGAGCCCGGGTATATAGAGGGTGTCGCTTATGCACATGAAGGATTAGCTGATAATGTAATGTATGATGTGTTCCGCATACTTTATGCAGATAAAGAAAAATATAAATGTCCTGAAAATTTCATGAAAGAAACGTATCCCTATTTTGCAGTGCATGGAGATTATATCTCTATGATAGGTGGCAAGCCCAATCCAGGCGATGGAGTAGAAGCTTTACATGCACTTCGGGAAATCGAAAAGATATTGGAGCTGCCGCCCGAGGATCACGAGGCGGCATTAAGAGGGGCGCATGGGTTTGCTGTGCGGAATGAAAGAGGGTGGAAAGGATTAGAGAATGCTATGAATGCTTGCGTTTCTGAGACTGCTAAGTCCACCAACAATGCAGAACCAATGCTCGCATAATTTTGAATCTGCCATGTAACTACAGCGCAGATAGCGAAGCATTTTTCCTCTGTTCTACACGAGCAAATGCGCTGTGATGAAGGTTCTCAATTTCCGCATTAATAGCCGTAACTATTTCATCTTTGCTTTTGTTTACGCCCTTGATGCTTGCCATATAATCAGCTGCCTCACCTATCGCATGCTGCCGCACTTTATCGGGCGTATTCAACAGCACATTGGCCGATACTGTCAGCATGTCGCGCTCAAACTGCTCGAAATCAGGGATGTTATTCTTTTTCTCTCCGGATTTACCGAACATATGATGTGCCATGAGAAAAGAGCATGTTCCTAGCACATTCCATGCATAATCATATTTTTTTGCGTTGGCAAAATGGAACTCAGCCTGCGCAGCTTCAAGTGCTTTTCCTACTTTTCCTGTCAGATTAGCGCGGGCAGCTTCCGCCTCAGCGCCAAATTTTATACGCTCCTTCCATGCACCGGGAAGCTTCATTATATTTGTGATACTTGCCACGGGTGAGGTGATGCGGCCACGCGGGTTTTCGACCGCCCACTGATACATCTGCTGACCGGTAGACGGATTCTCCTGCTTTTCCTGCTTGAATTCATATGGCGGTGCGTTGGGCTTATCCAGCAAGAATGTTGCGAGCCATGCGCTGGAAAAAATCAACCCTGAGGCAAACTTAAAATTGTTCACATTTCCTTTCTTCATGGCCGCATGCATCATAAAACCACCACCACCTACTTTTGCCAGCGCCATGGTGGGGATAATATTTTTCTTCAGAAAAGAATCTACAGAATCAAAAAAACCGCTTTTATGAATGGATTCCGGAGTTGCTTCTTGGGGATTGGGTAATCTAATGCCGGTTTCGTGCAGATGCTTGGTTAACCCATCGGAAAAAGCCGCCATGGGATGTTTTTTCTTATCGCTCCCATACGCAGTAAGCAGCATGTTGGCAGATAGGAAGGTTATGCCTGCCATCATTTCCGATATATCAGAGCCAGTAAATTTTCCGCCTCGGTTATGCCTTGCGCGTTGAATGCCCGAAATGACCCAGCTGATGCTGCCCATATCGAAAAATAGAGCAGACATTAATGTAGGGTTGCGTTCGATAAAACTTTTTGTGTTCTCAGGCTTTTTATCGCTAGCCATAGCCATTATCTGCGGTGTTCCCTGGCACCAGCCACCATCCGCTAGTAAACCAAGCAATTCTTTTTCACTGCTGACATCCGGCAGAATCAGGGCATTGCCTTCCGGTGTCTGCCTGGCAAAATTCATGATATTTTTCTGATCTAACGCCGTATGAATCGCAGCGAGCGTGGCAGGTTCAACCCCCGTATGCGGACGCAGCACCGCATAGGTTTTTCCTCCTTGGGCAGGAGTGCACTCCATTTGGGCGATAAAACCTGAAGACCACTGGTATAAACTCATCGTTGCTTCAATCTATTTCATAGTGCTCGTAAAGGATGCCTGGCAGGCATATTGTCCCATTTTTCAGTGTAGCATAAGGGCAAAAAAATATTATGAAGCTTTTATGAAGTCATAGGATGATGGCCATTAATGCGGTATCCGGCTGTAATAATTGAAAAATTTAAAATTTGAATCTTCTGGCTACGAAGTGCCGGGGAGGGTATTACCCCTCCAGAAAATGCCCAAATGCAGACAGCGATTCAATGCGGTCGCAGATGATTTTGGTGATGGCGAGCATGGGCATGGCGAGGATGGCGCCGGCCACACCCCACATCCAATACCAGAATACCAGCGATAAAATCACTAATACGGGGTTGAGCGTAAAGCGTTTGGCGATAAGCAGTGGGGTCATGATTGAGCCTTCAAGCACATGAATAATAAGGTATAAGCAGGCGGGTAATGCAGCGGCTGTAAGGGTGGACGTGGTAAGCAGGCCTGCGAAAATGAATATGCCAAACGCGACCATGGGCCCGATAATAGGTACATAGTTCAGCAGAAAGGCTAATGTTCCCCATAAAACAGGGTCGCCCAGGCCACATAGATACATCACGGCTGCCGTTGCAAAGCCTACAGCGGCGTTCATCATGGTGATGGTGATAAGATAACGCGAGATGTCCTGCTCGATTTGCTGGGAAATATCGACGGCTTGGCGCTTGTCTTTAAAGCGCGGCAAAATTTCTACCAATCGTCGCAGGAATGTATCGCCCGATGCCATCAGGAAAAATAGTACCAGCAAGGTAGTAAAAAGCCCGCTCATTACTACGCGGGTGCCGGAAAATAGCCTATCGGAAATACGGGTACCCTGCACGGCGACAGGTACGACTTTAGGCCCCACGCCCTGGGTGATGTCTTCGGCCTGGATTACCAGACGCTGCACGGCCTCAATCGGCTCACTAAAAAAACCGAGCTTTTCTTTAAGCGCTGGCATACCGGAAGGAAGTTTTTCTACCCAATTGGTCGCTGGAACGGAAAGCATGGTGCCAAAACCCGCTACCGTGCCGCCTAAGGCAATAAGGACGATAAGTGCGGTCACCCCTTGCGGTAATTTCCATTTTTGTGCACGGCGCAACACGGGTTGCAACACCAGTTTTAGCATGCAGGCCAGTACAATGGGCATCACAATTTCACTGGCAACACGCATAACCGTAAGCAGCATTAAAAGAAAAATGCCGCCAAGAAAGAAGGTTTTTGCGTCGAACGCTAAGCCTGGAGTGTTCAGCATCTCCGGCGTCTGAATGTCGTCATCATTGGCGGGGTGTAGGGCCGTTTCCATGCGCAAGAACGTAGCATATTCACGCGAAAGTAAAAACAGATATTCGCCATAAAACGTAATAAAACTAAGCATTTATACGG
>CAZGVV010000021.1:4134-30101 GCA_964529155.1 uncultured Rickettsiales bacterium
GGATTTTATATCCTGCGTGTTTCTCCATAGCGCAAATTAATATAGAAGCCGCTAGCCTGGAATTGGTGATTACAGACCATCAACCTACAGGAGAAGCTATATGTTAAACTGGATCGTCACATTTTTCATTCTCGCTGTGCTTGCCGCGGTGTTTGGGTTTGGCGGCTTAGCCGGAACGTTCTCTGGCATTGCGCAATTTTTAGCGGCCGTTTTCGTGGTATTATTTGTTGCCACGCTGATCTACAACCTGCTCACAGGCCGCAGAACCAGCCCTCCACTTTAGGCTTAGCGGGGCGACATACGAAAAAGGCGGCCTGCGCGACGCGGGGCTCTCTGGCGATTGGCCGCAAGAAACGGCTGTTCGCCAGCAATGACATGGCCGACGTGGCCGCCGCGACACCTCGTGAGCGTTCTGGGCAATATCGGCACGAAGCCGCGCGAGGAATTGGGACAGCTCCTGCCGGACGTGTGTAATAACTATAGTGGAGCCGGTCAGTGTCTGAGGTCACGCAGCCATTGCTCGAAGTCTTCTTGCCTGTACAGATAAGGTCGATCGGTCGTAGGTGCATCGGCCCCGTAGAGCCAATCTATGCCTCTTCGCACTTCTGGATCGCTGATATGGTGCAATCGCGTAATCCACGGCCGAGCCCACTCCGAAGCGTCCTCCCGCGACAGATCTCCGCGGATGAGCGACTCCAGCGTACGGACAACGTCATCCTTCGTTGGTCTCTCAGAATGACTTGACATAGTTGCCCCCTGCATCAAATAAGCGTTGTTTCAAATCTTTGATAAGGCTTCTCATTGCATCTAACGGATCAATGGATCGATCATCTGGAGAAGCGCAACCAGCGTTAATCGCTGCTTGGCTCGGGCTATACCGTGTGCATAGCCGCATATCGGGTGGGTAGCGAAATTCAGCCCCGATTTCCTCCAGCCGAGTGACCTTTTGGTCCCATGTGAGGTCTGAAGTGTCCAGATGGACCAAATGACCAAGCCGCCACTTGTCAAGACCGGAGCCGCCATTCGTGGTTTGGTGCTCTGCCAGTTGGGTTAATAATCCTCGAATTAACTCGTCGTTCATATCTTCGGAACGGGTCAGAGATATTACTGCCGTGCTATTGTCAGCCTCAGCTGATTGTAACCTAGCCACTGCATAATTGGCTATATCGGTGCGCGTAATCCATGCCCGATCCCATCCGATACGCATGGCATCCCAATCCATCAATACAAACAATTGCATACTTTTATTTGGCTAAAGAATTTCTATGACGCTGAAACTTATTATATCCAAAAGAGAAAATTTTAATGGGGTTATTTTTGTGTCACTATCATAAACGGAAATGAGACTTATAGTTATTCCACTTTAAAATGATACATGGCTGCAAAGAGTGTTTTGCGCTTCCGGTGCTCACGTACACCTGTACGCTGCGCTCCGGTTCTCGAAAACACTATGTTCGCCTACGTATAATGGTAAATTGAAATAACTATACCTAATTAGGCAGCTTAAAGCCTTAAATTCTAAGTATTAAATATAAAGTCAAAAAGCAGCTACTAAATGAATAGCAGCTGCTTTTTGTGTGTGAAAAATTTGATTTTTTATCTCTTACTATAAGCTAGGGAATGCGTTGTTTTTATAGCAAGAAAAACCATCGATTAGTTACCCCATTCTTTCATATGGTCCCACCATCCTGAAAGTTTTGCTTCGGTTTTATCCAATAAGGTGGGGTCGTCCTTGCGGATGATTTGCTGAAGTTCTTTGATGTCCTGACGCACAGCAATAATATCATTTCTGCGTGCCTTATAGCGGCTATCCCGCTCCATTTCATGCAGGGCGCGATCCGCATGCTTTAAGGCATAACGCGCACCCGCATAATTTTTCTGGATTACGAAGTCACGGGCAAGAGCAATGTTGTCGCGGGCTTTATCAAGGGGCATGTGAATGGAGTTATTTACTGAGATAAGCTCCGAGATAAGCCGCGCTAAATGACTGTCGGCTTTATTAAACTTGCCTTCATGAATCGCTTGTTCTGCATTATCCACATGATAATCAAACCGCGCATTGGTCAGGTCTATGGTAACATAGATAATCTCTGCATCCATCACGGCTAAGCCGCCTTTCTTTGTCCAAAAGGGGCCTTTGCGTACTTTGGTAACTTCAATGGGCCCTGTTTCAATCGGGAAGAAATGATAGCGGGAGTCTTTATTGCCGGAATTAAATAAAATACGGGAGGTTCGCAAGTCTTTGGAAACCGGCTTGCCACGTAATTCCGGGTTGGCTGCCACAATGGCAGCGGTGATCCGGCGGGCCTGTTCCAGATGCTGTTCTGCGCGCGGGCCGTTATTCATGGCAAGCGCTACTTGCGCGTAATTCAGGTGTTCAACCAGGCGGGCGGCTGCCTGGTTGCTATTGAAATTTTCAGAGAGGATATAATTGCTGCCTGTAGAAGAATCACCGGTAACGGGAACCGGATCTTTAGGCCACGCATGGCTAACGCCTGGGGTAAGGGCAAAGCCAGCCAACGTTAGGGCAGTGGTAAATAACAGGGAGTATCTCATATCGGGCTCCTTAATAATGATGGATTATTCTTTTGAGCGGGTGGAGTCTTTCATGGTGTCTCCGGCATCTTTCACCGCATCACCGATACGCTGGCCGGGCGTGCGATCTTCCAGTTGCCGTGCAGCCTTATCTACACCGTTTGGCAATTCATGAATAGCATCTCCCACTTTTTCAGAAGCATTTCTACGGTCTGGCATAGTGAGCAATACATACGCTACGATTACCACTGCAGCAGCTACGAGTAAAGTGACCAGGTTTTTTTGTGTAGAATTAAGTGCCATGGGAATATCTCCGGGTAGGAATGA
The DNA here is from genome assembly GCA_964529155.1 of uncultured Rickettsiales bacterium. Classification (GTDB taxonomy): domain Bacteria; phylum Pseudomonadota; class Alphaproteobacteria; order Rickettsiales; family SXRF01; genus CAZGVV01. Next base: position 6,997 of record CAZGVV010000021.1, read on the forward strand.
GAAGAAAATAGAACGATTTCGTGCCTAGGTTACGATGCAAAACACCATAAGATACGTAAACATGCTATGCGGCATAAAGGCTTGCGAATAAAAAAGTAATAAATACGCTTTTTCAATCGCGGCCAAACAGCCCGTCAATAAACCCATGTGCGGCATCGCGCACCTGATGGGTCAGCGAGTGATCGGCCAGCAAACGTTTGGGCATGTCACGTAGGCGCATCGCGCAGGTGATGGCGGCAATACCGAAGGCAACGGAAATAGCCAGGGCCACTAAACTCACGCTTAACACGGCCATATAAGGCTCAACGCCGAAATGCAGGGCGGTGAGATACATGGCGTAAAACAACCCAATTAAGGTTGCCCCTGCTAACATGGAGGTAATGATGACAAGTGCCACCACTTTAGCCGCGCCTGCCGCAAGGTGCTCAATGAGCACCTTGCGGTACAGGCTCTGGCCCAGGCCCATAAGAACGATTAAACGCTGCAAGGACATAATTATTTACGGCCAAAGAGCGAACCGATCAAGAAACCTACGCCCAGTGCGATAAAACTGGATTGCACCGGATTACTGCGGATATGGCTGGTAGTGGCTTCGGTAGCGTGGGTGAATTCATCGCTGGCGGTATTGACCAGATTTTTCACTTTGCGACCCGCTTGATAAGCCGTTTCACGCAGATCACGGGCACCTTCGCGCACTTCGTCTTTTGCATTTTCAACAAAATTCTGGCCTGCGTTTTTCAGGTTATTCAGGTTGTCATTTTTGTTTGCAGTATACATGGCGTACTCCTTTGTTGGTTTAATGGTGAGTTAAGTAATCAGGTGGTATCGTTATTGAATCGTTGAAGGGCGTGGTTGTGGTAAGTAGTCGATTTCCACTTCTACTTTCCGGTCTTGCTGCAGGCAGGTCACCAGTTCTGCATGCGGTAAGTTCTCTGCACAATGGGTAGAAGGCGCGGTATCTCCCAGCCACCGGGTTTCAGCGACCTGGATATTAATGAACCCGCGTTCTATTAGATAATCACGCACATTTTCTGCGCGTTTACGCGATAATTTCTCATTGTAATCGGCGCGGCCTATACGATCAGCATACCCGACGATACGCGCCTGCTTTACCTGGCGGTCACTTTTTAATTTTACGGCCAGGCTTTCGAGTTTGCGTTTTGCTTCATCGGTCAGCAGCGCTTTGTTGAAATCAAAGTAAATAGTCCGTTCTTCTTGGGCGATGACTACATGGGTTTGTTGCACCACCGGTTTGGGCGCAGGTGGTGCCGGAGGGGCACACGGATCACCCGCAGACATCCACTTGGTACGCACACAATTATTGAAGCTGTTTACCACCGTACGTGCAGAGTTGCCGCTGCGCACGACATCCTGATCGGTCTCAGCATGCGCCATGGGTGCTGCACCTACCAGCATGATGCCAAAAGCGGCCATGGAAACGGCAGAAAGGGAAGCGCGGATGAGAGAGTGTAAATTCACGGGTAGTCCTCCTGGTTAACAAATGCAGGTATGCTGCGTTTGTGGGGTTACTGTTACAGATAGCACATGAAGAAGCGATTGGCGGGTGGAAGATAATTTATAAAAAATACATAAACCCTCAAAATTGATGGGAATTTTATGTCTCAAGGCGGTTGGCACACAACAACTTTATATGAAATGGTCCAGCATAGCCACCATGACATATTCTGCTATGAATGCCTTATGATTAATATCAAATCTCGCCACATTCTGTCTACAGCGATGCTGCTTGCCAGTTTTATGGCCCTTAGTGCCAGTATCAGTGCTGGCTTGGCGCAAACGGCATTGCCTCCGGCGCAGCAGGCAGGAGCCATTACCTATATTACCGGCGGCATCGGCGATGAAGAGCGCGACGCACTGGAGGCGGTAAAATCGGATTACACCCTGTCTATTATAAGCGCAGGCGCTGCGCAGGGCGCATTTTCAGGTGATACGCATATTAGTATTAGCCGAAAAAACGAAGAATTACTGAGCGTAGACGCGGGCCCTATTTTTTATGCCATGCTGCCGCCGGGCCGATATAGGGTGACGGCGACCAGCCGAGATCAAATCCGCTCGCAAACTATAACCATTATCGCAGGAAAACAAGCCAGCCTGCATTTTAGTTGGAAATAAGCTGAACTCATCAACCACCTAAGGAGACTGATTATGAAACCTACACGAAAATATACGCTGTGTGCGGCGCTGGCGCTGACAAGCCTGAGCATTTCCGCCCACGCCGATAACGCCAGCGTAGAAAACGCCCTGAAAAACCAGAGCGATCTGTCTAATTTTTATCAGGCCCTGCAAACGACCGGCGTGATTCACGAGCTGCAACCGAATATGACCTATACTGTATTTGCTCCCACTAACTACGCCTTTTCGAAGCTTTCAACCCAGCAATATCCCTGCTTTTATTCGCAAGATTGCCGCAAAGACGTAGCCGATGTGCTGCGCAATCACATTGTTCCACACCAGGAATATATTGATACGGTTGCCCGGCAAAAAGGCGGCGTATATAGCATTGATAAGCGCTTTGTGAGTATTGCTGAGCCAAATAAAGGCAGTTATACGGTGGATGGTCACAATGTAGTTAATGCCGATATGATCGGTGGCGGGCTTGTCTATAAGATTGATGGCGTTATCGCTAATCCTTATGAACTATCCGCCTTTCAATATGGCAATTACACTCCGGTAGCTACTGAGGAACAAACCACGACGACCACTACAGCCCGTCACGTGGATACGGATTGCAGCAATGACCTGGTCGATTGCCCGCAGGGTGTTTCACGTAGCACTACCGTGACGAAACGCACGACCTACACGCCGTCTGCTCGGTAGCAATAACCTGCTCACGCCTTCTGCTATGCCTAGCTGCAAACGCCCTTTTCCTGCGCTTCGCTGCGATGCTCCGAAAAGGGCGTTTTTGCTGGCGACCTAGCGAGATCGTGAACAGGGTCTAAGAGTGTCGGTTTTATAATCCCTCCCCCCTTGCAGCATTGGGGAGGGATTATGTTTGCCATAAAAAAACGCCCTGTTTCCAGGGCGTTAAAATATAATAACAGGGAGGAATTGAGTAAATACTCAATGCCATATTTCTAGCAAGATTGAGTCAGGTGAACATATCAAATATCATATGGCAGGCATGCGTCTTCATCATAGCTCTGTTTCCCGCCTTTAATGAGGCCGTCTTGCGTAAGGCGGCGCACCAAATAATCACGAAATACGTTGATACGTTTGGATTGCTTCAGTTCCAGCGGATAGATCAAATACATATCCACCTCCGGCCCTTTTAAATGCGGAAGTACTTTGGTGATGTTGCTGCGGTTTTGAATCATATAATCCGGCAGGCCAGCAATGCCAAGCCCATGCTCTACGGCGCGTTGCATCCCAAGCAGGCTGTTTATTTTAAAGGAAGACTGCTCCTCATCCGGTGTGCAGGTATTCAACAGCCAGTTGACTTCGGGATAGGGGAGCCGGGCGTCTTCCGGGTAGGTAATCAGGCGGTGGTGAGCCAGATCTTCAGGTTTTTTAGGAATGCCGTGATTCGCCACATAGAGCGTAGATGCATAGGCGGAGACGGAGAGCGTGGTCAGTTTCTTTTGTACCAGTTCCGGATGACGCGCCGGAAACATGCGAATCGCTACATCGGCTTCGCGCTTGGAGAGATCCAGCTCGCGGTCATCGACCATGAGGGTCACATTGATTTCCGGGTAATTGTCCATGAACTCACGAATACAGGGCGTAAGCCATACCGTGCCAAAGGCCACTGGTGCGGTAACTTTCAATGGGCCGCGCGGGCGTTCCCGGGTTTCCAGAAGCGCATTTTCTGCCGCGGTTAAGCGGGTGAGAATATCATTGACGCTGCGCAGTAAAATTTCGCCTTGCTCGGTCAGCAGCAATCCGCGGGCGTGGCGATGAAATAATGCGACTTGTAAATGCTCCTCAAGCGCCGCTACCTGGCGAGAAATAGCCGATTGACTGACATTGAGCATCTCGCCCGCCCGCGTAAAACTCTGCGCACTGGCAACCGCATGGAAAATCCTCAATTTGTCCCAGTCCATCATGGGCGTTCTTATAATCCCAAGCACGGCGCTTGACAACTGCGCTGAGGCGGCCATAGAGAAGCATCCGTTATAACACACACGCAAAGGAGGACGATATGCGGCAGACCGTGCGCACCCTATCGTTACGCGTAAGCCGTGGTGTGTGGCCTAACCAATGGGATATTATTGCTTTTCTGATTTTGTTTGGGTTGCTGGTGCTCATTATCCGGGGCGCCCATGGTATGCACCTCCCCGCTGCCGCTTTGCAAACGCCCATTACACTCAGTCCCTGGGCCTTGCCGGAATATGCGCTCCGTACGGTATTGCGGATGCTTGCCGCCATGCTGATTTCGCTGGTTTTTGCCTTAGGGTTTGGCGCATTGGCAGCAAAAAGCCGTCATGCCGAGAAGATTTTGGTGCCCATGCTGGATATTTTGCAGTCCGTGCCGGTACTGGGATTTATTTCTTTCACCGTTACCTTTTTTCTGAATCTCTTCCCGCGTAGCGTGTTTGGAGCCGAATGTGCCTCTATTTTTGCCATTTTCACCAGCCAGGCGTGGAACATGGCCTTTAGCTTCTACCAATCGCTCAAAACCCTGCCGACCGATTTACACGAGGTAAGCCGTTCGTTCCGCTTTTCCGGCTGGCAGCGTTTTTTCCAATTGGAAGCCCCCTTTGCCATGCCAAGCCTGATCTGGAACATGATGATGTCGATGTCTGCCGGATGGTTTTTCGTGGTTGCGTCGGAGGCGATTACAGTAGGGAATCAATCCATTATGCTGCCGGGCATCGGTTCTTATGTGGCGACGGCCATTAATGACCGTAACCTGGGGGCCGTAGGGTATGCCATTGGCGCGATGGCGCTGATTATTTTGGCCTATGACCAATTGCTGTTCCGGCCGTTGGTCACATGGGCGGAGAAATTCCGGTTTGAAGAAACGTCGGGTCAATATACCCGCTCCTGGGTGCTTACCCTACTGGCGCGCACCCGCTTCATGCACCGGCTGAGTATTCCCTTTGAAATACTGATGCACCGTTTACAGCGAACGCGATTTTCTCCTGTTAAAACGTCTGCCCCTTCTTTGCTGCGTCTGGCCTATGGCGATATGGTGTGGATGATGGTGATGGCTGCCACTACCGTGTGGGGAGTATGGGAACTCTCTACCTACCTCTCCGAGACGTTGTCATGGTCTGATGCAGGCGAGGCGTTTATGCTCGGGTTTGCGACCCTTGCGCGGGTGGCGGTTCTGATCGCGCTGACCTCGCTGATATGGGTGCCCGTGGGCGTGTGGATTGGGCTTAGGCCGCGTCTGGCGCAAAAACTCCAGCCACTGGCGCAATTCCTGGCCGCATTCCCGGCAAATTTATGCTTTCCGGTGGCGGTGATGGGCATCGTGCATTTTCATTTGAATCCGGACATTTGGCTAAGTCCGCTGATTGTGTTGGGTGCGCAGTGGTATATTTTGTTCAATGTCATTGCCGGCGCTTCGGCCTTTCCTGCCGATTTGCGTGAAGCCGCCGCTAATTTGCGTATTCGGGGCCGCTTGTGGTGGACGCATGTCATTCTGCCTGGCATTTTTCCTGCCTTTGTCACCGGCGCGCTCACGGCTGCCGGCGGTGCATGGAATGCCAGCATCGTTGCTGAACTGGTCAGCTGGGGGGACACCACCGTAGAGGGGCAGGGCCTGGGGGCCTATATGGCGCGTCAGGCCGTGGCAGCGGATTATCCGCGACTGGTGCTGGGCATTGCGGTGATGTGCTTGCTGGTGACCTGCCTCAATCACTTCATGTGGCAGCGCCTTTATCGCATTGCCGAACGGCGTCTTCGGCTCTATTGATGGGAGATGCAGGACGCTATGACCACTGAACCCGTACTCGCTGTTCGCCAAGTTGGCCAATCGTTCCTCCGTGCATCGGGGGCACGGTTGCGCGTGCTGGAAGATGTAAATTTAGAGCTTCACGCGGGCGAGATTGTTGGTTTACTTGGCCGTTCCGGCTCCGGCAAATCGACATTACTGCGTATCATCGCCGGCCTTATTCGCCCAAGCAGCGGTGAGGTACATTACGCAGGCCGCTCTGTTACCGGTCCCGCCGAAGGCATCGCCATGGTGTTCCAAAGCTTCGCGCTTTTCCCGTGGCTTACGGTGCTGGAAAATGTAGAAGTGGGATTGCGCGCATTGCATGTGCCGGAAGCCGAAATCCGCAAGCGTGCCATTGCCGCCATCGATTTGATCGGCTTGGACGGGTTTGAATCTGCCTATCCGCGCGAATTGTCTGGTGGTATGCGTCAACGCGTCGGCTTTGCCCGGGCTATCGTGGTACATCCGGCGGTGTTGTTGATGGACGAGCCGTTCTCTGCGCTGGATGTGCTAACCGCCGAAACACTGCGCACTGATTTTCTTGATTTATGGGCCGAGCAAAAATTACCGATCCAGTCGGTGCTGCTGGTGACCCATAGCATTGAAGAAGCGGTGCTGATGTGCGACCGGATTTTGATTTTCTCAACCAATCCCGGGTGTGTGACCTCCGAAATCCCGGTCCATTTGCCGCATCCGCGCAACCGCTCAGAGCCACGCTTCCGAGCGTTGGTGGATGATATCTATACACACATGACTGCCAAAACCAAAACCCCGCGCGAAGCTGAGCGTGCCCATATTGCCGGTACGGGCATCAACATGGTGCTACCGCGCGTTTCTACCAATTTGCTCTCCGGCATGCTGGAGGCCATTGCCTCACCACCGTTTGACGGAAGGGCTGATCTGCCACCGCTGGCCGCGACATTGCAAATGGAAGGTGGCGACATCATCTCTATCGCCGAAGTATTGCAATTGCTGCGTTTTGCTGAACTAGCCGAAGGCGACGTGGCGCTCACGGATACGGGGCTGCGTTTTGCCAATGCCGAGGTGGATGAGCGCAAACGATTATTCGCTATTCATTTACTGGCCTATGTCCCCCTTGCCGCCCATATTCGCCGGGTGCTGGATGAGCGCTCGCACCACCGCGCGCCGTTTGAGCGATTTAAAGCGGAATTGGAAGATCACATGAGCGAGGAACTTGCCGAGTCTACGCTGCGCGCCATTATCAGCTGGGCGCGGTATGCGGAAATTTTTTCCTATGATGAAAACACCCACAGCTTTGATTTAGAGAACCCTGTCTAGCGCCAGTGGCACAATTGTTGCAATGCTTTGCGCTATGAGCGTGGAATATACCTATCCTTCCCAGAACATCCATCAAACCGCCGCATCGGTATTCGATCCCGCGCAAGCGTTAGCGAAGGCAAAAACGGCGGGCGGTGGTGGCGATTTTTCGTTTAAAGATATTTTGGACACCATCAATCCGCTCCAGCAATTGCCGATTGTCGGCAGCATTTACCGGGCCATTACCGGGGACACGGTATCTGCGGCCTCGCAAATCATGGGGGGCGCATTGTTTGGTGGGCCGATCGGCTTTGCGGTTGCTGCACTTACTTCCGGCATAACCAGTGAATCCGGTAAAAATCCTGGTGAAACATTGCTTGCCATGGCAACAGGTGGCAGCAATGACGCCAACATGACCGCCAGCCGCCAATACGCCGCCGCGCAATACCAAAAAATGCAATGGCTGTCCTAAACTTCCCCCACAGCTCTTATATTCTTGAAGTAAGAAAGAAGGGGCGTGGGAAAAGGTTAGGCTCTTTCCCCGAATAAAATGCGACCCAGGCGAATCTCTGTTGCGCCCATGCGGATGGCGGTTTCGAAATCTTCGCTCATGCCCATGGAACATTCTTCCAACCCATTGCGTAAGGCAATGGCCCGTAACAGCGCAAAATGCGGCGCAGTAGGGAAATCGACGGGCGGAACACACATCACGCCGCGTATGGGCAAATGAAGCGTATCGCGGCAATAACGAATAAAATCATCTGCTTCTTTTGGTGCTATACCGGATTTTTGTGACTCTTCACCCGTATTGACCTGGATGTAAAGCGTCGGGTGCTTTGCCTGGCGCATCAACGCTTCCGATAATGCCAGGGCTAATTTAGGCCGGTCTACGGTCTCGATCACATCAAACAATGCAACGGCATCAGCAACCTTATTCGTTTGAAGCGGGCCAATTAAATGCAGTCGTATTGCGGGATGTGCCGCCTTTAATGCGGGCCATTTATGTTCAGCTTCCTGTACGCGGTTTTCACCAAAGGCGGTAATGCCCGCTGCGATGGCTGCTTCCACCTGACTCAGTCCTTGCCCCTTACTGGCGGCGACCAGGCGAATGTGATCCGAAGCGAGGCTGGAAGAGGCTTGTGCCCGATGAATACGGGTTAAAATGGGGGGAAATGTGGCTGTTAACATAGATTACTAGAGTGTAAAGAAATAGGGCTGATTGTTGCAATATGGCAACATCCGGCCCTAAAGTCCCCTAAAAAATGATGTCCCGGGCGATTCCGGCTTGCAAGCCCGGGCTGGAGGTGGAATATCGACGCAATGAGGTAAGGCTCGTGTTTACCTTGTGCAATTTGTAGTCACATTCAAACCAAGGGAAGTTCCTTATGAAAAAAATTCTTCTCGGTACAACGGCCCTGGTCGGTGCGGCACTGGTTTCCCAGGCTGCGCTGGCTGATGCGCCGAAAGTAACCGTAGGCGGCAATTCTGAGTTCGAAGCAGGATTGGTTAGCGACGATCAAGGTGCTGGTAACAGCAACCGTGCGTTCTACACCCGCAACGAAGTTAGCTTCAAAGTAGACGGCAAGTCCGATATGGGCCTCGGCTACGGTAGCGAAATCTGGTTGCAGGCTGATACATCTGGCGATTCGAACGGTCGTGGCGTAAATGCTACCCGTACGTTCGTATACTTGGATGGTCTCTGGGGCCGCGTTGAAATGGGTTCCAATTACGGCGCTGATGACACACTTAAAGTTGATGCTGGCACAATCGCCCGCGCAACCGGTGGTATCAACGGTGACTGGCGCTTCTTCGCGAACAACAAGAACTCCAATCCGTTTATCGCAACCTCTGACCTGCCAATCAACTATGGTGCAACCACGGGCGGCTTAGCTGCTGGTGGCATTACCGGTGGTACTGCAGGTGGTTTCGGTAACCAGTCTTCCGAAAACCTGAACAAAATCACCTACTACACGCCAAAATGGTACGGCTTACAAGCTGGTTTGAGCTATGCTCCAAACGATGCTAGCCGTGGTCAGTTTGCTGGTACAACTTCTCGTGCTAGCCGTAGCACAGCTGTTACTTTCAACTCAGGTGGCGTGAACACGGGCACCATCTCCCGTGCTAATGACATCTGGCAAGGTGGCGTAAGCTACAATGGCCAGTGGGATCAGATCGCTTTCGGTCTGTCCGCAACGGGCGAACATGGTAATGCGCAAACCGCTGGTTATCATGACCTGAGCGCTTGGGCTCTCGGTGCTAAAGCCGCTTACCTGGGCTTCAGCGTCGCTGGTTCATACGGTGATTGGGGCAAAAGCCTCCGCACCGGCAGCAATGTTTCAGACAATAAGTTCTGGACCGTTGGTGGCGCATACGAGTTCGGTCCTTATGGCGTAAGCGTAACGTACCTCAGCAGCAAGTTTGATGGTGCCGCTACCTTTAACCAAGACAAGTTCCGCAACATCGTAGTCGGTGCTGATTACAAATTGGCTCCTGGCTTGACCCCTTATGCTGAAGTTGCTTTCTTTGATCAAGACGCTGCTGGTACTGGCGTTCTGAACAACAACTCCGGCGAAGTGTTCCTGCTTGGTACACAATTGAATTTCTAATTCAAACATTAGAAGTTCTATGCTAAAGAAAGGGCGGCACTCCGGTGTCGCCCTTTTATTTTATAGAAATCATGGTGGTATATGTTCATTCGCCTGTTAAGCCTTGCCTGCATTGCCCTGCTGGGCGCCACGCTACTCAGCGCCTGCTCAGAGGATGATAGCGGATTGGAAGCCAACTATCCCAAAGGGGACGCCAGGCAATTACGCCGTATTTCGCGCGGGAGCTTAATCGGCGGTGAAGGCGGTTTTGCAGTAGGCGGCAACAGCGCAAAAGAAGACGAGTCTTCTAAATCACCCCTGGGGGTTAACGGTTTTCTATGGCGTGCAACGCTCGACACCCTTTCCTTCATGCCGCTTGCCAGCGCTGATCCCTTCGGCGGGACGATTCTGACCGACTGGTACGAAGACCCCAAAACTCCGGGTGTTCGTTATAAAGTCAATGCCATCATTCTGGATAAGACGCTGCGTGCAGATGGCGTGCGGGTGAGTGTGTTCAAGCAAAAGCTGGAAGGCGTAGCCTCCACCCACCCCGTGTGGCGTGACTTGCCGGTAGACACCCAGCTGGCGCACAAGCTGGAAGACCAGATCCTGACGCGTGCCCGCCAGCTGCGTATCACTCAAATCGGCCATTAATTTGATCTGCAATGGCTGAACTCCCGCTCTATTCCGTCAAAGCAAACGAAGCGAAATGGCAGAAACGCTGGCAGGATGCCGGTACGTTTGCCGCCCGTGAGGATGCAACGCGCCGTAAATACTACGTGCTTGAAATGTTTCCGTATCCCTCCGGCAACATCCACATGGGGCATGTGCGCAATTACACGCTCGGTGACGTGATTGCCCGTTTTAAACGCGCCCAGGGGTTTAATGTATTGCATCCCATGGGGTGGGACGCCTTCGGCCTTCCTGCAGAAAACGCCGCCATTGAACGCGGTGCCCACCCGGCGGACTGGACTCTCGCCAACATCGCAACCATGCGCGAGCAATTGAAATCGATCGGCCTGAGTTACGACTGGTCGCGTGAACTCGCCAGTTGCGAGCCGGACTATTATAAGCACGAACAGGCCTTTTTCCTCCATATGCTGAAAGCCGGGCTTGCCTACCGTAAAGAAGCCTTCGTCAATTGGGACCCGGTGGACAACACCGTGCTTGCCAATGAGCAGGTGATTGACGGTCGTGGCTGGCGTTCCGGGGCCGTGGTGGAAAAACGCAAACTTTCGCAATGGTTCCTGCGCATCACCGATTTTGCGGAGGAATTGCTGGCCGCCTTGCCTACCCTCACCCAATGGCCGGAAAAAGTACGCCTCATGCAAGAGCGCTGGCTGGGAAAATCACAAGGGGCGATATTAAAATTGCGGGTCATAGGGGCCGCCTCACCAGAAGAAGTATTGGAGATTTATACCACACGCCCCGATACAATCTACGGTATGAGTTTCTGCGCTGTTGCTCCTAATCACCCTCTTTCTCTGCAACTCGCAACGCACCACGCGCCACTCGCGGCATTTCTCAAAGAATGCAATCAGCTGGGTACGAGCGAAGAGGCGATTGAAAAGGCGGAAAAAAGAGGGTTCGACACCGGACTTCGGATTCACCATCCGTTTGAAGACCGGGATGTGCCGCTCTACGTGGCGAATTTTGTGCTGATGGATTATGGCACCGGCGCTATTTTCGGCTGCCCGGCCCATGACGAACGCGATTTTGAATTTGCTACCAAATACAATCTGCCCATTCTTCCCGTAGTAACGGGCGGGGATGCCACTGCGCCTTATACCGAGGACGGTGTGCTCATGAACTCGGATTTCTTAAATGGCTTGCCCGTTGACGCCGCCAAGAAACGCGCCATTGCTGCATTGCAGGCGTTAGGCGAAGGTACGGCGAAAACCAATTGGCGTCTGCGGGATTGGGGAATTTCGCGCCAGCGCTATTGGGGGTGCCCTATTCCCATTATCCATTGCGAAAGCTGCGGTGCGGTTCCTGTGCCGGAATCCGATCTGCCTGTTACCTTGCCGCGTGATGTGACGTTCGATCAGCCGGGTAACCCACTGGCCCGCCATCCCACCTGGAAACAGGTTCCCTGCCCCACCTGCCATAAGCCTGCCATGCGTGAAACGGACACGTTTGATACGTTTTTTGAGTCCTCCTGGTACTTTGCCCGCTTCGCTACCCTTCCAAGCCCTCAGGCGCTTGATTCTGCGGCTTTGAACTATTGGATGCCAGTGGATTGCTATATTGGTGGCGTGGAGCATGCGGTGCTGCATTTACTCTATTCACGGTTTTTCATGCGTGCCCTAAAGCATTGCGGTCTGCAAGCATTTGAAGAGCCGTTCCTGCGCCTGGAAACCCAAGGCATGATTTGCCATGAAACCTACAAAAATGCTGCCGGTAAATGGCTGACTCCGGAAGAAGCCGCTGAAGCGCCACCGGGTTCGGTCACGGTCGGGCGTGTGGAAAAAATGAGCAAATCCAAGAAAAATACCGTGGATCCCCGGCATATTATGGATAATTACGGCGCCGATGCGGCCCGGCTATTTATGCTTTCTGACTCCCCGCCGGAGCGGGATCTGGAATGGACGGAAGCCGGTATTGAAGGTGCGTGGCGTTATATTAACCGGTTGTGGAAATTAGTGCTGCAGGCCCCGGGTTCAGGGCCTGGCGAGGGGTTACAAAAACTGCTGCATAAAACCATTGCTGCGGTGAGTGAGGACATTGAGCGGTTTCATTTCAACAAAGCCATTGCCCGCATCCGTGAATTAACCAATGCCATGGAACAGGCCGCGCCCTCACCCGTTTTAACCGAAGCCACGGACGCAGTGCTGCGGATGCTGAATCCTTTCATGCCGCATGTGACAGAAGAATTATGGGAACGCAGTGGACATAAAGGGATGTTGGCCGATGCATCCTGGCCGGTGGCTAATCCTGGTCTTGCGGTGGACGATGAAGTTACCATGGCCGTGCAGGTGTCCGGTAAATTACGTGCTACCATCCGCGTGGCAAAAGATATGGATGCTAAGTTGATCGAGCAGCACGCACTGAAATTAGAAGCGGTGCGCCAGGCAATCGAATCACGCGAAATCGCCAAAATCATCGTTGTGCCCAATAGGATCGTCAATGTCGTGGTTAAATAAAGCCTGTTTTATCCTACCGGCGGTGATGATGCTTTCCGGCTGTGGATTTGAGCCGGTATACGGCACGCATGAAGCAAATACATCGCATGCTGCTGTTGTTATTCCTGATATAATAGTAGAGGCCAAGCCCGCCGACATAACGCGCAAGCGACTGGCGCAATTATATAAAGCTAAGTTAGAAACGGTATTAAACCCCAGCGGCGACATACCTCCGTCTGCGCCGTATCAGCTGACTAACATTATATCGGAAACCGAAAGCGCGATGGCGGTATCTAAGGATGGTACGATTTCGCGTTATAATGTGGTGCTGCAAGCCAATCTGACGCTTACACGCACTTCGGATAATAAGGTGGTGTACAATGGAATTGTGCAACGCATTGGCAGCTATGATAACGTCTTAAATGCTTATTATTCCACCTATATTTCTGGGCAGGATGCCATTAACCGTGCTGCCGTGGAATTGGCGGAGGATGTGAAATCACGGATGATCGCATTTTTTGCAAAAACGCCTAATCCTGAGCCACTGCCCCCTGCGGCGCTGGTTCCGCCTCCTTCCATGCCGCAGATTTCGCCACTACCGAATTCGATTTTTACCACTTCGCCGACTGGCCTGACTCAGCCCGTACAATGAAACTCGCTGCACGCGCCATCCCTGAATTTCTCCGGCAGCCAGACAGGCAGAGCGTGGCGGTTCTTATCTATGGGCGTGATGAAGGCATGGTGCGCGAGCGGGCACAGGCAGTGGCTGAGAGCCTGCTTGGCCGGGATGCAGACGCGATGCAGCGTACTGAATTATCGGACGATATATTAAAGACTGACCCTGCCCGACTGTCTGATGAGCTGGCGGCTTATGGATTACTGGGTGGCAAGCGTATTGTTCTGTTGCGGGCGGAGTCTGAGAAATGGGCGCCGGTGATTGAGCATGCATTGGCAGACGTACCTAAACCGAACTACCTTATTGTCCAGACCGGCGAACTTACACCACGGTCATCATTGCGTCAGCTATTTGAAAGCGGTGCTAATTTAGCCGCCCTGCCCTGCTATGCCGATGAAGCGGCGGATATTACCTCTTTATTACGAGCCGCCCTGGCTGAGCAGCAGATTCGTATTGATCCGGAAGCAGTGGATTATGTAACAGCGCAACTGGGTAATGACCGCCAGGTAACCCGGCGTGAAATAGAAAAATTAGTGCTATATGCCGGAGCCGCGGGCCATCTGACACTGCAGGATGCGCAGGCCCTGAGCGAAGGCAATCGGGAATTAAATTTGGAAGCGGTAGCGATTGCGGCGGCAGATGGTAATTTACCCCAACTGGATCGTTTATTAAATGAAGCCTGGCGTGAGCAGACAGCGCCGGTGGCGGTGCTGCGGTCAGTGCAGCGGTATTTTCACCGACTCTATCTGGCTCGGGGTAAGATGGGCGGCGGCCAGAGTGCGGAGCAAGCAGTATCAGCGCTTAAGCCCCCGGTATTTTTCCGTCAAATCCCGGTAGTCATCCGCCATGTCCAGCGATGGAACAATGCGGATATTGCTCATGCCCTGCAACGCGCAGCAGAGGGCGAAGCAGCGTGTAAGGGCGGTTCGGCCGCCTCACCTACCCTCGCCTGCGCAACGGCACTCCTGGGCATTGCAGGACGCGGCCGGGCACTGGCCCGGTAGGTGTATTATAATCCGCCACCTAAACGACGCAGAATGGAATCCAGCTGGCTTAAGGAATCATAGGAAATAGCCAGCTCGCCGCCTTGCGCCCCATTGCGGCCTTCGCGGATTTCCACTTTCATCCCAAAATCCGCTGAGAGTGTTTCTTCCAAGGCTAAAATATCAGGATCTTTGGGGCCGGTATATGCCGGGGCAGCTGCGGCGCGCGGTTGGCGTGGCGTAGCTGCGGGTGGGGTATAGGTTCCGTCAGGCTGAGTATTGCGTACCCGGGCTTCCACCTGGCGTACGCTTAAGCGCTGGTCGACGATTTCTCGGGCGATGTCATTTGCCACAGGCTCAGATACATTCAGCAAGGAGCGGGCGTGGCCCATGGTGATAGTGCCTTTCTCCAGCAAATCACGGATGGATTGCGGCAGGCTTAGCAAGCGCAGTAAATTAGCAATGTGGCTGCGGCTTTTGCCTACGGTTTGCGACAATGCATCCTGCGTATAACGGAATTCTGCGATTAACCGCTGATAACCACCGGCTTCTTCCAAAGGGGATAAATCGGCGCGCTGGACGTTTTCAATGAGTGAGAGTTCCATGGCCTGCGCATCAGTCAATTCCTTGACCAGGGCAGGAATAACCGTGAGTCCGGCCATTTTGGCAGCACGCCAGCGGCGTTCGCCCGCGATGATTTCATAGCGGTCAGGCGCTGCGCCCATTTTTCGCCGCACGACAATAGGCTGCATGACGCCATTGCGTTTGATGGAGTCCGAAAGCTCTTGCAGCGCTTCTTCATTAAAATAGCCGCGCGGCTGGAATTTACCCGCTTCTAGCTGGGCGAGGTACAGGTCGCGGATATCACCTTCTAATTTTCCTTTGCCTTCCACGGGGGGATGGGCAGGTTTTTGCTGCTCAACGGTTTTTTCGACTTCAGCGATCAGCGCGGAGAGGCCTTTGCCCAAGCCGCGTGTTTGTACGGTTACCATAGTGTAGCTCCTTTGGGTTTATCAGGCGGCGACCAATTCGTTTTTACGTGCGCGCTCGCGTTTGAGTAATTCGCTGGCAAGCTTGATATAGGCACGGGAACCGGCACAGTTAATATCATAGATCAATGCAGGTTTGCCGTGGGATGGTGCTTCCGACATGCGAACGTTGCGAGGGATAACGGTTTCGTACACTTGCGTGGTGAGGAAGCCTCGGACGTCTTGTTCGATCTGATCGGTGAAGCGGTTGCGGCGGTCATACATGGTGAGGACGATGCCCTGAATGTTGAGGCCAGGATTCAGCGCACCGCGCACGAGTTCGATGGTGCGCAGTAAATGGCTTAAGCCTTCCAGCGCGTAAAATTCACATTGCAGGGGGATAAGAACAGATTCAGCGGCGACCAGCGCATTGACGGTAAGGAGGCCAAGGGAAGGAGGGCAATCGATCAACACGTAATCAAAGGGCAGGGTGGTGGCGGCAATGGCATTCTTCAAACGAAATTCACGCTTAACCAGACTCACCATTTCAATCTCAGCGCCCGATAGATCCATCGTGGCGGGAATAACGCTTAGATGCGGGATCGACGTGGGCACGATGGCGTCCTGCAGCGGCGCATCATTGATAATCAGATCATAAGAAGTGAGGAGGCGCTGGTTAGGTTCAATGCCAAACCCGGTGGAGGCATTTCCTTGTGGGTCAAAATCCACCAGCAATACTTTTTTCTTTACCGCTGCCAATGCCGTAGCCAAGTTTACCGCCGTGGTGGTTTTTCCCACGCCGCCTTTTTGGTTTACAATTGCAATGATGCGGGGAGAGGGCGCAAGCTCCGACATATTACACCTCATATATACGTTATGATGACTTCTTGTGCACCTGCGTGAGCGCCAGGATAACGCCGGGGCCGGTGCAACTGGGCACGGTTTGCATTTCGAAGTTCCAATGCATGCGTGCGGTATCACATTCTATACGGTAGTTTTCACCTTTCGGGAAGAGACAAAATGTCGATGGCTGACGCAAATGTTCTGTGAGTGACAGTAATGCATCAAGTTCTGCCACCGCCCGTGCCGTAATAACATCACAGGCGGGAATAAAAACATCCGCGGCACGCTTGATGTGTAAGGTAATCGGGGTATTGGTAATGCGTGCTGCTTCACGTAAAAATTCGGCTTTGCGGCGATCTACCTCAATCAGATGAACATCGCGAACACCCATCATAGCCAGTACAAATCCGGGAAGACCCGCGCCACTCCCAATATCCACCAAGGTAATATCGGATGAAGGTAATAGGGGGAAGAGTTGCGCGGCATCCTGGATATGGCGTTCCCATACGTGGTCGGCAGTAGCGGCGGATACGAGATTGATGGATTGCTGCCACTTTAAAAGAAGCGAAACATACAACTCTACTTTTGCGATTGTTTCACGTGAAACAACACTCGTAAAAAGCGTTTGAATAGGGGAGGGGGGATTTTTCACGATGCTGACGAAGTGTGACGTTTCAGATGAGCAAATAAAATCGTAATCGCTGCCGGCGTCATGCCTTCAATTTGTCGGGCGGCCCCGAGTGTGGAAGGGCGGTGACGTTTGAGTTTTAAACGAATCTCATTGGAGAGTGAGGGCAGGCTGTCATAATCTAATGCATCCGATAAGCACAATCCATCTTCGCTTTTATACTGGTCGATGTCGAGTTGCTGGCGGTCGAGATAGCCGGCGTAATAAGACTCAATTTCTAAAGCCCTGGCAATGGTGGCAGGGATCGATTCCAGTTCTGGCCATAGGGTGTAAAGCGAAGAAAGGGAAGAACGGGTGATCGATAACAGATCAAAAGCACTTCGGCGAATACCGTCCTGGCTAATAGAAAATCCATGGAGACGGGCTTGGGTGGGGGTGATTTTGTTACTGTGTAAACGTTCCCGCGCACTGTCCAAAGCAACGCATTTTTGCTCGTAAGCATGCTGACGGTTGCTTCCTATACACCCGGTTTTGATACCAAGTCCCGTCAAACGCTGGTCAGCATTATCGGCGCGGAGTGTAAGCCGGTATTCAGCGCGTGAGGTAAACATACGGTAGGGCTCAGTGGCGCCCTGAGTGATGAGGTCATCAATCATCACGCCAATATAGGCGTCAGAACGCTGAAGGATGAAAGGGGAATTACCGGCAACCGCCAAGGCCGCATTGATGCCGGCAACGATACCCTGTCCACCGGCCTCCTCGTAGCCCGTGGTGCCATTGATTTGCCCGGCCAGATAGAGGCCCTGAATTTTCTTGGTTTCTAACGTAGGTTTTAATTCCCGTGGATCAACATAATCATATTCAACTGCATATCCCGGGCGAATAATGCGGGCATGTTCCAAGCCAGGAATGGAAGCGACAAGGGCGCGCTGAACCTCTTCCGGAAGGGAGGTGGAGATGCCGTTTGGATATACGGTAGAATCATCCAGCCCCTCTGGTTCCAGAAAAATCTGGTGTGACGGCTTATCGGCAAAACGGACAATTTTATCCTCGATGGACGGGCAATAACGCGGGCCAGTACTTTCAATTTGCCCTGAATACATCGGTGCGCGGTCGAGATTAGCGCGTATAATTTCATGGGTCTTGGCGCTGGTGCGCGTAATATAACAATGGATTTGCGGGACGCTAATGCTGTCCGTCAAATAGGAAAATGGCTGCGGTGGATTATCCCCGGGTTGCGCCTCCAGGCTTTTCCAATCAATGGTCGTGCCATCCAGACGTGGGGGCGTCCCGGTTTTTAATCGACCCAAGGCAAGGCCGGTGCGTTTAAGGGTGTTGGCTAATCCAATGGAAGGCGCTTCGCCTACGCGCCCGGCAGCAATGGTGGTTTCGCCAATATGAATCAGTCCACGCAAAAATGTACCTGTGGTGAGAATCACTTTAGGCGCCACATAGGTAATTCCCGATTGCCCGATGACGCCGGTAATGCGTGCATTATCAATCACCATATCTTCGGCGGAATCTTCAATGAGATGGAGATTAGGATAATCCTGCAAAATAGATTGCATCGCGTTACGGTATAATTTTCGATCAGCCTGGGCGCGTGGGCCATGAACGGCGGGACCTTTGCTGGCGTTGAGCATGCGGTAATGAATACCAGCTTGATCAATCACACAGCCCATCAAGCCATCCAACGCGTCAATTTCGCGAACGAGTGTTCCCTTGGCAATGCCACCAATGGCGGGATTGCACGACATTTCACCGATGGTATCTAAGCGGTGGGTGAGTAGGGCCGTGCGTGCGCCAACACGTGCGGCGGCCGCGGCGGCTTCACATCCCGCGTGACCACCACCAATCACAATAACGTCGAAATTCGCTTTTTTGGACATTTTGTTCCACGTGAAACAGTTATAGGTTGTATTCCTATTTGCCGATGCAAAATTCCCGGAATACCACATCTAATAGCTCATCATTCAGAATTTTACCAGTAATTTTGCCAATTTCGCTGGCTGAGCGGCGTAATTCCTCGCATGCCAGCTCAGTGGGAAGCTCGGGAGAAAAGCGATTAAGGTGTGTTATTGCCACCTGCAACGCTTCACGATGCCGGGCGCGGGTAATAAGAGGGGCCTCCGTGGTAGAGGTTAAACGAATAACACGCCGTTTTAATTCCTGCACTAAACAATCCAACCCGTTTCCCGTAGTTGAAGACACAGGGAAGACGGAGTGGCCTTCTAGGGTAAGGGGGGAAGATGCCCTGTCATTTTTAGTAGCCACTGCAATGCTCGTGTCATCCAGCAGGCTCATGCTTTCCTGATCTGGCGAAGCAGTGGAATCAAAACATATGACCCGTAAATCAGCCGATAGTGCCCGGGCGCGTGCCCGTTCAATTCCTTCACATTCTATGGGATCATCACTGGAGCGAAGCCCCGCCGTATCCACCAAAATGGCGGCATATCCGCCCAGGTTCAAATGCGTTTCGATGACATCGCGCGTCGTTCCGGCAATATGAGAAACAATAGCCACATCGCGCTTGGCCAACGCATTCATCAGGCTTGATTTGCCTGCATTGGGGGCGCCAAGAATGACGATCGAAACGCCATCCCGAATCCGTTCGCCCTGACGTTCATTATTCAGCAATTGTGTTAGCGTGTTACGTAATTCCTCGACGCCCGTCATCACCAGCTTCCAGGTGTCGGGTGGTATTTCCTCATCCGGGAAATCAATCCATGCTTCCAGCCGGGCAAGGGCGCGAACGGCCTCGGCGCGGAGGGCATTAAATTTTCGCCCGGCATCACCTTGCATGGTGCGTCGACCCTGTCGGCGTTGCATATCGGTTTCAGCATCGAGCAAATCAGCCAGGCCTTCGATGTCCGTTAGGTCCATCTTGCCATTTAAAAAAGCCCGGCGCGAAAATTCGCCTGCCTCGGCCAGGCGTATTCCCGGAAGCGAGGTCAATGCATCAACGATGCTGGCAATCACCGCGCGGCTGCCATGTACCTGCAATTCAAGGGTGTCTTCACCGGTGAAACTGGCCGGCCCCGGAAACCACAAGATTAATGCTTTATCCAATACCTCATGAGTCTGAGGATGCATAAGGGGGGCAAGGGTTGCCACGCGCGGCTGGGGCAAGGACACGCCCAGGGCCAGCAACGCGTCAGAGGCGTTGGCCCCGGATACACGCAGCACCGCCACACCGGAACGGCCGGGCGGGGTAGCAAGGGCAAGAATGGTGTCGCTAACATATTGCATAATCCCACCGCATACCTCATAATCCGCCGTTCTTAAAGGATTAACATGCCTCATGCTATTGTATTGCGTGCGCCCGGCGGGCCGGAATGCCTGGAATGGCAGGAAATACCCTTGCCAACGCCCCAAGCGGGCGAGGTGCGCCTCCGCCAGCATGCTGCTGGCTTAAATTTTATTGATATCTACCACCGCACCGGCCTCTATGCCTTGCCCTATCCGGCTATTTTAGGGATGGAAGCGGCGGGCGTGGTGGACGCCGTGGGCGAGGGTGTGGACCAATTTTCACCCGGTGACCGGGTGGCATATGTCGGCCACGGGCCGGGCGCGTATGCGACACACCGGGTAATTGATGCCACACAATTGGTGCCGCTTCCGGACCCGGTCAGCATGGAAACAGCGGCGGGGATTATGCTTAAAGGCCTTACCGCCCAGTATTTGCTTACGCGCAGCTTCGCCGTGCAAGACGGGGATGTCGTCGTTATTCACGCGGCAGCAGGAGGGGTGGGGCTGTTGCTGTGCCAATGGGCCAAATACATGGGGGCAACGGTTATTGGCACGGTTGGGTCGGAAGAAAAAGCGGCGCTTGCCGTGGCCCATGGCTGCGACTTTCCCATCGTATACACGCACGAAAAAGTATCGACGCGCGTACGTGCGATCACCCATGGCCGGGGGGCGGATGTGGTCTATGATTCCGTAGGCAAGGATACATTCATGGATTCGCTGGATTGCCTCAAGCCGCTGGGCATGATGGTCAGCTTTGGTCAGGCTTCAGGCAAAATACCGCCGTTTGATATTGGCCTGCTGGCCAGCAAAGGCTCGCTATTCCTTACCCGCCCTTCGCTTACGCATTATATTTCCGATACCGCTACCTACCAGGCGGCAGCCCGGCATTTATTGAGCTTGGTGGCGTCTGGAGTGCTTCATGCCCATATTGACCGCGTATTGCCTTTGCAAGAGGCAGCACAGGCACACCAGCTCCTGGAATCCCGCCAAACCAGCGGCGCTGTGGTGCTTGGCATGGATACAGTACCAGTGAATCGGATTCCCTGAGCTTTTCCAAATGGCAGTTATTCGGCAACGCTTGCTTTCACGATTCAACGGCTCACATATGTTCTGCATTAAAATCTGAGGTACCCGACTTACGACATTACCGGGCAATACAACAAGTCGTTGAAAGTAAGCGTTAATATATGGATGCAACATTAGAATATCTCGTATCAAACGTCCTGAAGCTTGGGCTAGATGATTGGGTCTACCTTGCCGAGGTAGATTATTTGGTTCGTGACCATCTCAGGGGTGAGCCTCCCGAAGTAACTAAGACGTATTGTTTTGCCGTATTGGAGCACCTTCTCGCAAACGGATTGGCTGAGGCAGGTGATCTGCAGGAGGTAGGCGGCAAAGTGCAGTTCGTTCCTTGGGACATGGATACAAGGACGACTTTGTGCGAGGTGGAAAGCCGTTGGTTTCGGTTTGCCGGGCCACGGGATGAAGGTGGTGCCAGCGATGTTTGCTGGCTATCGAATACTCAGGCGGGCGATGAATTGGCCAGGTATCTGTCCGGTAGCCGCTGAGATCAGCGTTTACAAAGCTGGCTCCAGCGCAATCGCCCTTGCCCGCTCAATGTAGTAACATGTGACTGCCTAACCGACTGTTTTATCTTAATATACGAAAATTCTTTCGAGCATCGCATCGGTTGGAAATCGTCGCATCACAATAAATCGCCAATCCAACGGGCCAATGCCGCATCTGCGGGCGGAGTTTCGCATTACAGAAGATCCAGCAAGCATTACACGCTGCATCTCTATGAAATTTACCAAGATATCTTAATGCTTGCCACATTCATTGTTCTGGATTATTCTGAGCCGCTAGCGAACGACAGCGAAAAAAAGGAAAGTTGTAATGAGCACGCCACAAAATACGAAAAAAACCCCCGGTGAGATTCAGGAAATATATAGAACATTTGAATCCAGAATCCTGCCAGGTATGAGTCCTGAAGATCGTGCTCTCACAGAGTCATACCTATATCTTAAGCGTCAGGAGTGGGAGACTCAAGCTGTGCTGCAAGACCGACGTGAATATGATGGTGGGGAAAGCTATGCAGAACTCGAACGCCAGAGACGAGCTGCTCCCCCAAGCGGTGGTTATAGCCGGGGAAGCCATTGGGGTGATTCTTACTAAAATCCTACCATAACTCTAGAGGCTCAAACGCAGCGGAACGAGAGGCCTTAGTTTGACTAAGCATCGCTGCGTCGAGAGAAGTGGCGAGGTATTTAGGGCGATTGCATGCTTTGCTCCCTGCAGCAATTTCGAATTTGGTAAATCTGACTCGTCGCTCCTCGAATCAACAACCATGCTCGTCTCCGTAGAATTCGCGCGGCGGCGGATAACCGGAGGCGTTGTGAAGATGTTTGGCGTAGAAGCGCCGCGGGATCCTGTTCATCAAGGCCTCCGCCTCAATTCCGTTGGGCGACTCCTTCTCTACAATCCTTCGCCGCTGAGTCCTGTTCGCACGTTCATTCAGGTCGTCATCTAGCGGAACGGTGACTATACATCCAAGAAAAAGAGGAATGGAAACCAGAAGGGCGCTGGATTGCTTGCTGACAGACCTTCCGTTGCTAGAACCGATCGGCAGCCCAACTGATCGTAGAGTCGGAGCGCCGATTGCCGCCCGATTGTAAAAAAACCAATTGACCCTTGCGATCACCGAGCGGACGTGTAATCTCAAAGAGTCGACAAAAATCGGCAGGAGCACGATGGTCCGAAGTCGACTCGCGGCAATCCTCGAGCATTTCCCGGACGCTGATGATGATATGAGATTCTAGGATATTCTTTATATTATAGCTTGTTACAAGCCCGGCGGCGGTGAGTTCCTCT
>CAZGVV010000022.1:0-3733 GCA_964529155.1 uncultured Rickettsiales bacterium
TGCACCTTCTCTGGCTGCGGCGTATGTATCCATGTCGCCATCTTCAGCCATGGATATCACTCAAAACACTGCTGATATTGTCTTTCAAGGTGATAAGCTATCACCCGTGCTTGAAGCCTTGTTTGTTTCGCATGCAAGCGCACGTTTGGTAAAACAAAACTTTATCGTATCCTTTGCTTACAACCTCATTGCCATCCCATTGGCGATATTAGGCTTCGTTACTCCGCTTATCGCCGCTATCGCTATGTCCAGCTCCTCTATCCTTGTTGTGGCCAATGCTATGCGGCTTAATCATATGCGAGGTAAGTGATGGATATCCTCCTCTATCTCATTCCCATTGCTTTGATACTTGGTACGCTGGGCCTCTTCGGTTTTTTCTGGGCATTAAAAAATGATCAATTTGATGACCCGGAGGGGAATGCAAACCGGATTTTGAAAGACGACTAAGCTGACTTTAATGCAGCTATTATTTTTTTCGTGTCATATTGCATGCCATTATTGCAATGCTCAATTTTTTGTAAACTGCCTGCTATCGATGTTTGAAATAGTTTGAGTTCATTGATTAATTCATGCAATCCGCTTTGCGTAGTATCTAAGCGTGCAGCATCCACTTTTCCCATGATTCGAATCACTTCTAAACTGGATGAGCACATTTTCATTCGATGGCAGTCTTCTTTAAAACGGTCAATATTGGTGACTATAGTTGCTAAGCCTTGAATCGCTTTTTGTTCGTATTCGATTTGCTGATTTTGCAAATATTCCATTTCTTTTTTTTGTGCTTCAGGATCACCGGATTCTTTTGTAAAAAACTCAATTACTTCACCCTGAATACGCGAGGTACATAACAAAAATTGCCCTTCATAAATTTGATTAAAAACATCGGTGGCCGATTGCTTAAACCTATCAATTTCATTTCTAATTTCTGTAGAAACAATATTGTAATTGCCCGAGATAACGCCAATAGTTTTGCCTTGGTCACCCAGTTGAAACGACTGAACTTGTAAGTTCACCGGTACATATTTATTTTCTTCGTAGGAAGAAAATATTTTGGTTGTTTCGCTTATTAAATCCTGAGCCTGCTGCGTTATTCCTTCAAAGCATTCAATAAATTTATTCTTCTCTATGCCTAAAACAGTGTCTCGCGCCGCAATTTCTTTTGCCAATGCAAGCGACATAAATTGCTCATAGCTTGCAAAACCTAATGCATTTAGTTCTCCTAATAAATGATCGGCACTTTCCTGTGGACTAGGTTTATTGTCTCTTTCAAACGCAAGTAGGGATTTATATACATTTTGTACAATAGGAAAAATATCACTGCTGGGTTTTAGCCGAACAGAAAGGAACCCTTCATCTATTGGTGTTGCTATAGCAAATACCCAATAATAGCGCCCATCTTTTGCTCTGTTTTTGACATATGCCCCTATAGGTTTTCCTTTTTTTAAAAAATCCCAAAATAATGAGAAAACTCCCTTGGGCATATCAGAATGCCGAATAATATTATGGGGTTTATTTAATAGCTCAGTCCACTCATATAGACTGATACGCCGAAAAACATTATTTCCGGCCAGCACAATGCCTCTGGAATCTGTTCTGGAAAAAAATAATTCTTCAAATGAAAAAGGGACTTCTTCACTATTTTGCTCAGCTACGTGATTGAGGTCAGAATTTTTACTGATCGTATAATTATTCGCCTTCATTGCCTAATCCTTAAATTATATATATCTTAATAAATGCAAGGCAGATGCCAGAAAAAATAGTTATAATAATAAATAAGTTATCCGCCGTCTGGGAGGGCTATTCTAATTTCTATTCTCTATTTTAGAATAAAATAGAAGAGGCCTTAGCTGAAAAAAATTAAAATAAAATAAATCAAATAACGATCAAGTATTCACATCTAACTTTTAAATAGGGTTGTTGGTATTTTGCTAAAGAATAATGCACCAGCACGGAATAAACTCGAACCGGATTTTTGAACTAGTCGGGTATTTTCAGAACTATAAATCTATTTTGTAAATATGAAAAATGTTCAGAAGCTATTGTCTCACTGCTTGCGTGTAGCTATTTGTAAACTTGTCAGCATAACATGATTGTTCAACGGTCAAAGGCAATCCAACTTCACTGCGTAGATGGGCATTAATCAGTGATCCAGCATAGGGAGAAGTAACGCGATGCATATGGATGACCTTCTCACCAATATCTGGCATGCCATCTAATGTTTCATAGGGTATGGGCATTCTTTCAGAAAAGCTGGCAAGATCCCCATCATCAAACTTTGTATTCGCTTGGTGTAAAGCAATAGCGCAATAGGGTTTGCGCGTTTCAAGCATTTGCTCAAATGGATTGGGACCAACACAAGAAGGCCATATTTCACCATCGGCAGGATGAGCATTAAACACGCCTAAACGAGGGGTTTTTATAATGGTTTCATCTAATAGCTGACCAAACGTTCCCATA
Organism: uncultured Rickettsiales bacterium; assembly: GCA_964529155.1. Taxonomy (GTDB): domain Bacteria; phylum Pseudomonadota; class Alphaproteobacteria; order Rickettsiales; family SXRF01; genus CAZGVV01. The sequence continues at coordinate 2,455 of CAZGVV010000022.1, forward strand.
TATACAATGTCGGGTTTCCAGTCATTTTGTAGTTTATCATAAAACTCTGTTGTTTTAACTCTGCCTTTAAAAACTGGGATACCATGGCGACCTGCTAATGTTTCAACCATTTTCTCCTCCTGCTGTGTATGAGCATATTGCCAAACACGTTTGGAAGCAGAGGTGAATTTCTGAGACGGATCATCGGTTGCAATACCTACGATTTCGATCTTATTCATTAACTCAGAATCATTCAGTAGATTACTCAAGATATGATACCCTCGATAGAAGCTGCCAAAAATGGCGACTCGCATTTTGGGTGAGGCAGTACCATTAAGATCTGACATTGAATTGACTTTGAATTAATTAATATTAACCAGCGTATCATTTAAGAGCGATTTTGTCTAGAACCGCCCATCTAATTGAATCGTATGATTTTCTACAATATTTGGTTGAAAACGACGGTTTCAATTTTCTGAAACCTAGAACCGCCGCCAATCTTTAGCTGAAGAGGACTCGAACCTGTTTTTGGAACACTGTTCCGAAGTGGTGCCCAGGAAGGGACTCGAACCCCCACGCCTCGCGGCGCTAGCACCTGAAGCTAGTGCGTCTACCAATTCCGCCACCTGGGCACAGATACGGTTTCCTTGCGGCAGAGCCGAAAGGGTTTGCATCTATAAACAGGCGACGAAGGCTTGTCAATTCCTGATAGTGCTTGACGGCGCGACACATCTCGCTACTCTCTGCCCTATCCAGAAAACATACCTCATATCCAAAATTCTATGAAAGATCGTATTGTTACGCTCATTGGCGGCACGGGTTTTCTCGGTCGTTATGTCGTGCGCACCCTCGCCAAGGCGGGCTACCGCGTGCGCGTGGTCTCCCGGCGGCCGGAAACCGCACTGGAGCTTAAAACTGCCGGTGAGCTCGGGCAAATTGCCTTGTTTAAAGGGGATTTATCACGCCCGGAAACGTTGATTCCCTGCCTTGCCGGTAGTTATGCCGTGATAGATCTGGTGGGTATTTTATTTGAAACCCGCCATCGTCGTTTTGTGGGATTACATGCCCAAAGCGCTGAAAAATTAGCTCAGGCGGCTTATGCCGCTGGCGTATCAGCGTTTGTATATGTTTCGGCACTCGGGGTTGAGCAGGCAACGGATTGTGCCTATGCGCGCAGTAAAGCATTAGGTGAAAAAGCCGTGCTTAGTGCATTTCCCGGGGCAGTTATCTTGCGCCCAAGTATTATGTTTGGTCAGCAAGATCAGTTCTTTAACCGGTTTGCTAAACTTGCCACGCTTTC
>CAZGVV010000022.1:3743-29816 GCA_964529155.1 uncultured Rickettsiales bacterium
CGGTGCTGCCATTAATTGGCGCGGATACAAAATTTCAACCAGTCTATGTAGACGATGTGGCTGCGGCCATTAAAGTGTGCATAGAAAATGGCGCAACCGCCGGAGGCACGTTTGAGCTGGGCGGGCCAGAAATATTGAGTTTCCGGGAATTGATGGAATATATGCTGCGTGTGATCGGAAGAAAACGTTACCTTTTACCCATCCCGCAGGCATTGGCAGGGGCAATGGCATTTGGTGCTGAATTTAAACGCTGGAATCCACCGCTTACGCGCGATCAAGTGCGCTTATTACAACATGATAATGTAGCCAGCCAGCATATGCCTGGTTTTTCAGCGCTTGGAATTGCACCCACTCGGATGGAGATGGTAGTGCCCAGCTATTTGTCCTGTTACCAAAAAGGAAATATGTCTACTGTAGGAGAATTGGTATGAAATCTATTTGGTTCACCACCCTTGTTGTGGGAATGGTATGTGTGCTGCCATTAGGCGCAGAAGCAAAAAAAATAACGCCGCATGCTGCCGAGCCCACCAAGGTCAGTTTTTTATCGACATATCTGCAATGCAAAAAAAGCAACCTTTCCGCCACGCCAAGTGATTTAGAAAAGCTTAGCTGTGAGGAGCGGGTAAGTGTGCATTTCTGCGCCATGCTGCAAAAGGCGCCAGAGGATGTCCAAAATAGCTTGTCTCTGGAAGTCTATTGCAATGTATTAGCCGAGCAACATGGCGGCAATGCAGCGCAGGACGCCGAAGTAATCAGTACGGCGAATGAAGCAGGCTGCTATCAGGGCGGAGATGTGCGTGCCGCGTTGTTGGAAAAATACAAGAGCAATGATGAGGTGATAGATACGCTACAAAACTTTACTAAATCTTTGCTGGCTAATGAAGAAACGTGCTTTAACCCCATAAAACCAGACGCACAACCAGTGACCGCCTTGCCGGAAGAAACACATTAATAATTTTACGTATTGAATCTTTATACGGGAGTACTTAGCCCTTATTGCGATACTTTGCTGTTATTTTCAATCAACACTAAGGAGGTTTCGCATGGGTCTCGCAGAAAAAAGAGAAGTTGAAAGCTTTAAGACAAGTAAAGCGGATGGGTATATTGCTGCAATTAATGAAGCAGCGGGTAATTCTATCCCCGTTGATATTGATTGGGATTCATTGGCAGAAAATGGGCAATCTAAGCATTATGCAGACGCTTTTCCTAAGCTCTATTTTGAGCCTTTAATCACGGCGCTTAAAAAAATTGGTGCTGATCAAATGGGTAAGGATGCGCTTAAAGAAGGCCTAAAGCGTATTGTGATGAAAAATTCTGGTCAATATTTCAATGAGCACGGGCTGACATTTGACAACGGTACTCTGACTATCGATTTAAAAATTGCGAATGTCGATGCGGTTTCTGATCGTGAGAAAAATTTGCAGACGCTTATTGAAAAGAAGCTTTAGATTAAATCTACTTTAGATAAAAAAAGACCGGTGGAATTTTCTACCGGTCTTTTTTTATCTCCCTATCATTATTGAGACAAGCTAGCCGGCCATCTCAATTTCTTCTACGGCCTTCACAGGTAATGTGAAGGTCATTAAGGCGCCGCCTGCAGGATCATTCTGTGCCCATATTTTTCCACCATGTGCGGCAATAATGCCCCGGCAAATAGCCAGCCCCATGCCACCCTCACGCACCATCTCGTCAATGCTTAAGCGGCGATCTTGTGCCGTATAGAATTTATCGAAGATACGTTCTTCATCCCCCACACGAATACCTGGGCCGTCATCACGTATAATCACATGTAAATCTGGTTTGATCAGTTTTACCTCAATACTTACATTGGTAGATTCCGGGGTATGATCTGCAATATTTTCAAGTAAGTTGATGAATACCTGTTCAATGAGCAATCCATCCATTCGTACCAAAGGAAGACCGGGATCAATGCGTGTAACAACACGGCGTTGTCCCAGTTTGTGTTCTGTGCGCATAAGAGCCGAACCAATTAATTCTTCAATGAAATATAATTCTTTATTTAATTTCACCGAGCCCGATTCCAGGCTCGTTACGTCAAGTAAATTAGTAACCATGCGGGCAAGGCGCGCTGCTTCCTCATGTATAAGGCGGAGCAATTCCAGACGATATTCATCAGTAATTTTCCCGCTCTCAAGAAGCAGCGTACTGGCGGCACCGGTGATGGAGGCGAGTGGTGTGCGCAAGTCATGACTCACGGAAGATAGAAGGATATTGCGTAATTTTTCGCCCTCTGTGTCGAGTAATGTTTTTTCAACCAGCTCCCCTGAGATTGCCCGGTCGAGTGCTACAGCCGTTAAGCTGGCGAAGGTCTCAAGCAGCGTTACTTGTTCAGTGGTGAACTGTTCCTGTGCTTGCGGAATCACACCCAGCACACCCACCACAGTATTAGAAGAAATTAATGGTAAATAAATGCCGCTTGCTCCAGGCAATGTTTCCGTAGAGACCCCGGCATTTTGCCGATGTGTATACGCCCACAATGCCGCCGATTCTTCCCGCAATGGGTCGCTTGCTTCCAGGCCTGCGCTGCCTTCATCAATGACACGCACTAACTGGCCCTTGCTGTCTGGCATCCAAAGGCTTACGCCGCTATCCATAATTTCGGAAATATGCTGTGCAGCAATTTCTGATAACACCACACGGCCACGATTACCGGTTAATTCGCGTGTCATGGCATAAAGCGCGCTGGTATTTTCTTCCCTTCGTCTTGCATGCAGAGCGCTTACGCGCATGTTAGCTGTTTGTTTGCCTATATTAAATCCAGTCATTAACAGCACAGCAAAGGTGATTAAATGTTGCTCATCTGCCAGCTTGAACGAAAAGAAGGGATGCACGAAAAAGAAATTAAATGCTGCGGCGCTAAAAAGCGTAGCCAAAAAGGACGGGCCGCGCCCAAAACGCAATGCTACCCATACAATACCAATTAGATAAGGCATCATCAAATTACTGGGCTGCAATACTTCACGCAGCCACACCAATGTGCCGGTAAGCAACACGGCGGGAACTAATGCCATAATGTAATGGTGCAATGGCGCTGCGCTTTTCCAGAAAGAAATGCGCAGCCATTTGCGATCTTCTTCCTCGCCTGCAACCACAGTTACGTCGATGTCATTACATACACGTAAAATATTCTCAGCTAATGTGCCGTAAATGACTTCTTTCCAGCGCGGTTTTTTTACTTTTCCGACAATGATACGTGTGATGCCATGGTTTTTGGCATAATGGCAAATTTCGTCAGAGGCGCGGGTGGTGGCTGTGATAATGTCGGTACGGGCGCCCATGCGTTCGGCCAAGCGCAATGTCCGTTCTACGGCTTGGCGCCCTTCCTCACTCAGGCGGTAATGTCGTTCATTTTCAATATATAGAGCGATCCATGGTGCGCGCATGCCGCTGGCTGCCCGTTTGGCAACACGAACCAATTTTCCTGATAACGCATCTGGACCAATGCATACGAGAATACGGTCCGATCCGCTCCATACTTGTCCCGCACGCCCTTTGTAGACATCCATTTGCGCGTCTACACGCTCTGCGGTGCGGCGCAACGCTAATTCACGTAAGGCGATCAGATTGCTTTTCTTAAAAAAGTTCTGGGCCGCACGGCGTTTTGCGCCGGGGGCAATATATACTTTGCCTTCTTTTAAGCGTTTGAGCAGTTCTTCGGATGGAATATCGACTAATGAAATTTCGTCTGCCTTATCAAAAAAAGCATCTGGTACTGTTTCTTTTACCCATACACCCGTAGCGCGAGCGACAACGTCATTTAAGCTTTCTAAATGCTGAACATTGAGGGTGGTATAAACATCAATGCCTGCTTCCAATAGCTCTTCGACATCCTGCCAGCGTTTAGGATGGCGTGAACCGGGGGCGTTGGTATGGGCAAGCTCATCAAGTAGGATAAGTTGTGGTTTGCGCGCTAGGGCGCCATCCAGGTCAAATTCCTTAAGCGTTGTTCCGCGATATTGCACCTCACGCAGTGGAATAACCGGGATGCCTTCCGCTAATTTAACTGTTTCCTCACGGCCGTGGGTTTCGACTACGCCGATGACAATATCAACACCTTCACGAATAGCGCTTTGTGCGCCAGAAAGCATGGAATACGTTTTCCCAACGCCTGCGCATGCTCCGAAGAAAATTTTCAGCTTACCGCGTGTACGTGACTCTTCCTCATCCGTTTCTTCCGCAGTGATGCGAGAGAGCAATTCGTCGGGATCAGGGCGGGTTTCGTTGTTCATGGCTTAAGGTTAGCAGTGTCCAAGGCCAGGTTTAGCTGCAATACATTCACCCGCGGTTGTCCGAACATACCCAATGTGCGCCGTTCTGTGTGGTCATGAATAAGTGCATGTACTTGTTTTATATCCATTCCACGAGTGGATGCGATACGTGTTGCCTGAAAATCAGCAGCCTGGGGGCTGATGTGGGGGTCCAAGCCACTGGCAGAGGCTTCTACTAAATCAGCGGGAATTGAGGGGGGTGCAGCACGGTCTGCTTTATGTAAGGTCATTACCCGCATTTTTACATCGCTTGCTAAGGTTCCATTATCCGGGCTCATATTGGAAGCAGTGGAACCAGAAGCATTATACGCCGGGGTGGTTGCAGAGGGGCGTGGCCAGAAATAATTATTATGCGCAAAAGGCTGGCCTAAAAGGGTGGAGCCAATAACATGTCCTTCCTTATCATAGACTAAGCTGCCATTTGCCTTGCTGTGAAAAGCGCTTTGGGCAATAGCGGTTACGGCCATAGGGTACAGTCCACCAAGCAAAACGGTGAAAAGCAGAAGAAGCACGAGGGCAGGGCGGATAGCTTGCATGGGGGCATCATAGCGTGTTGATCGTAAAACGCAAAACCATTTGCAATCCCCGAATTGTCACCGTAACGTCAGAGGTATGAAAAAAATAGAAGCGATTATCAAGCCCTTCAAGCTCGATGAAGTCAAAGAAGCCCTGCAAGAGCTGGGCCTTCAGGGTATTACCGTACTCGAAGCCCGTGGTTTCGGGCGACAAAAAGGCCATACGGAATTATACCGCGGTGCAGAATATGTGGTTGATTTTTTGCCTAAAATTAAACTAGAAGTAGTAGTGGAGGACACGCTGGTGGAACGCACGGTCGAAGCCATCATGCAAGCGGCCCGTACCGGGCGTATAGGCGACGGAAAAATCTTTATTATCCCTGTAGAAGAAGCCATACGCATCCGCACGGGTGAGCGTGGCTCCGAGGCGATTTAGGGCCTGAAAAAAGTCGGCTTATAGGGTGGGCTGCTGTCAATCAGGACCACGCGTTAATTCTATAGTCATTCCACTTTACCATTATACATGGCTGCAAAGAGTGTTTTCTGCGCTTCCGGTGCTCACGTACACCTGTACGCTGCGCTCCGGTTCTCGAAAACACTATTTTCGCCTACGTATAATGGTAAATTGAAATAACTATAGGTTTATAAATCTGCCCGACAATCCAGGCAATAATTCGTCATTATAATGCCGCCAGTTGCGCTTCCTCAATTCCCAGTGTCCGTGCAATTCCGCGGGTTTTGATGAGGGTTTCGGTCCACTCATTTTCAGGGTCAGAATCGGCGACAATTCCACCGCCTACCTGAAATTCAAATCGGTCACCATCTACAATGAGTGTGCGGATTATCACGGATAAATCACAGCTTCCATCCCCCCCAAACCATCCCATTGCACCACTATACACGCCACGCGCTTGTGGCTCAGCTGAATGAATGCGCTGCATTGCCGCATGTTTGGGAGCACCCGTCATGGAGCCGGGGGGGAAACAGGCGGTGATGACATCCAGTGTGGTGGATTCAGGCTGCCTTTGTCCTGAAATGGTACTGGATAAATGGTGAACCGTGGCATGGGTGGTTACTTCAAATAAGCGATCTACCGTGACACTTCCGGGGATGCAGCTGCGCGATAAATCATTGCGCATGAGGTCTGTGATCATCAAATTTTCTGCGCGATCTTTGGGGCTATGAGACAATGTGTGGGCAATTTTTTTATCTGCTATGGCATCTGAAACACGCCCAGCCGAGCCTTTAATTGGCCGTGTCGTAATGTGACCATTTGGTTCTATCTTTAAAAACCGCTCCGGGCTTGAGGAAAGAATGGCCTGGCCGGATGGAAGACGAATATAGGCGCTGTAAGGGGCAGGGCTGACTGCACAAAGACGGCAAAATAACGTCAAGGTGTCTGGCGTTTCACTAAAGCGCCCGAAAAATTTTCGGGTAAGGTTGACCTGGTACAAAGCACCGGCGTGAATATCTTCCACAATAGACTGTACATGCGCCAGATACTCTGCTTTCTGCATATTGCTGGTAAGTTCTATGACACTGGGTAATGCAGCTGAGCACGTGATGGGAGAAAAAGCAGGCGGAGCATCAGCCCAGCAGGTGAGGATACGGGTCGCATGATCGAAATGAAAAATGCGCTCAAACTGCCCCATCCACAACGTGGGTAAATCAATAAAAGAAGGTGCGGCTTCAGGCCCTGCATTTAATGCCGTAGGTAGCGCATATCCCAAATACCCAAACCAGGCATTTGTAAAGGGGGCTAAACCCGCACTAAGCTGTGCGGCGAGTTGTGTGATGGACTCGCTGTCCCTGATAAGGCCGCATGCTAAAAGACTTGCGTTACCAGAATACCCAGCCTGTACCCCTGAATAAAGCAATACAAGAGGTTCTTGCTTGTACGCGCTTGCCACTTCCAGCGGTTCTCTCCAGGGCAGTATATAAGACTTCATTTATAATATCGCCAAAACAGCATGTGCCACACGAACGCGCTCATCTTCTATGGTATAGGGCATAGGGCCTAGCCGTGCGGTAGAAAGAGCACGTGCGATGCGCCCTTGTATCAACATATCCGCAAAGCGCGCAGGTTTGGTATCAATATGGCCAGTGAATGGCAATACATATACCGGCTTGCCAGTATATGCGGCTTCAGAGAGCATATTCACGGAATCATTGGTCGCAATTATATAATCGGCTACGCCCAACATGCCTAAATAAGGATTTTCCCCCTGCATATCATAGATCCAAGCCCGTTTTTCAGCAGCGAAGGCTTCATGCAGTAAACGTATGTTGGCCTCGCCGGTACGCCGGGAAGGGGTAATCAACAAGCTCCCGGATTCACGGGTGAGGAGTGCCTTTAGCGAGGCGATCACTTCACGCATGGTGGGTTCATTTAATGTGTAGCGATGGGTGCTGCCGCCAATTAATACTGCGATCCAGGGTTTTGGCAGTGCGGCAAAAACGGGTTGCCACTGTGTGGATGCAAGGGCTAAATTGCTGCGGGTTAAGCGGTGAAGTGCAAAACGTGTTTTGATAACGTTGTCACCCTCCACTGGGTCATGGGCCATAGTGACAATGAGATCAAAATCGCGTCGGCAGGCGCGGGGGTCGGTTAGATGAATGGCTTTCGTGCGTCCAGCACTGGCTATTTTAATCGCCAGCCCTAAAGGTGCAGAGCGGCGGCCGCTGGTGATGACTGCTGCCGGCCATGGCGGTGCTAATCGATCACTACTTGCGGTTAATTGCGATAAAGCTCCGCGCCACATTGCCACGGGCAGCCAGCAAAACGGCCGTTTACGCATGCATGTTTTTAACGTGTAAGGCTGGCCAAGCGTTTCTAAAACACCTTCAACCTGGCTTTTCATACCCGCCGAACCATCGGTAATTCCCCAGAATACTGGCATTACAATAATCCCTGACTTTTAAATGAGAAATGTTTTTCACGGCCAATAATCAGATGATCATGTACCGTAAGGCCAAGCGTGCGGGCGGCATTTTGCACATGTTTTGTAATATCAATATCCGCCTTGCTTGGGGTGACATCACCGGTTGGGTGATTGTGAAGCAGAATTACACCCGATGCACTTAATTCCAGCGCGCGTTTGATAATTTCGCGCGGATAAACCGGTGCGTGATCTATCGTGCCTTTTTGCTGCATTTCATCGGCCAGCAAGCCAAATTTTCTATCCAAAAATAGCACATGAAACTCCTCATGCGCCTTATGCCCCAAGTTTAATTTGCAATAATCCAGCAACGCCTGCCAGCTTTGAATAATCGGCCTGGCCGTCGCCTGTGCTTTAAGTAACCTCGCTGCTGCCGCTTCCACCGATTTGATGGCGGCCACAGCCGCTTCATTTACCCCCTCCACCTGCATCAGTGCCAGCGGTTCGGCTTGCAGCACATGGGCGAGCGTGCCGAAATGGTGGATCAATTCTTTCGCCAATGGCTTGACATCTCCCACCGGGCGGGCTGGAAATAAGAGTAATTCCAGTAATTCATAGTCTGGAAATGTAGTAGGGCTAGCAAGGAAGCGTTCACGAAGACGCGAGCGGTGGCCTAGGTGATGAGGCTTTTTTTTCTCATTTGACGGTATGAGTAGCTCTATCTGTTCGTCTATCATTGCACTTGCATTATAGAAATTTTACCATAAGCACATCTGTAACATATTCATTAGCTACTTTCATTATATGCTGTTCGCGGCCATAAACCTCAAATCCTAGCTGCGTGTAAAGTCGTACGGTTGAAGATTTGGATTCGTCTGTGCTTAATTGTACAAGTTCAAGCCTGGCTTTTTGTGCTTCTTCAATTAGCATGGCGATAAGCTGTTTGGCGAGGCCTTGGCCACGGGATTCCGGCATTATATATACACCCCACACCATGCCTTTATGATGCAATTTTATGCCTTTTTGAATGTATAAACCCGCTATCCCGATTAGCCTGCCATCACGAAACGCCCCAGCGATCCAGCCATTTTTAAAGTAACGGTGGAAATATTCTAAAGGCTGATCGGCGCATTCCGTGTAATCTTCTAAGAAGGCATGCGGAGACTCCTGCAGGCCATATAAACGCACATTACGGAATTGCTCTGCATCGCCCACTGTGAGCAAGCGGCATATAAAAGAGTTAGGCATAAGGCGGGCAATTCCGCCCTGTCGGTGACGCGGTGAAAATCTCACATCCATCCTTGGTTACACCAATAGAATGCTCGAATTGTGCCGATAGGGATTTGTCGCGCGTGGTAACGGTCCAATTGTCGTGTTTGCTTAAAATGGTTTGCCAGCCACCGACATTGATCATCGGCTCGACGGTAAAAAACATACCCTCTTTCAGTACCATGCCTTTACCGGGTTTGCCATAATGCACAATGTTTGGCGCGGTATGAAATATTTTTCCTAACCCATGGCCGCAATAATCCCGTACTACGGAATAGCGGTGGCTTTCGGCAAAGGTTTGTATGGCATGTCCAATATCGCCGATGGTGGCCCCAGGCTTCACGGCGGCAATGCCACGCATCATGCACTCATAGGTTACCTCAGTAAGGCGGCGGGCTTTAATAGACGGCTCGCCTATCCAAAACATGCGGCTGGTATCGCCATGCCAGCCGTCGAGGATGACCGTTACATCGATATTAAGAATATCGCCGTCTTTTAATTTATAATCGCCAGGTATGCCGTGACACACCACATGGTTTACCGATGTGCAAATGGATTTAGGAAATCCGCGATACCCGAGCGGTGCAGGAATTGCACCATGGCTTACGATGTATTCATGGCAAATCGTATCCAGCTCGAGCGTACTGACCCCAGCGCGCGCATGCTCACCGATCATATCCAGCACTTCAGCGGCGAGCTTGCCGGCTGCGCGCATGCCTGCAAAATCAGCGGGAGGGTGAATCTCTACGTCGCGGGTTTCCGTGTAATCGTCTTCGTCGTCGTCATTCATGAGGTTATTGGTTGTAGGTTATGGTTTATCTGACTATTATTAACCTAGCATCCAACACCCATACCCTACAACCAATCTTATGACAACCGCGTGCGTTATCATCATCGGCAATGAAATCCTCTCTGGCAGGACGCAGGATATAAACCTCAACTGGCTTGCTAAGTCTTTGAATGACATAGGTGTTCGCCTGAAGGAGGCCCGTGTGGTGCCCGATAGCGAGGCTGCTATTGTTGGCGCCGTGAATGGCTGCCGAAAACTCTATGACTATGTATTCATTACCGGCGGCATAGGCCCCACCCATGATGACATCACCACCGCATGTGTTGCGTCGGCCTTTGGAGTGAAGGTGCTGCGTGACGGGGAGGCAGAGCGTCGGCTTCGTGCGCATTACACGGCGGATATGATCAATGAAGCCCGTCTTAGAATGGCCGATATACCTGAGGGCGCTACGTTGATTGATAATCCTGTTTCGGCGGCGCCTGGATATATTATGGAAAACGTATACGTCATGGCCGGTGTGCCAAAGATTATGCAAGCCATGTTTGACGGGATCCGCCACCAGCTGCAAGGCGGAATTCCTCTCATTTCGCATACGCTTTCAGCTTATGTTACAGAAGGCTCGATTGCTGATGAACTCACGAAAATTCAGCGCCGTTACCCTGAAGTGGATATTGGCAGTTACCCGTTTATCCGCAATCAAAAACTTGGGGTATCTATCGTATTGCGCGCCGAGCCATCACCGGCATTAGAGATTGCCACGCAGGAAGTGGGCGTCTTGCTTGCTAAATTTTCAGACGTAATGGAAGAAGCCTAGAACCTGAAGCGTCCGCCGACTTCTACGCTGTGGGCGACATAATTATCCAGCTTAAGCTTGCTTGCCCCCGTGGTTCCAAATTCAGCACTTTCTGCCACGAAATACCGGTAACCAAGCGTCCATTCGGTAAAAGGAATACTGGTGGGGGCATAACCAATGCCGACTAGGAACTGGTAGGCCATGGTCGTATCGCCATCTGAATTATTGCCCAGCACGGCGTGATCATCCAGCTTTACCCGCGCTCCGCCCACACCGCCGCCGAGATAGGGGGTCCATTGGCTATTATTGTGAAAATCATACAGTACGTTACCCATATAAGACAGGGCCGACTGATAGCCATGTAGTGCGGTAGTGGTATTTCCGGAGCGGCTATTGGTAAGCTTGGAATAATGATACCCCAACTCGCCCTCTACGCGGATATTATCTAAAATAGGAACGCCAAAATGCGGAATATACCCTAAAGATGCGGTAAACGCGCCGCCGGTAGAGTCATGAGTTATTTTTCCACTGGATGCGCTTTTATAATCAGAATCATCCAAAAACTGGACACCACCCGTGAGGCCAACATACCAGCGTGGCCAATTATCTTCCCGCGAAGTTTGATTTTTGTTCGTATTGGCGGCATGGGCGGGGAGTGAGAAGCATAAGGCCAGTGCCAGTACGAGGAAATAACGCATGAATGCCTCCATTAATAACTGCTTCCTTTAGTAGATGCTGCCTAGCTTACCCAAGCGGCTCCACGTAATGCATAATAGTAAAAACTAGAGAGAATCGGGAAAAGATGCAACTGCTTATTGTGGGTGCAAGGCCTCCGGCATACCAGTAATAATTATCGTAGGATTATTATACATTACCATGAACACCGTATTGTCAAAGCGCCAAAGCCATAGTACATACGCTTCTGTCTTAAGCGTTCGGTGCATGTCTTAATAAAGAATGCCCAACGCATTGACGGCTCGCGTGGCGGAATTGGTAGACGCAACGGACTTAAAATCCGTAGTCCTTCAATGGATGTGCCGGTTCGATTCCGGCCGCGAGCACCATTTCGGACTTCGTTTTTCAAAAACGGGTTCGAGTCCGGCTGGGATAAAGACTTGCGGCTGGTTCTATATTTCAGAAATTACCCGACACCCATTTCGAGGCTTGATAGCGATAATATAGTCGCTACAATAACATAAGCGGTTCTATCAAAATTACAGGAATTATGTCTCGATCTCGTTACCATCCTCTTTCCATACTCAAGCGTTTGGTATTTGCTTATGTAGTAATCTGCTTATTCATGTGGGTGGCACAGCGTCATTTGTTGTATATGCCACAGACCAATATTCAGCCTCCTGCCGCCTATGGGTTAAATGGCTTTGAAGATATACGCTTACAGAGCAGCGATGGCACGCATGTACAGGCTTGGTATCATAAAGCACGCGTTGGGTACCCAACCATTATCTATTTCCATGGGAACGGTGGACATCTAGGCGGACGGTCGCATTATTATAAACTGCTTTCAGATGCGGGATTCGGCATTCTTGCGCTTAGCTACCGAGGTTACGGCGCAAGTGAAGGAAGCCCTTCAGAAGAAGGATTTTATCAGGATGCACGAGCGACAATGGAATATGCATCTACCAAACTAGCACTCAAACCCCATGATATTATTATTTACGGAGAATCCATTGGTACAGGCGTAGCTGTCCAAATGGCTAAAGAGTTTTCTACTGCTGCATTAGTACTGCAATCGCCCTACACGTCTATGGATGCACTTGCTGAAGATAATTATCCATGGATACCGACGCATTGGCTGCTTAAAGACCATTTTGATTCTTTAAGTAAGATCTCCAATGTGCATGTGCCATTGCTGCTTTTTCACGGCGAAAAGGATACGATTGTGCCCATTCGTTTAGGTAAAATGCTTTTTGAAAAAGCAAACCCTCCCAAAAAGTCGGTTTATCTTCCTGAAAAAGGGCATGTGGATTTCGATCTGGCAGCTCTAACGGAATCTTTGATTGAATTTACTACTGAACAAAAGATCATTAGTTCAAAATAATCTTAGAGATTGAAAATACGCAATTAGTTCCAAAATCCGGTTCGAGATTATTCCGCGCTGGTGCACCATTTCGGGAGTGGTATTCACAAAAGCGGTTCAATTCCGCGTGGGAGCCTGAGTTGGCTCTGGTTCTAACTTTCCGATATCCAGTTTGCATGGGTTCGGATAGAAATTAGGCAATTCAATTAGATGAGCGGTTCTAACTATGCCTGATATAAACTTGCAAATTACGCCTCGGAAACTTGCTGTATGCAAACTTACTAATGAGCAGTTGCCTGCATGGTCACAGCAATCTTGCTTTCTTAGCTATACTAAAACCGCAGATGAATATTCACTTGTTTGTGAAGCACAGTATGTTCCAAAAGAAATAAAAGCTGAAACCGGCTGGGATTGCGTCAAGGTCGAAGGCGTACTCGATTTCTCTCTAATAGGCATTATCGCTGGCATTACGGCGGTGCTTGCCTCAGAAAAGATTAGCGTATTTGTCGTTTCCACTCACGATACCGATTATTTGCTGGTCAAACAAGAAAAGGCAAAGCAGGCTGTCCAAGCATTGAAATCAAGCGGCTATAACTTTGTGAATGAATAAGCGGCTCCATTCTTCCAAAGCATTAGTAAACTCCCAAATCCGGTTCGAGGTTATTCCGCGCTGGTGCACCATTTCGGACTTCGTTTTTTGAAAACGGTTCAAGTCCGGCTGGGACAACGAGTTGGCTCTGGTTCTAACTTTCCGATACCCAATTTGCATGGATTCGGATAAAAATTAGGCAATTCAAATAGATGAGCGGTTCTAACTAAAGGAACTCTTTTTGCAGATATTCTTTTAGGCTTGAGCCATAAACAATTGCATCGCTTCCATGAATAGAGCACACAATGCTGGCATCAGGATTGCCGCTGCTAAGAATGTAGCGATGAATATAAAAGGGAATGAACTTTGGATTCCTGCCCAATACATCTTCCTCAAGCTCTAAAGATTCCAAAGCGGCATCCCAATCTTCTTTCAGCCACTCAATACGCTTCTTGATAATTTCTAAGTCACGTGGGTAACTATAAACGCCCACCGCATATGCGTGCTTGTTGCCATCATTTCCATAGACATTTACGGTTTGTAAGTCAGTGCCGTTTGCGTACTTCAAGAATGTTATAAAATCGGCGGGGAATTGGATTCCCAATTCTGACTGATATGTCTCAATTTCTTTTTGTGATAAACCCGGATTCCATTTTGTGCCTGCTTGAAATTGGAACCCATAAATGCCATTATTGATTTTACAGTTTGCCCATTTCTTTTCTGTTTTGGAAAGAAAGCTTTTTATAAAATCTGGAGTGATTTTTGTGTCAGCCATAATGCATTAGCCTTATAAGTTCATTTGATTTGAATAATATAGCCCAATCGCTTATACACTCAATAAACTTGTGCATCCGGTTCGAACTTTCTCCGCGCTGGTGCACCACGCTTCGCCCTTCGGGCTACGCGTGGCGCAGCCATGCGGAGAGCCGAACCTTGGGCGAAGCAGTGCCCGGCATAGCCCCGGCGTAGCTCGCAGAGCGTAGACGGGACGACGACGGGCTGGAGCAAGTTATGTGGTATGTTTATATTATCAGAAGTATTGAGTCGCCAAACCAAGAATATACAGGCGCGACAGCCGATTTAAAACAACGCCTCACCGATCATAATGCCAAAAAATCCACCCACACCGCCAAGTTCGCTCCCTGGGAATTGCTATGGTATTGCGCATTTCCTGATAAACACAAAGCCCTTGAGTTTGAAAAATACCTGAAATCACATTCCGGTAGAGCATTTGCCACTAAGCGATTATTATAGGTTCGAGTCCGCTCCAGTCAAAGACTTGGCTCTGGTTCTAAATTTCCGATACCCAGGTTGGGCGGACTCGGGTGGAAATGAGGAAATTCAAATAGATGAGCGGTTCTAACAATGGATGATCAAAACCAGAAAATAATGTGGCAATTCATTAGAGGTGATTTACCAGTTCCAGAATTTGAGAAGTGGTTGTACGTTAACAATGACTTTGAGAGTGCCGCCGGGAAGGAATTTCATCTCGAAGTAATATCCACCAATTTCAAAGTAAATCCTGATGTGTATGCGCTCAAGGAAAAACTTGAGAAGTTTATGCGCCAGAAAATGCCTTTAAGCTGTGAATGTGCGGCCCTACCAAATCTGGCTGTCACAGATATGGGGTCAGAACAGGAAAATCGCATTTGGGAAACGCTGGAAGAAGTTAAGGCATATGGCGAGACTCGCTGGTGGCTTGCATTATACCAGTGTAAGAAATGCAGCCAATATTGGTTAGTGGCGCAAGAGTCACATCAGTATGATATACATTGCTTCAAACGGCTAGAAAAAGCAGAAGCAGAAGCAGAAAAAATTATTCAAAATAACGAATGGCCGAAGCATTTTGAAACGCTGGATGAATTGGTCGCAATGTCCATACGATTTTTGAATTGGTCAAGCTCTGCGCCATTATATTCCGTTGAGTATATGTTGAGGCAAAGACCTGATATTACCCATAATGAAATCGCTTCTATGCTTAATGTTGATGAGAACTTTGTAAATGAAATTTATAGTAAATTAGCTGGCTCTAAAAAATCCTGGTGGAAGTTTTGGAACTGAACACTCCAATCCCTTAAAACTTCAATAAACTCCAAAATCCGGTTCGAACTTTCTCCGCGTTGGTGCACCATTTTGGAAGTGGCTATAGCCGATATGGTTCGAATCCGCGTGGGAGCTTGACTTCGTGCTGGTTCTAAGTTTCAGAATCTCGGCAACACCAATTTCCATCAATGATTGTAAGAATCTATGAAATTCAACCAGATAAGCGGTTCTAACAATTCAGCTGTCATAAAACCTTCATTTGATAAATCATTAATCATATATTAATGTTATAAACTAAATGCAAAGGGCAGTGGATATGGGTTTTAATGCTTACGAATTAGATGCAGATAGCAAAAGCCAATTATTGGAAGCAATTCCTCCTAAATACCCAACCGTTGTTGCTGATCATATCACACAAAATTTTGGTGTATCCGCTGGCACTCCAATTCCAGAACCTAAATCCGTTAAAGTTGTCGGCGTAGCCGATGACGGAAGGGGCTTACAGGGGTTAATCGTTGAAGTGGATGGCGAACGCACAAGACCGGATGGAAAACCGTTTCATATCACTTGGAGTTATGATGCCTCTAAAATGGCTCCAGCAGAATTTGACCCTGCACCTCCCGGCAAGCAAAAAGCAAAAACGTATCGCCCTATGCACACTAATAAATTGGTGGAACTCGATAACCATTCAACTTTTCTGGAACAACCTATTGAAATCAAAGTGACGGGAAAGTTTTTGGAAACCCAACAGACTCCACCACAAGCAGCTCGCGGCTAATTATTTTTGGGGCTGTACCAGATAACGCATTTATGTGTTATGGAACAGCATGCGCAAGAGTCGATTAAGTAAGGGCATCCAGGATAAGCTAATGGAGCATTTTGTGGCGGGAACAACGGCACGATGTGCGGCGAGTTTGGTTGGCGTAAATTTTAAAACTGCCTGCTATTATTTTCAGCGTCTGCGCGAGATTATTGCGGCTGAATTAGAAGCTGAATCGCATGAAGTTTTTGATGGTGAGATTGAAGTCGACGAGAGTTATTTTGGTGGCACGCGCAAGGGCAAACGGGGTCGTGGTGCGGCGGGTAAAGCGCTTAACTCCATGTGAGTGAATTAGTGGAGTTGCATATCCTTGCTGTTGCCAAGCATGTTTTCAAAAACCTTGCGAGATTGTACTAAATGACCTCCGCCATAAACAACCAGAACGCGGTCATTATTAGAAAGCGCATCGGCAATGATGGTATCGAGGTGACGTTCCCTTATCTCTCCGGTATCCGCGCTCATGCGTTCAAAATAACTGGCATGTTGTGAGCGCATGGGCGCAAGATTCTGGCTGTTGATTTGTAAATAATCTCTGCCCACACAATCATTATGGTCAGCGTACCAGGCTTTGAATTCCTGCACGGTCAAGCGTTGCTCAGCCGGTATTTTATTTTCGACATAATAGCGCAAGTGATCCAGATACTCTTGTGCCTTATGGTCAAAATTCTGCGCATTTACTTCTTCATGCTTAACCCACCGCGAAGCCGAGCGCAGTAAATAGAAAGCGGCGACATCTTTAACTGAATAGCCTTTTTCAGTCATTTGCGCGAAAATATGATTATCACTCGGCTCACCGCCAATAAAAGGAATGCCCGTCTGCATGGCTTGATGAGCTGCGTATACAGGCTCTTCGCATGTAGAGAAATTTTCAGCCGCTTTGTGTTTTACATGATCTTGATAGAACGCCGGTGAAACACCCCGCTCTGTTTCCAACCCCTCAATGACAAGTATGTGAGGCTTGCCATGTTGCATGGCGGCACGTACCGATTTAAACGTGCCATTTTCAGGCCCACGTTCATGACGGGCAGCAACATAATAAAGATGTTTCTCTTCGTCATGAAAGTGCGCAATGTATGGATTGCGATAGGGCTCTAGGTCCTGTAACTCGCGGCTGTAATCTCGAATCAATGACAAGTCTGCTCGCAACGTGCGCGGCTTTAAAACTTTAGACTCAGGATTTTTCTCAAACAACCGACCGACCCAACTCATAAAAAACTCCTATAACTAATTATATCATAAAAATGTTACAGTTTTTCGTATTTAATATATTGAAATATAATAAATGTTATACGGCCTAACAGGCAAGGATGCTTGCATGTTCCAAAATAACTCTAATACATGTTGAGGCAAAGACCTGATATTACCCATGATGAAATTGCCTCTATGCTTAATCTTGATGAGAACTTTGTAAATAAAATTTATAGTAAAGTTGCCAGTTCTAAAAAACCTTGGTGGAAATTTTGGAATTGAACACTCCAATCCTTCAAAATCCCAATATTAATCTATTAAATGTCATATAGTTATTCCACTTTACCATTATACATGGCTGCAAAGAGTGTTTTCTGCGCTTCCGGTGCTCACGTACACCTGTACGCTGCGCTCCGGTTCTCGAAAACACTATTTTCGCCTATGTATAATGGTAAATTGAAATAACTATAGCATCAAAAATCATCTCGATTATTACTCCAATCATTTAGCATGCGGAAAAGCTTATATGACCACCGCCCTCTACGCCGCCCTACTCACCATCATCTTTATCGTTCTCTCGGTCCACATCATCCGTTGGCGTCGGAAATATCGGGTGGCGATTGGGGATGGTGGTGATCATGAAATGAAGCGCCGGGTGCGGGCGCATAGTAATTTTTTGGAATATACGCTGTTTTTCCTTATTCTCTTAGGCTACGCCGAAATAAATGGCCTGCCACCCTATGCGGTGCATTGTTTGGGTGTGGTCTTTATAATAGGCCGCTGTATGCATGCCTATAGCCTGCTGAAGGCAGAGCAGTATGTAAACGGAGTGATAACCGCATACCCCCTATGGCGGATGTGGGGCATGATATGCACCTTTAGCTGCTTGGCGGTGCTTTCGGCACTACTGGTTGTCCAGTATGTAGGGCACGTATTTTCTTAGGCGTATTCCGCAAAATCCTATTGACATTTCTACACAATTCCCCATAAAGCATCTTTTTAACATCCATAAGGTGAAATGGGATGTTTCCCGCCGTAATGCTGGTCTACCGGCGCTCAGATGTGGTGATGGCGCGCGGCGAAGGGTGTTACCTGTTCGACGTGGCAGGAAAGCGCTATCTGGATTTTGCTACTGGCATCGCAGTGAATGCACTCGGGCATGGGCATCCTCATCTGGTGGAAGCACTCAAAACCCAGGCGGAGCTTTTATGGCATTGCTCCAATCTTTACCGCATCCCTGAACAAGAACGCCTTGCTACACGTCTCGTTGAGGCTACCTTTGCCGATTCTGTCTTTTTCTGTTCCACTGGTACCGAGGCGGTAGAAGCGGGCATGAAGATCATGCGGCGCTCCAGCGAGCCACGTTACCGGATTATTACATTTGAAGGCGGGTTCCATGGCCGTAGTTTTGCTGGCATCTCCGCTGGTGGCAATGCGCATGCCCGTGCGGGGTATGCTCCTCTCTTGCCGGGTTTTGATTGCGTAGCGTTTGGCGACTTAGGGGCAGTTGCAGCTGCGATAGGCCCGGAAACAGCCGGGATTCTAATTGAGGTGATTCAAGGTGAGGGCGGCATACGTGTGGCATCCCCAGAATTTTTACAGGGTTTGCGGGCGCTCGCTGATGCTCATGGCATTTTATTAATGTGTGATGAAGTACAATGCGGTATGGGCCGCAGCGGTAGTTTATTCGCCTATGAGCAGGCAGGCATTACGCCGGATATTATCAGTATCGCCAAAGGTGTTGGCGGTGGATTTCCGTTGGCCGCATGCCTGGCCACAGAAGCCGTTGCATCCTGTATGACACCCGGCTCACATGGTTCTACCTACGGTTCCAATCCGTTGGCAATGGCAGTGGGCAATGCGGTGCTGGACATTATGCTAACTCCAGATTTCTTGCCGTATGTACGAAAGGCAAGTACGTGGCTGCGTGAAGCATTAGCAGATATTGCAAGCACCTACCCACAGCATATCGTTGAAGTGCGTGGTGTGGGACTGATGCTGGGTCTGCAAATGCATGGCGATCATTATACCATTGCTGCGCAACTGCGTGAAAATGGGTTGTTAACTGCCCCGGCCGTGGCCGACCGGGTGATTCGTATTTTGCCGCCGTTAATTATTACACAAGCACATGTGCAAGAAGCGCATACTATTCTTCATCGTATTCTGGGAGCCCTCTAAGATGCCGCATTTTCTGGACTTACAACATATCCCCGCCGACACCCTGCGCCAGATTCTTACGTGCGCAACTGAGTTAAAAATAAACCGTATTGCCGGAAAAATGGAACCACTTCTGGCTGGCAAAAAACTCGCTATGATTTTTGAGAAAAATTCTACGCGTACGCGTGTTTCTTTTGAAGTGGCAATGCTCGAGCTTGGCGGTCATGCTTTGCCGTTCAGCAGCCATGAGATGCAGCTGGGCCGCGGAGAAACCGTTGGCGATACCGCACGCGTGCTCTCACGGTATGTCGATGCCATTATGGTCCGCTGCCACTCCCACGCGACACTTGCTGAAATGGCACAAAGCGCGACCGTTCCGATTATTAACGGGTTGAGTGATACCTGTCACCCATGCCAGGTGATGGCAGATATTCTCACGTTTGAAGAGCATCGCGGCCCTATCGCCGGGAGAACCCTGGCATGGGTTGGGGATGGCAATAATATGGCCGCTACCTTCGTGGCCGCCAGTGCACAATTTAATTTTAAACTCCGCATTGCATGCCCACCGGAATTATTGCCGTCTTTTACCATTATCGATTGGGCTAAAACCCATGGTGGAAACGTAGAGTTAACCAGTGATCCTGCCATTGCCGTTGCCGGCGCTGATGCAGTCATTGCGGATACATGGGTATCGATGGGCGATAAAGACGCAGCAGCACGGATCGCGTTGCTTGCGCCGTATCAAGTGAATGCAGCACTGATGAAGCGCGCAGCTTCCGATGCCTTATTTCTTCATTGCTTACCGGCGCACAGGGGTGAAGAAGTTACGGCTGAGATTATTGACGGTCCGCAATCCATCGTATGGGATGAAGCAGAAAACCGGCTTCACGCGCAAAAAGCAATTCTACTCTGGTGTTTAGGGGTGATATAAGCTAATAGAAATTATGCGCAATTTTTTCCGAAACAATCCCACTATTGCATTCGGTCTAGGTCTGCCCTTGCTGGTGCTGGGA
Source organism: uncultured Rickettsiales bacterium (assembly GCA_964529155.1). Taxonomy (GTDB): domain Bacteria; phylum Pseudomonadota; class Alphaproteobacteria; order Rickettsiales; family SXRF01; genus CAZGVV01. Next base: position 24,127 of record CAZGVV010000022.1, read on the forward strand.
GTAATGCTGGCTATTTCCATTATTCCTGCCCTTACTGTAAAGCCGCCACAATATGACGTCGTGTATGCTGTTGGGTATCATGCGGATTTGGATATGGGCATTAAAATCCAGGTGAAGGATCACAAGGCGCGTGTTGCGTATATTGGCGGTGCTTCTTATATCCCGCCGCTGGAAATACTCCGCTATTCTGCAAAAACGGGTAAGGTAGAGAAAATTGCCTACAAAGTGCCGCAGGAAGCAAATAATAATGGAAAAACAGGTTCTGTTGCGCGTGTTCTTATCCCTATTGCCGTGCCGGAACTCCAATCGCTGACACTGGATACATCGCTTAAAGCACCGGACGGTTATAAATTCATGGGTTCTGAGCAAGTAGACCGGCCTAATTTATCGGAATTTTTTATCAATAGTGATAAATCGCCCTTAGTATTAAGCAAGAATGGCCGAAGCATACGTCTGAAAGATGCTTATTATAGTGAGCAGGTTCAATTTATTGGTTGGGTAATTCCCTAATGAGTTTAATTGCACTCCTTATACTCGTCGTCGTATTGGTCAGCATGCGCCAACCACGGGTGTGGCTTGCCGGTTTTTTAGAAGGCCCACAGCCTGACAGTAAGGCGGATGCGATCCATGCGATTACTCGGATGGTACAAAAATACAATATTGATTTAAATGAGGTGGAGTTGGCATTAGCGAATGAGCCAGCTCTGATGTCTAAAACATCTATACCTGAACATCCACGCACCGATGTGATAAAGAAAATTTGCGCGTATCTTGGGGGTGTTTTTCTACTCTCCGGTATTGGCACTTATACCGCCATGTTCTGGGCGGATATGGGCAGCTTCATGCATATTTTTATCACACTCGGCGTTGGATTTATGCTGTTTGGCGTGTTAGTCGTGGCGCTGCGCGAGCAAAAATTCCCGCAATTGGTCATCCCGCTGGTTATTTTAGCTGCGCTTATGCAAACAACCGGCTGGTTTGTTACCATCCATGAATTATTCCCGCAAGGAAAGGCATTCCGCCAGGCGATCGCTTTCGTCACCGGTATCATGGCGATTCAGCAGGCAACCTTGTTCTACCATTACCGCCGTCCGCTCTTTTGTCTGATAGCGCTGATATTTGCGTATCTATTCCTTCACACCGTACTTGATTTGGCTGGGATGGAAGAAAGCCCTATTGAATTATTGATGGGTGGGACGTTAGTGTTATTGGCGAAATTCATGTCTAATAGCACCCAGCGTTCCCTTACGCCGCTGGCGATTATTTTAGGCTTCTGTTGGTTCAATGCCGGTTTGCACGGCATGATTTCTTTAGAATATAATTCGCGTATTGCCAGCATAATCACCGGTCTTTCCGGTTGTGCGGCTGCCTATGGTTTGCAATGTAATGGGCGTTATCCGCTATTGAGTGGATTTGGTTATTTGTGCGGGTCCATGATTTTCTATACTGGGTTTTTCGACCTTGTATCACACACGCCTTATGAATTGGTTTATCTCGCTGTTGCAGTTGGCATGCTGTATGTGTGTACTTTGCTTCGCAGCACGGCATTATTGGTCACAAGTCTTATTGCCATACTCGGATTCATTGCATATTTCACGAATGCGCACTTCTTAAACGTCATCGGCTGGCCGGTTGTGTTGATGCTGGCGGGGATTGTGTTGCTTGGTCTCAGCGCCTGTGCCGTAAAAATACGCCGGGCTTTCTAAGCCTCGATACGCAGTAGCATATCCGTAGTCAGTTCTGGTAATAGCGCTAATAGATCGTCATGGTGTAAAGCCACGCATCCTTCAGTTGGCGTATATTCCGGGGAAGCCATATGCAAAAAAATGGCACTGCCTTTTCCGGCCACAATCGGATCATCATTATAGCCCAATGGCACGATCACATCATACCGCCCATCATCCCGCCACAAATGCTCAAATGAAAGCATGCCCTGATTGTTCTTGGCGCCAGCATCAATGATAAAATGCCTATTATATAGCGCATGTTGCGCGTCGTCGCACCAGCCATCGTTCCGTTTTATTTCCTGTATTGGTAGTGCGGTAGAAGGGCGAGTAACCTTATCAGGTCGGTACCAGCATTCCCGCAAGGGCCACACACCCTGTGGTGTGTATCCGTCTCCTTCACGTTTATTACCCGGGGCAATAACTCCGCTTCGGCCAAGAGCACAGCGGTAAGTGGCGTCTTTATAATAAAGCGTATTGCCAACTACCCGTATTGCCTCAGGCATATTGTGAGTGCTCGTGTGGTGAGGTAATGCCGATGGTATTTAAAATAGTGGCGGTAATCTGGGCAGCATTCAACCCCGCGTCATCATATTGTGTGCGTGGATTACCATGTTCCTGAAAATGGTCAGGTAAGGTTAGGGGAATAATCGCACATTTTCCGGTCAGCAAATTACTACGTGCTGCAAAGGTCATCACATGCGCGCCAAATCCACCGTCTGCGCCTTCTTCCACGGTAATGAGCAGTTCATGTTCGCGTAGTAAGCGTCGGATAAGCGTTTCATCCAGGGGTTTGGCAAAACGTGCATCGGCAATGGTTGGTCTGATGCCTTGCTCTGCCAGCATATCCGCTGCTTTCATTGCTTCCTGCAACCGCGCACCTAAACTCAAAATAGCTACGCGTTCACCGTTTAATACAATTCGCCCTTTACCAATAGCCAGCGGTTGTGCGGTATGTGGTAACGCGGCTCCCGTACCTTCACCGCGAGGGTAACGGAATGCGATTGGTCCGGCATCATAACTTGCTGCAGTTGCTACCATATGCGCAAGCTCCGCCTCGTCAGCGGCAGCCATGAGTACCATATTAGGCAACGCAGCAAGATAGGTAATGTCAAACGCTCCGGCATGTGTTGCGCCATCGGCACCCACCAGTCCTGCGCGATCAATCGCAAAACGCACCGGTAAGTTCTGAATGCATACGTCATGTACCACCTGGTCATAGGCGCGTTGCAAAAAGGTAGAGTAAATTGCGCAAAATGGCTTCATACCTTCGGAAGCAAGCCCGGCAGCAAATGTCACCGCATGCTGCTCAGCAATACCTACATCAAACATACGTTCGGGGAATGCTTCGGCAAAACGATCAAGGCCTGTGCCGGCAGGCATGGCAGCGGTGATAGCGACAATCCGTTTATCTTCATGAGCGGCATTAATAAGGTAATCCGAAAATACCGATGTATAGCTTGGCGCATGGGTGAGAGATTTCGTCTGTGTGCCCGTTTCCACATCAAATTTGGCCACGCCATGAAATTTATCGCTAGCTGCTTCAGCTGGCGCATAACCATGGCCTTTTCGGGTAACCACGTGGATTAATACCGGGCCGCTGTCACGCTGTGCTTTCACATTACGAAGCACTGGCAGGAGATGGTTCAAATTATGACCGTCAATCGGCCCGACATAATAAAAGCCCAATTGCTCAAACAACGTTCCACCCAACGCAAAATCACGCGCGAAATGTTCGGCGCGACGAGCGAGGCGGGCCAGCGGTTCGGGAAATTTACTGGCGATTTCCCGGCTGATGTCGCGCAGCTTATGGTAGGGTCGTGAAGAAATTAACCGCGCCAGATGCGCACTCATTGCGCCAGTAGGGGGAGCGATCGACATGTCATTGTCGTTTAGAATAACAATCAAGCGTGTGCCCAAATGCCCGGCGTTATTTAGCGCTTCAAACGCAAGGCCGGCGCTCATCGCACCGTCACCAATGATGGCTACGACTTCATGGTCTTCCCCATGAAAATCCCGCGCCACTGCCATACCAAGCGCTGCAGAAATAGACGTTGAGCTATGGCCCGCCCCAAAATGATCATATTCACTCTCCTCACGTCGCAAAAATCCGGAAAGACCACCGGGAGTGCGCAGGGTGCGGATACGGTCGCGGCGCCCGGTTAGTATTTTATGCGGGTAACCCTGATGCCCAACGTCCCACACCAACTTGTCTTTCGGAGTATCAAATACATAATGCAGTGCCGTAGTGAGTTCTACCACGCCAAGACCTGCGCCCAGATGTCCGCCGGTTTGAGCAACGGCATCTACCAGCGCATGGCGCAACTCTTCCGCCAGTTGCGGTAATTGCTCCGGCTGTAATTGCCGCAAATCCGCAGGGTTGTTAATGTCGTCCAATAAAGGAGTGAGCAGGGATGTGTTCATATCAATACGCCGTCATTTGGCGTTTGCCTTCACGCACGATTAAAGCCTGGCCGTTTTTCAAGGTATAACTCCCATCGGGAATAGGTTGAATCTGTTGTCCGTCGCTAGTGGTGGTGTAGACCCGCTCACCATAAAACATCACACGTTGCCCATTGTTCAGCGTAAGGCCTGCCATGGGGTCATTTGCGGAAGGGGGTGCAGTTGCCGTGGCGGGAGCAGGGGGGGTATAGGGTGCAATGGTGCGTATAGGTGTTTCCAGTCCGGGGAATGCAGAAGCAGGCGGTGCACTGGGAGGAGGAAGTGTTCCGTTCATCGTAGCGGAGGGGGAACCGGAAATATTAGCGCCGGTGATAGAGGGTTGCTGCATACCAGCGGGAGGAAATGCTCCCATAGGACTGGTAGTAGCGTCCAGCGCATTCGTATTACTAGCTTGCGGAACCGGATTGGTCGCCGTTTCCACAGATGGCACAGCCAGTCCCTTAGGTGCTTGATTAGCCATTCCCATGCCGGGAATAGCGCTGGAATTTTTTTCCAGCGATTTGGTGATATTTTTTCGTAGTGTATCCTTGGGCTGATCGGTTTGCTCGCTCATGAACTTGGCGTTAATCGCCAATAATACCGCGATGCCAAAAATGCCGATAAAAGCGTATCTCACATCCATGGCTCAACCCTGTCATTCACCATTAAAAAGCGTATAAAAGCGTATATATCTGCTTTTACTTCAATTTATTCGCTTCTCCAAGCAGTTTTACATGCTTGTGGTAAATTGCTTTCAATGTGTGACCAGGCCATCTTCTCCGCGCGGCAGGTGATGTGATGCCTTTAGCGGCGGCTCCACCCATTCCACGGGTTCAGGCATACGCGTAAGAGCGGCTTTCAACACTTCATCTACATGGCTTACAGGAATAATATTAAGGTCACGCTTCACATTGTCTGGGATATCCTCCAGATCTTTTACATTTTCTTGCGGGATAAGCACGGTTTTAATGCCACCGCGCAGCGCCGCAAGCAGCTTTTCCTTCAGACCGCCAATAGCCAATACCCTGCCACGAAGCGTAACTTCTCCGGTCATTGCCACATCACGCCGCACCGGAATACCGGTAAGCATGGAGACAATAGCCGTAGTGATGGCAATACCCGCAGAAGGTCCATCTTTCGGTGTTGCGCCTTCCGGTACATGCACGTGAATATCGCGTGTGGCAAAAATGGGCGGAATAATACCAATGGAAAGCGAGCGTGAGCGTACATAGGAGGCTGATGCTTCTACCGATTCTTTCATCACATCCCCAAGCTTACCGGTGATGCTGAATTTACCTTTTCCAGGCATGGAAACTGCTTCAATTACCAGCAAATCACCGCCAAATTCGGTGTAAGCAAGGCCTGTGCACATGCCGGCCTGATCTTCTTTTTCCATCTCACCATAGGCATATTTACGCACACCGGCATATTTCCCGAGTGTCGCGCCGGTCACTTTCACGGCAGTCACGGCCTTCATCAGGATTTCCTTCACCGCTTTGCGGGTAAGGCTGGCAATTTCACGTT
>CAZGVV010000023.1:0-20797 GCA_964529155.1 uncultured Rickettsiales bacterium
ATTCCAATGATCTTCAAACCGCAGCCCATCAGGTGCCTGCATGACGATACGGTATCTTTCTTTTGCTCCCGCTGAATCGGCAATCTTACGCACCATGTATGGCATGTTGTGGTAATATGTGCGGCTGTTGCCAATAAAAAGAATGCTGCGCTCCGGCCGCTGGTCGAAGCAATCAATAACCACATAATATGCCTGTTCCAGCGGAGCGTTTACCGATGGAGTCAGGTAAACACAAAAGGCCAGTAACGTGGAGAATACCACTATGTGGATGAGTTGGAACATAAGGGGCTTCTTTCAAATAGTCACTTTCGTTTGCTGCGTGTGTCGCCTGAGGCTATGCTTAAAATCTTTTTTTCTTGCCGTACAGGTGTATAACCCCCCTATTATTCTTGGATAATATTAATATTGCGCTAAATATAGTTATTCCACGTTACCATTATACGTAGGCGAAAAGAGTGTTTTCGAGAACCGGAAGCGCAGCGTACAGGTGTACATGAGCATCGGAAGCGCAGAAAACACTCTTTGCAGCCATGTATAATGGTAACGTGGAATAACTATAATTACCCCCTCCAATAAATACGCTCGCCTAGCTGTTGAGCATGCCGTGCCGCTGCTGTGCTTATGGGAACTCATTACCCGCCGTGATCTGCAGTTGGCAATTTTCTCGCTATCCATTACAAACTCCGTATGGATAACGTCCTCTATACCCAAACCCTTTACGCCGCTTCGTTCGTGGGCAGTATTGCGTTCGCACTCTCAGGGTTTTTGATTGGCGCACGCAAGCGGCAGGACATTATGGGGATATTTATTTTAGCGTTTCTCACCGCGAATGGCGGCGGCGTATTGCGGGATTTACTGGTTTCCAGGCCGCCGATTATTCTCAGCAGCACCGAGCCTTTTTGGCTAACTGGTGCAGTCATCGTGCTGGCGGGCCTATTGAGATTGCAACGCTTTGAAAACTTAGAGCGCAACTGGCTTTTCATCATGAGCGATGCGGTAGGACTCGTTGCATTTGGCATCACCGGCGCATTAATCGGCATTGATGCGGGCGTGCATTTTTTCGGTGTACTGATATTGTCGCTGCTCACCGCAACCGGCGGCGGTATCATCCGCGATTTGCTGGTAAACGAAGTGCCGGAAATACTCCATGGCGGCTTTTACGGAAGCGTTGCGATTTTACTGGGCATCACTGTTTATGTGCTACACATCAACGGATGGACAAGCCCTGTTTCCTTGTTAATCGTTTTTGTATCCGCATTGGCAATACGCTTAATTGCCTATAGATATAATTGGCAGTTACCTAAATTGAATTAGAACAAACTATTCTTTTTCTTCCGCCTCAGGTTTTGGCTTTACGGGCCGGAAATGGCTACGGAAACTTGGTCGTGCAAATAAAGGGCGTTGCCCCATGCTTTTCGCATAGGCCCATACCAGACCCGCCATAACCACCACCCCTGCGCCAAACACCCAAATGGTGGCCGCAATCGTGGTGTCGCCGTAAATCCCGATCATCGCCGCAGCGCCAAACACCGATACCGCGATGAAAAACCCCAGTAATTGTCCCAGAATACTTGAAAAACTATAAATTCTCAGGCTTACCCGCTCCCATTCATGGCGGTGTTTCTGTTCGGCCTCAAACATGGAAAGAATCATCCGGGCGGAACCGTCCACCACATAATTGTAGCTTTCCAAAATATCCGGAGAAGGAAGAAACTCAACTACGCGCGGCCCTTGCCGCTCCCGCGATGGTTTTTGTTTATTATACCCACCCGTACGGTAAGGCCGGTCCTGGCGATCACGACGCTCGGATTCATGTGCAGGTGCGCCGTCGTCCATAACTAATCCTCTTCGTTAGATGAGTGGGAATAACCGCTGGCTTCTTCCAGCCTCCCCAAGACCGCCTCAATATCATCACCCACGCGCAGCATATCACCACGCAAGCCTTCTGACGAATTCCGGTAAGGATAGCGATATAGTTGAGGGGTTGCGGTAACGGTTACCACGGAAAGAAAGCCGCCAATCAGATTGTGTACCAAACTCATGCTTCTGGTGTATGCCAATTCAACAGTAAAGTGAACTGATTTTTGCTGAAAAAAGCGACGCATAAAAAAAGGGATGCAGCATGATACTGCATCCCTTTTACGTATATATTATGGCAAATTAAGGTCTGTTTCCAGCCGCATTCGGCGCTTGCACCGAACTATCGGTAGCAGCGGGCGCTGCCTCGGCCTGAGCAGGCGCTTCAGTCATAGCGGTATTGTCCTGAATATCGTCACCCGTTGCATCTGCGGCGGGGCTATTATCATTAGCGGCGTCAGGGCTTGGCGTCACTACGCTTGGCGCAACCGCGTTATCGGTAGCAACCGGCGCTGCGGTTCCCGTAAGATTTTCATTATAAGTGGCGTTATGCGACTTAGAATACCACGCATAACCAACGGCCAGCACCACTAAAACAGCCAGAATTACAATTGCAGCCGTTGCCGTATTGCGCTCGCCTGGCGTAGTGGCTGCGGATTTAGCATTAGCCGTATAAAGATCGCGATTATCATTAACGCCACGCGACACAGGTGCGGAAGAATCGCGCGGAGGTTGGAATTTCGTGTTGGGCTGCATGGGAGAACCTTTCATTCGTAGGTGAAAAAACCATCAAAAATGCGTTTACAGCATAAGACAGCCTATCAATGCCCTAACTTGCATAAATTGTCCATGGGGAGAAAAGCATCTCGGATAAAAAAGATGAAAACGCTATTTTTCTTTACAGGCAGCAGGTAATCAGAGCTGTAATTTTCAGCCTTTTTTACGCTGTGTTCGACTTTATGAGAGCATTGGTTTGATCTGGGTTGGGATACTACCCTAATTTAATACCAGTCCCCATGTTACAGGTTGATCCCCCGGCATACTATAATAAATCGCATTTTTTGCCGTGTCATAGCGAAATGGCTGGTTGGTAAAGGGATCATAGAATTCGGCGGGAGATGCCGCTAAAAATGTCGGAATGTCTGGCGGGGCAATATGCTGAGTCTCGATTTGCACATAGAGGTGTAGCAAGCGGTTCTCGGCATCACGCTTATGCATTGACATAAAAAGCGAGTCAGCAAGACTCACTCCACTGATAATCATATTCGTTAGCACTCCTAAAATAGGCGAGCGCCAATCGGATGCGGAAACGGAATAGGGCAAGCGCCAACGCTGATCAAACGCTTTCCTCTGTTCAGGTAATACGCTGGGAGAAAACTTCGCTAGGGATATCATATCTTGCTGGAACGAATAAAATTTGTTTCGGCTGTAATTATCCATCGGCTCAATGATAGGCCTGATGTCCGCATATTCAGCCTTCATGATGCCTTCAATATTCCATGTTTCTGGTGGCAATGGCTGTAACATAGCCAGCACTTTCTGCTGCTGTGTGGAGGTCAGCGCAGGCACGCTTTGCAAGAATGTAGGCAAGAGATTTTGGCATTGGTGATGCAATACCATAACCACCGATCTAGTAATCAAATTATTCGGCTCGGAAAACGCATGTTGCCATAACTGCATATCATCGAGCAAAGCATCCAGCGCTGCATCAGGCTGCTGTTTACTTTGCAACCACAGCTGAGCCAAATACCACGAATGTATTCCAATTAGCGGTCCAAAATACAGGCCATCCCCTTCATTAGAGTTAATAAAATGAGTATATTTATGAAGCTCTTTATAGCGGTCTAAAAAAAGTGCATAGTTTTGCAGAACAGTGGGCCAATCTTGCTCCTGCCTACATAGCTTATTGTCCGTTGAATTTAGCTGGGCTATGGTCGGTAGACAGGGAGTTTTTTCACGGCCTAAAGTAAACATGAACTTTTCTTGCTGGGCTTCTAATTTTGGCAGCTCAGCTGGTTTTGAATTGCTTGATATTCCTATAGGGGCAAGGATAAAGTCGCCATTCTTATCGAACATGACATGTAGCATGGTGACTAGGCGGTTACTGCTCGCATATTCTTTTGCGCGTGCTTCCGCAGAGTGTAATGGTGCATCTTCCTTAGAGTGATTTGTTATTTGCTCCAGCGCCCAGGCATAGGTATCCGTTACATCGGCCGGCGCAGCCAGCCCCATAATCGCCACCATCGCATTATCTTGCTTATAAGCATCCGGGTCTTGCGTATAAAAAGTCGTGATTTCTGGATTCAGCGGCACCTCGGGCAGAATGAAATACGGCAACACTAATAAGATCACCAACAGCACCATCAGGCCAAGCAGACCGACGATACCGAATAGAATGAATTTAATAATGGCACGCAGAAATCGCATACCTCATGCGTGATACAAATTACTTAACTTTGCATTAATGCACCCATCATCCAGGAGTATGCAAAATGACCACTGATATGCAATACAGCACGGACGAAAGGACGCTCTAAAAAATTCCCCCTAAACAGAAAAGAAGGGAAATAAGCCCCCTTCTTTGCTTTTTTCCTGTTAAGCGGTGGTGTGGCGTTGATGTTCCTCCAGTGCTTTCGGAGTGCCTCTGCTTTGCCAGAGGCGCGGTTGTTTAGTCCATAGGCGATTTCTGAGCGTGTGAGTGCTGGCTTGCTTTGCTCAACCATCCATTGACGGAGGAAAACCAGCGCCACGCAATCGGCCATATTTAGAACCTGTTCACGACCTCGCTAGGCCGCCACCTCCACACGATTCCGCCCCGAACGTTTCGCCATGTACAATGCATCATCTGCCTGCTTAATCAATTTTTCTACCGAAATAGCAGGCTCCGGAATCGCCGCGCACGCACCATAGCTAATCGTAACGTTCAAAAATCCCGCCGCCGTAGCAATAGGTGAGTCATTTACAGCGGCTCGTATACGCTCTACCGCGCTTTGTAATTGCTCTGCTTCACAACCAGGCAAAATCAATAAGAATTCCTCGCCCCCCAGCCGCCCCACGGCATCTTCTAACCGCAAGGAACCTAATAATCGCCGCGCAACATCTTGCAATACGACATCGCCTATAGGGTGACCATGTGTGTCGTTAATAAGCTTAAAATGGTCAATATCAGCAACGACAAGCGCAATAGGCGTTTTATTCCGCGCAGCTTTGCTCCACTCGCGGCGCAATAATTCAAATACACCGCCACGGTTCCACAAATGAGTCAACGAATCAATCAAAGCCAGGCGTTGCGCTGCGTCTAATTCCAGAATCAGCTCTTCCTGCGCTTCCGACAATACTTCCACTCGTAATTCTGTTTCCAGCATCAAAGCCAGATCACGCAAAGATTGCGTGTTTTCCTCCGTGAGCTGCCGGGGCTTTGTATCAATCGCGCATAATGTGCCAATTTTTTCACCATTGGTAGCATGGATAGGATAACCGGCATAAAATCCGATATGGGGAGCACCCGTAACCAATGGATTCCCTGCAAACCGTACATCATGCGCAGCATCCGGCACTACCAGCATCTCATCCCCCAGGATGGCATGGCCGCAAAAGGATACGCCACGTGACGTCTGGCGCACATCCATCCCTTGAACAGATTTAAACCACTGCCGGGTTTCATCTACCAGCGAGAACGCTGAAATGGGCACTCCCAGCGCCATCCTAGCCAGACGAATAATTCGCTCAAAACGCTCTTCCATCGGGGTGTCCAGCAAATGTAATTTGCGCAGTGCGGCCAGCCGTTGCTGCTCATTTTCCGGGATGGGCGCTTCAATCATAAGGATTCCTACACCTGTGAGTTGTGAAACTAATTAATTCTTTACCGGCTTTTCTCCGTTGAATCCATCATAAAATGCATTGCCTTCTCACCGGGCTAAGTGGCACAATCCGCCCCCATGACATTTGTTGTTGCCGCACTCTATCATTTTTTCGATTTCCCGCATTTCGCCGAAATGCGCGCGCCCTTGCTTGCGCGCATGAAAGAGCTTCAGGTTAAGGGGTCACTCTTATTAGCATCAGAAGGCATTAATGGCACGGTTGGCGGCAGCCGCGATGGAATCGACCATTTATTGGACTATTTAAAAACCACGGTTATTTGCGGCGATTTTGAATACAAAGAAAGCAGCTGTGAAAACCCACCCTTTATCCGTTCAAAAGTACGTTTAAAAAAAGAAACCATCTCGCTTGGCGAACCCGTTTCGCTTCAGAAATTCGGTCATTATGTTGATGCCCGCGCCTGGAATGCGTTACTGGATGCTCCAGACACCATCATCATCGATGCACGCAATGCATATGAAGTGCATCTGGGCAGCTTTGAGGGCGCATTCAATCCGGACACCAAAAACTTTAAAGAATTACCGGCGGTCATTCGCACCACATTAAAACCAGAAAAAAACCAGAAAATAGCCACCTTCTGCACCGGCGGTATTCGCTGCGAAAAATTCACTTCCTGGCTCATCGATCAAGGATATGAAGAAGTATATCATCTCAAAGGCGGCATTCTAAAATACCTGGAAGAAATTCCACCGGAAGAAAGCAAATGGCACGGCGAATGCTATGTATTTGACAAACGCATAGCCGTGGGCCACGGCCTTATTCCCACCACCGACATCACCGCTTGCTATTGCGGCCACCCTCTCACCCCTGAAGACCGAACGCATAGCGCGTATAAGGCAGGAGAAAAATGCGGCTATTGCAGTGGTTGAAGCTTATCACATAGGGTTGCGCACCATTGCTGTTGACGGCATAAGGACAATACTATGAAACCCACCCCGACGCCGGAGCAGGTTTTACACCAGTTAAAAGCCGGTAATCTGCGGTTTTTGCAAGGCACCTCCACGCAGGATTCCCGCTCTTCGCTTAAAAAGCTCAAAGATTTCGCAGCCACAGGCCAATTACCCAAAGCCATTGTATTGTGCTGTTCAGATTCCCGCGCACCGGTAGAAATGATTTTTGATCAGGATATAGGCGACTTATTTGTTATTCGCGTGGCCGGAAACATTGTTGCCCCCTCCCTTGTTGGCAGCGTAGAATTTGCCGCCAGCACCTTCGGAACTAATTTAATTGTCGTCATGGGGCACACGTTATGCGGCGCCATTAAAGCCACCCTTGACCATATTGAACACCCGCAGGAAATTTCTTCGGAAAACATTCACGATATTGTAAGTCGCATTGAGCCGCATCTTTATCCCATCACCCAAATGCGCGATTTGCCTTATGAAGAAAAGCTGCTGCGTGCCGGGGAAACCAATGTGCGGGCATCAGTAGACCAGCTCTCGCATTCCAGCCCTTTAATTGAAGGCCTGCTGAACAAGGGGAGCATCCAGATCTGGGGGGCCATGCTGGATTTAACGACCGGAAAAGTAGATTTTTTCCCGAATAACAGCACAGATTCAGATGCTTAATAAAAAGCCACGCATTGCTTAACGCGGCATCAATATTAATTAACTTATACTTAAGCCCCCTGACCTATAATAACGAGTCAACTGTACACCCTGCTAGCAGGTATATATGTCGATAAAAAAAGCGCTATACACAGCCGGCCAGGACAATTTTATCCCCTCTGCCCCCTATTCCATTGAAGATTTGGGTGTAGATAAAGGGTTAATTTTAGATTTAGTGCTCAAAGCAGCCGGGATTGCACCGCAATTTACTACCAACTGGATGGCTTCCTACGTTCAGCTGCCGCTTGGTATTATTGCTGCATTGCTGGAACAGCACCGCGTTGACTTAATGATCGAAATACTAGGCCCGGCGGAAGGCTATGGCTATCGTTACGCCATTTCCAAACGTGGCCGTGAACGTGTGGCGCACCTGCTCCAGATATCGGGCTATATTGGCCCGGCCCCTGTATCGCTGGAAGCCTATACAACGCAGTTGAAACGCCAGATAGAAAGCTATTCAAAAATTACCAAGCAAGACCTCTCCGAAGCACTTGCCGGGCTGGTGCTTGCGGAACAGATCGAAGAAATTGCAGGACTGGCACTCTCATCTAACCGCAGCCTGTTTCTTTCTGGTCCTGCCGGTAACGGCAAAACCACCCTCGGCAGGCAGCTTTATTCAGCACTCAAGGGTGTATTATGGATTCCCCACTGCATCGCCATCGAAAATAATATCATTCGCTTATATGACCCGCATTGCCATATCAAAACCAAAGATCCCCTACCCCAATCCTATGACCAGCGCTGGGTATGCATCCAACGCCCCCTGATCATTGCGGGCGGCGAGATGACTTTAGGCACGCTGGACCTGTCCTACCACCATGCGCTGCATTATTATGAAGCTCCCTTGCATATGAAAGCCAATGGCGGCATTTTCCTCATCGACGATTTTGGCCGTCAGCACATTGAACCCGTTGAGCTGCTAAACCGTTGGATTATCCCCCTGGAGCACCAGACCGACTTCTTAACCCTGCATACGGGGCAGAAAATCGACGTGCCATTTCTTTTAATGCTCATCATCGCCACCAACTTAAACCCCGATGATGTCACTGACCCCGCGTTCCTACGACGCCTGGGATATCGCCTGCGGCTGGATTTGCCTTCAGAAGAGCATTATGGCCAAATATTCCAGCAATATGCCAAGCGCTATGAAATCGCCGCAGATGCTTCACTTATCACCTACCTGCTGGAACGTTATAAATCCGAAAAACGCCCTTTCCGCGCCTGCGAACCACGCGACCTGATCGAACGCGTGCGCGACATTTGCTTATACCGAAAACACCCCTTAACGCTCAACGAAGAAATGCTGGATCTGGCGTGGCGCGGGTATTTTGGTAATTAATTTATAGTTATTTCAATTTAACATTATACATGGGGATGATAATGAACGACTCAAAAAGCTTTCTGGAACAAGTTTGGGCTTCCCCCGAGAATTCTTCGCTATGTGAGTTAATGCCTGAACCTAATGAAAAGGAAGCCGAAAGACTGAAAAGCCAAGCCCGCGAAGACCACTTAATTAGCCCGGAAACAGTTAAAGGCGCCTTAGCTTACTATGCAATAAAATTTATCCAACGCCATGATCCGTCTGGCAATAGAATCAATCGCGATAGACATGTACTCGCTACAGACTTAATGAATGCCCTGTGCAATGCAGTTAATTTTCCTGACATAAGTTACTCTGAAAGCATACTTATTGCTGAACAAAGATTTGCATCTCTTTCGCGCAGTTGCGAAAAAATAGCACAAGCGTGCAGCATAGCAGCTGCAAACCCTGGCACAACATCAACGGTTAGCTCTGCGCATTCCTCTACTGCGCATAGACGCCCCCCTATTCCCCCACGCTAATGCTCCCTGGCCTGTAACCCATCCGACATAAAACGCACGATTGAGTTACTGACTCACCGCCTCCACCATAATCTCCACGGCATATTCCGGCGCCGCCAGTCTGGCTTCTACCGTGGCACGCGCTGGCGTTTTTCCTGGCACTACCCATGCATCCCATGCCTGATTCATCTGGTCAAATGTTGCTATATCGGCAAGCCAGATATTGGCTTTAAGAATGCGCGTTTTGTCACTTCCTGCGCGTGCCAGAATAGCATCAATCTGCTGAAGAATATCCTCCGTCTGCTCACGCACGGACTTGCCCATCATGCGATCAGCAACCACGCCGGATGTATAAATCTTATCCCCATGGATTACCGCCTCGCTCATGCGCACCCCGGCCTCAATACGGCGTATGGTCATATATGCTCCCCTCTACTCTAGTGGTTTCACTTTATAGTTATTTCATTTTACCATTATACGTAGGCGAAAATAGTGTTTTCGAGAACCGGAGCGCAGCGTACAGGTATACGCGAGCACCGGAAGCGCAGAAAACACTCTTTGTAGCCATGTATAATCTTAAAGTGGAATAACTATAAAATTACACACAGCTGCACGGTTGTGCCTTCAGCGTTTTACATCGACGGCTTTCAATGCCACAATGTTAGAGTATCCTAATATAATTAGGCCTTACGGCAATAGATAAGATACAACACTGAAAGCAGCGCCTGCGCTTCCATGCTGCAAATCCGGTAATAGACCGAAAGCCCCCGCTTATCAAACGTAACCAGACCGGACGCACGCAGCTTCGCCAGGTGCTGCGACAGCGCTGATGATGATAGTCCAACAGATTCGGCAAGCTCGCCCACTGTCTTTTCCCCAGAAACAAGGCGACACAACACCATTAGTCGGTTGGCGTTAGCAAGCTGTTTTAGAAGCAGCTCCGCCGCCGCCGCATTCTTTTGTTTCATATCAAGGGAGTTTGCGTTATGCTTCATATTGACATAATATTAGTAGATGCTAACATAGTCAAGTTGAACACCCATAGTCACCAATGCGCTGGCGTCGCTGCGCGCAACCCACGGACAATTTCTACCTTAACAACCACGCTTAAAGGAAATTTTTATGAAATGTAATGTTGGAAAAATAGATCGCACCCTTCGTATTGTTGCAGGCCTCGCCCTTATCGGCTGGGGTATTTCCGCCGGGAATATCTGGGGTGCAGTCGGCATTATTCCATTGTTCACCGGGATCATCCGCTGGTGCCCTGCTTACGTGCCTCTCAGCATATCAACCAATAAGTAGATTTCTTGGCCTATAGTCATTTCACTGGAACATTATACGTAGGCGAAAATAGTGTTTTCGAGAACCGGAGCGCAGCGTACAGGTGTACGTGAGCACCGGAAGCGCAGAAAACACTCTTTGCAGCCATGTATAATGGTAAAGTGGAATGACTATCGCTAGCGAATCTTCTCCATCTTCCTTTGCAACGTGCGGCGGTGCATGCCGAGTTCACGGGCAGTGGCGGAGATATTGCGTTGGTTGCGCTCAAAGGCAGCAAGAATATGCTCGCGTTCGGCGGCATCCAGCTTCAATGATTCAACCACCACCGGCGTTTTGGGATCGCCTTCTTGTTTATGAAACGCGGCGATAATATCATCGGTGGAAACGGGCTTCGAAAGATAATGCACCGCGCCAAGCTTTATGGCTTCTACTGCGGTGGCAATCACGGCATACCCTGTAAGCACCACAATACGCGTTTGCGGGTCAATCGCCAGTAGCCTGGGTATCAGTTCCAAACCGGACGCACCGGGCATTTTCAAATCGACCAGCACCCATTCAGGATTAAATTCATCGGCAATGGTGACGGCTTGCGGCACATCATGCGCCACCCGTATTTCATGACCACGCTTGCTCATGCTGCTTTCCAGCACGGCGCAGAAAATTTTATCATCATCTACAATCAACAGGCTGGTCATATGGCCAGTCTCCGCAGGGGCAGGGTTATCGTGGCAACGGTTCCAACCCCCGGCGCAGACCGCAGATCAAGCACTCCCCCCAGCCTCGTAATGACGCTGCGGGACAGGAAAAGCCCCAACCCAAGCCCCCCCTGCTTGGTGGTCCCCCCCACTTCACCAAATGTGTCAGCGACTGCCTGCGGAACGCCTGCCCCTTTATCAGTAATAGCGATAGTAAGCGTTTGCGCTGTCCATTGCGCGGTAATACTCACTGCGTGTGCTGAAGCATCAGCGGCATTATCCAGCACGTTTCTGATGGCTTGCTCCACACCGTAATCACCCACGATACGCGGCGCATTGCCTTGCTGAATATCAACCCACAGCGGTACGTCTGCATGATCGGCTTTCCATTGCTCGACCACGCTACATAGAAAATCATCAAGCGGTATGGGCGCGCCGCTTTCTGCGCGTGTGACTCCACCCGCCGCCGTAATACGTGAGAGTATTTGCTTGCAGCGCAGCAGTTGCTCTTTAAGCATCGAGTTGTCGGCATCCTCGGCCAGCACAAACATCGTGGCAAGCGGCGTGCCAAGCTCATGCGCGGCATTGGCCGCAAGCGTGCCAATGGCAGCAATTTTTTCAGCCTCGGCCAGAAGCGCATCCTGCCTGCGGATGGTGCTATTCATGCGCACCACAAACCACGCGATCATCACAGCCAGCATGATAAAAGAAATCCACATGCCCTGCACATGCATGTTGAAAAAATCGCCGATATGATGGTGCTGGAAATACGGCACTTCGACATTCCAGATCATCAGGGAAGTATAAAATGCAATAGTGATAGCGGCGGCCACCCAGGTATAGAATGGCGAAAGCGTAATGGCGGCGATGATGACTTGCAGGATAAATAGCGAAGCGAAAGGATTCGTTGCCCCTCCGGTAAAGTAGAGCAACCCGAATAACGCGGTAATGTCGGTAAGCAGCTGCCCGAAGAATTCGGTTTGCGTAATGTGCCGGGCGGTATTAATGCGCCACAAAGTAAACGCGTTGACCACTGCCAGCCCGCCGATAATCATCCATAATGGCGGAGTCTGCAGCGGAATCTGAAAGACACAGGTTACCACAAGAATAGCGGCCATCTGGCCGAGAATCGCTATACTTCTGAGCCACCAGAGTAATTTCAGGTTTTTATGGTGAGTTGCCTTTTCCATACACAAGAACCCTCTAACACGCCGCATGCCGCTTGTCTGCCACATTAACAAGAGCCGCAACCTTCCCGCCGCTATTTCCAGATGATTCTGGAGGCCATCACCAGTAATGAAATGCCATTAAATCCCATCACGGCGCGGCCGATAGTAATCATTAGAGGCCGCCATTTTTTGCCGATGATTTCAGCACCGCAGCTGGCAAGCAGCAATGCGGGCAGCGTGCCTAATGTAAATATCCACATCGCAAGCAACCCACTCCATGGATTAGCCAGCGTGGCCGCCATCATCACTGCAGCATACAAAAGACCACAGGGCATGAACCCCATCAATACACCACGCACATAGGTAAGCTTGCCCGATGGCTTAAACAACGCATGCCTGCAACTTTGCAGGCTACTCACAATAAACATGCTGCCTGCGAAAAACAGCATGGTTGAGGAAAGCCAGGGCCAGAAAGCGAAGGTTGCAACCTGTTTTGAAAGATAGGCCGCGAAAAAGCCTATAGCACCATACGTACTGGCACGGCCAAGGTGATACATCAGCCCTGTTGCCCGACTGAACTGCATTGTTCTGCTGCATGCACCCAGGCAATTTCCGTGGCAGGAAAGTGCTTCCGAAGCAACGATGGGGCCACACATGGCCAAACAATGAGTGAAACCACCGGTCAGACCACCAAGGAAAAATACGGTGAATAATCCCCCATGAAGGGAAAAGGCTGCCGCGCAATGCGACAATAATGGTTCCATAGCGCTTCCTTAAGCTTTTAACAATAGCGCGCAACCCGCACCAAAAAATTGATTATAATCAATTTTTCTGTAAAAACACCGGCGCGCCCCTGCGTGCGACAATTTGCCGCATTTCCAATGCGTTTGTTATCTTTATACTAACGCCTTAACTCCAGAGGAACATCTATGCAACTTATTTCCTTACCTGTATTTTTGTGTCTGGTAGCGCAGTTGCGGAACCTTAATGCCCCATGCGCTCTTATAAGCTAGCACCCACTGATTTTTTATCTTTAT
Organism: uncultured Rickettsiales bacterium; assembly: GCA_964529155.1. Taxonomy (GTDB): domain Bacteria; phylum Pseudomonadota; class Alphaproteobacteria; order Rickettsiales; family SXRF01; genus CAZGVV01. The sequence continues at coordinate 13,347 of CAZGVV010000023.1, forward strand.
GTCCGCTGCTCCTCCCCCTGATACAGCAAAAAATGCTTCAAACGACAGTCACACCACGCCGCGGGTGAATGCCACAGAAATCATCGCTAACGTGCCTTTGACTGATCAATATGGCAAACCCTTTGATGCGAAAAAGACGTTAGCCGGAAAACCATACTTTGTATTTTTTGGCCATAACGGCTGCGCACGTTGCCAGAAGATGGTCAATACCATGAAGCATGTGCAGGACATGCTGCACTCCACAAACCAGAATATCCCGATTCTACTGGTGACTGTGGATCCAGAGAATGACAAAGCACATATGAAGGATTACCTGGTGGAATATTATCACGCCGGACTCAGGCAATATTTCAATGACCCAGACCTGCAGCAAACCATGCCCCGCTCTGGCTCAAGCCCTCCAACTGATGCAGAGAAGCAAGAGACAAAGGCGGAACAAGATAAGCTGCGAAAGCGGCTTGATAAAACGATTGCTGATAATGAACCGCGCGACGTGAGAGACCGCGCCCTTCATATGCTGTGCGCAGAAGATTCCGAATCTTCCAACAGAATTCACCAGCCCTTAACCGGCATGCGGCATTATGTGCCAATAGAGGGTGTTCCTCCGGTCGTGCATTCCTTTACACTGACGCTTTGCGATAGCAATGGGCAGAGAGTCAAGAGCTGGCCAAACCTGGATTATCTTCCACAAATGGGCGCAACTGAAGAAGAGCTGAAGCTAGCATCCAAGCTGCCCATACTGACCAATGATGTAAGGGATACATTGGCGAAACTGCATAACCCATCGGCAGCAAGGTTGCCTGATCCTGCGCAACCCGCTGCTATGCATGCCAGTACCCCCGGCACGCCACCCGCACCGGATGGCGTTACCAATGCCTCATTATGGAATTTCGGTGTGCCTGCTGTCGTTGCCGTTACAGCCGCAATAGCCATGAAAGGAGCAATGACTCTGCGTGGCTTGCTCATGGGACTTTTAGCGGTTACGGGTGCTTCCGTAATGACGCAATGGGTAACGGGTAAAGGTATTTTCACCCCTTCGCTTACGCCTGCACCGGAGGGAAATGCGCCACAGCCGCAAAACCCTGCTGTGCCCGCGCCATTACATACCAGCCTTCATTCCCCGCAAACCGATTACAGCGCTATTCTCGAACGAGAAAAAATCTTGCCTACGCCAATTACCGGAAGCACCGCCTATGTGCCACCCAAAACGGATAAAAAACGTGATACAAGGTCAATCGGATCATGATCAGCCATTCACAACACACCAATCATGGTACCGGCGCAGCTGGTGAATCCGCATACAACGTCAGCCGGATTCTCAGCGCGATGGCCATCGGCGCAGGCGCACTCATGCTGGCCCCCCACATTCTCCCTGCCATCGGTATTGGCAATGAAGCCATGGCGCTTGCATCACACGACATGCTGCATGGCGCATCGGGGCTTGCAGGAGGACTTAATTCCTTGCTGGGTGCATTGCCGGTGGTTGGCGCACCACTGGCTGAAGGCGGAATGTTCAATGCGCTGATGACCGGCACCATCGGCATTGGCGGAGTCCTGCTTAGCAAGCATCTGTCAAAAACAGAGGGAGAACAATCCGCCATTTCCTGGGGACGCATTATCGAATATACGGCACTGGCTACCAGCGCGATGATTGCCCTGCCTGTGGCGTTGTCTTCCGTCAGTTCTGGTATTTTGTATATGGCACAGCTTGTTGGCACGGCGGCAGGTAACCCGCTATTCGCACCGCAAGTGGCAAGACTGCTCACCTCAACCCTGGGCACGACAGGCATAGCTCACGCCAGCATGGGATTTTCTGGAGTCGCAGCGATTATTCCACATTTTTTCACATGCGGAATAGCAATGGTTCCCGCAGCGTTAGCGCTGCAAGAAGAAATACACGCTCCACACCCAGCGCCCCACGCGCAAGCCGCGCCGGCCTCGTCGGAACAAGACTATGCCGACGCCCCCATTCTCCTGGAAATCAAAGCGGATAAACCACTTGCAGCAGGCGTGCCGTGCGTGGCCAGACTGACATTAAAAAATACCCACACCGGCAAGCTCATCACGCCGCAAGAACTGGCTGTTGTACATACCGAAAAATTACACCTGTTCGTCACTGATAGCAGCCTGAAAGATTATCACCATATCCATCCAAAGCCGACCAGCGAGCCTGGGGTTTTTACTTATTCCTTCACCCCCGCAACATCGAACAATTACCGCGCATGGGCAGACTTCACGTTGCTCAAAACTAGCAGGAATCATAAACTAAAAACCGAAATACCCTCCCCCTCTGGCCGATCAATACCCCCAGTCATCCGAACCAATACCCATGCCGAAAGCAACGGCCTGTCCTTTGACTGGAAAAGCAGCGAACCACTACGCAAAGACACCGCCGCGCTCGTAGAGGTAGATATCACGGATGCCAGCGGAAAGCCCGTCACTGATTTAGAGCCAATCATGGGCGCGTTCGCGCATCTGGTGGGATTCTCCGCCAATGGCACATCCATTATCCACACCCACCCGATGGGCCCTGAGCCGTCAAGCGAACATGAGCGCGGCGGCCCAAAAATGCAATTCCACGTTGAGCCGGATTGCGCTGGCGCAACGCAATTTTATCTGCAGGTAAAACATCATGGCCAGGATATTTACGTCCCCTTTGGTCAACAGATCCAACCGCCCGCCCATGCAATGAAACATACCTTAGCCGCACACCAGCACACCAGCCACAGCCACCACCTCTAACCCGGCATACCTCCTGACACTACCCATCTTGGGTTGCCACCACGGGCATACCCAAAAAATCCTATGGTTATTTCAATTTACCATTATACGTAGGCGAAAAGAGTGTTTTCGAGAACCGAAGCGCAGCGTACAGGTGTACCTGAGCACCGGAAGCGCAGAAAATACGATTTGCAGCCATGTATAGTTTTAAAGTGGAATAACTATATAAATATTGGCTTATCCAATTACCCAAAATGCCGCTTATGGGGCAGTCATACGTAATCAGCTTGCAAAGAGGGGGGGTCTGGCCTGTTTATCTAGTCCAACCCCTAATATTTTAACAAATTTCTTACTTTTTGGTATATAATTGCATGTGCTATGCATAGTGCATAACTGCAGATAACAACGCCAACGCAGCAAAAGATCAGCAAATGACCCAATATTCCACTGAATCACTGTTGCCACTGCTCGCTTCACCTGAGCCTGCCATTCGTCACGAAGCGGCTCTAAAGCTGCGTGATCTAGGCAATAATGCCGCCGTTGAACCCTTGTTCGCAGCCATCATAAATCCTGCCAATGTAAACCATAGAGGAACTCTGGTCTATGCCCTTCAAACTCTCGATTGCTCTAACTATTTTTCACAACTGTTTGATCTGGCCTTGTTTGGGGGCTACGAGGTTCAATGCGGGGCACTAACTATTTTGGAAGAGCAAACTATGCGCACCAGCTTGACGGAACTGAAAGATGCAGAGACAAAGCTTAGCACTTATGTTCCTCCCCGTCCTATGTCCGAAGAGGATGCCAATTTGCTTCGAGCCGAGTTAAGTGCTATTTTGGCAAAACTATTTTAGTTTCCTATCCAGTTTTACCCTCGCCCTGCATTCTCCAGGGGTGATTATCCAACTTGTTAGCGGGCTATGGCTCCTGCATCTCACAGGCTATTCTCTGGGTGATGGTTGGGTGATGTGGGGCTTGACACTCTATTGCTTTGCGGGTGCCTGCTGGTTGCCCGTAGTGTGGATGCAAATCAAAATGCGCGATATGGCAAAAGAGGCCTTGCGATCCGGAAAAGAGGTGCCCGCACGTTATTGGAAAATGGACAAATGGTGGATTATTCTCGGCTCTATGGCGTTTCCTGCCCTTGTCATTGTTTTTTACCTTATGGTTGCGAAGCCCTAATCGGTGGCTTTGTAACGTAAAGCCTAGAGTGTCAAATATAGGCCCAGCCGCTTACTATAGTTATTCCACTTTAAAATTATACGCAGGCGAACATAGTGTTTTCGAGAACCGGAGCGCAGCGTACAGGTGTACGTGAGCACCGGAAGCGCAGAAAACACTCTTTGCAGCCATGTATAGTTTTAAAGTGGAATAACTATATGAGCCTAGCAAATTCTCAGCCTAAATCACAGTTTTCTTGTATAAGAAAAAGCAAGAATACGGGATACCAAGGATGCCTTAGTAAGGGACCAATCAACAGCATGGCATCACCCACATCTTGCAATATCGCCAACGTTAAGTATGCACAACAAATGCTTACTGTAAGCTATTTTATTCTAGTATATGACCGGCGCAGCCGCTAGGTTAAAAATTAATTAAGAGCCAGCACATGGCCACGCTTGCTATTTGACGGGAGAAATATGGGCGATGAGATTACACAACTAGACACATTCTCTAAACATATTGTGTCGGTGGAAAAGTTCTTAACATCGCATGGGGCGGACCAAGCCACATTACCCCTTGTTGCTCTGTCGTTTGCAGAAAAAGCGGGGCATTGGGTTATTCAGCATCGACATGCTTTCATTTTAGAACAGGAATACCGGTCTGGAGAAGCACCCGGATTCCGCGACTCTTTCACCTCCCTTTATTCGCGCTTGCCTTTAATAGCTCATCCAACAACCGTTAACTTGCTGTTGATGGAAGATGGCATACACCCTGCAGCTAAATATCCCTTACATGGCCCGGCCGTGGCAGCAACCGCAGGGGCGGTGGAAGAGGCGTTGACGGGAGAGAAGCATTTACAAGGCATCTTATATAACCGTGCCCCCTATGAAGATACGATTGGTTCTGTGCGTAAGGCACTGCTCAGTCCGCCGGTGCCAGACCGCTTTAAAGCAGATAATGCAGAGCCCAGTTTAAAAACCTGGCTAAGAAACGCTACCTATAATGTAGTAAGCACTAGCACCAGCTACTTTAACAACAGCATTATCACTGCTACGGAGCGTGAAAAGGCAGAAAAATTATTAATCGACTATTTTGGTAAAAACACGGTTTTTATTCGATCCATTGGCAATGATCTTGGGAATGAACTCCATATGCGGCACAGCGCTTATGCAAATCATCCGCAGACCCTCCTAATAGGTGCATGCCAAAGCAGCACCGGCCCATTACCAAGCTCACCGCGCCTAATACACATGGAATCCTACAGCAGTTTCGGGCCAGACCTGGTCTGCGAAACCACACCTTTATCTGCACATTTCCTGAAGGATTTCCAATCCTTTTCTAAAACCCATCAAGCGATTCAGGGCACTTCGTTCTCCGCGCCCCAAGCCGCGGTTATGGTGCAAGTGCTGCTACGCCGTTTTGCAGTGAGCGCTGAAAACCCTAATAGCGTACTACCAAAAGAGGATATTCTGCTCGCACTGCGTCAGACAGCCCAGCCTATTCATGTCCGTGAATACATTTCATTCACCAGCACCCCGAACAACGAGAAGCAGCTGCTTCATCCTGCGCGCATTGGCGATCATTATGTCAGCGCTGCCGCGGGCTGCGGCAGCATAGATATAAAAGCAGCGTGGCAGCACCTGGAACGCATGGAACAAGCCGTAAAAGAGGGGCATGGACACATTAAGCCACGTCGCAATCTAAGTGCAAACTTGCTGCCTCAGCAACGCGATTCGGATGGAAACTACCGTTCCCAGATTAAAATGAAGGATAGTGGCTATATCGACCTCATTTTCATAGATGCCGATATGCAGCCTCGCCCACCTAATGAGTGGCGGGGGAGTATGTCATTAGTTGGGCCAGATGGAACTAAGCTAGAGCTATATCCTAGCGACAATGCGGAGGCCCATTACCGCATCGCCAGGACATCTGCCTTCTATGGCGTACCCATGACTGGCGATTGGACGTTACTTTCAACCAAGCCGATGAAATCAGCGTCTATCCGTTTCCACGGAATTATGGAACCGGATCATGTATCCATCACACACAAACCCAGTGAGAGTGTTCGTCACTATAATCTGTTTAAGCAGGCTGACTTCCGGTCAATTAGTCACAAGGAACTCGACCAGCTCTTACTACATAAAAATAAGGAGGGTGCACCAACTATTGCCTGCCATGATTTTTCTACCACAGGCTTTCCTCCCGCTTATTTGGAACTGCGACTATTGCAACTAGCATCTAACCCTGCCCATAAAGAGCATGCGCTCGCACTTGCCAAGAGTGGTTATCCATCGTTTAAAATACAGGAATCAGCGTTAACTACAGCTATTACCAAGGGAGATTGCAAGGCAGCATTTGCTTTATTTGCCCCCAACAAAGATAGCCTAGCCGAATTAGTTGAACGAAGCTTTAAGTCAAACGATAACGTAGAGATTTTTTCTCTTCTGGCGCGAAATGCTGGAATGACTGTTACTAATGCTGACGGCGTACCCGTATTCAACCGTTTGGTTCAAGAAGCTCAACATAATATACGCTGGGACCGTGATGACCAGCTGAACAAGCTAAAAGCCGTAATAGATACAATGCACCAGCAGGGAACGAGTATTTTGCAACCAGACAATGATAAAAAGACCGTGTTGGATTATGTATTAGACCAGGATATCTGGTATCTACTCCAACAAGGACTAACGAAAGAAAAGCACCTGGCTGAAGTTAAACGCCAGGACGAACAATTTTCTCTCATTATAGAGGAATTTGTAGCCAAGGCGGGTAAAGAACTTCCCGAAACCAAGGCGCCCAGTTCACCTTCTGTTCTTCAGCCCTTGATCAACGCGCTACATAACGTGGATATCTCGCGCCTTCGCAAAATGCTTGAAGTCCCGACTTCTCAGCCATCTCCTCCCACACATTCTGGCAAATCGATTTCACCCATTTCCAGATGATATACGGTCTTTTGAACCATGGACATGGTCCACATCTTTGTTTCAAAAATAAAAACTGAGGGATGGCTCTTGTTTCTGTACTGATTCCATACATCCTCGCAATTGGTGGTGAAATAAAAACGCATTCGAGATTCGAACCTGCAAATGCATTACATATCAATGTCATACCAAATTGCGGTGCAAATAAAGCGTGTTTGCGAACTTCTAAAACGTGAGGAACTGCGCCAGTTTGAAATTCATTGGCTGTAAAATGGCGGCGCGTAGTGAACGGTTTTCGAACCTGCCCGACGGAGTGCCTATTGATAGTTCAGCATAATATCAACTACACGGCCAGCAAATTCATCCAGACACTTGCTGCCTAAGCTGCTTGTGGGAACAGCTCGTTCAGTATCAAATCATATTCTGGCGTAGGGTTCTCTCCCCAACCAGAAAGTACGATTTCACCATAGGAGGAAAAATCTACATTTTTACCAGACTGATAATCACGGTGCATTTGCTCAATGCCTTTTTTATCAGCCATAACATAATGGAAAAATGGTTCGCCAGTTTCCGTGCAGGAACGACAGAGCACCACGCCATAACTTGACTGCAACATAAATTTGTTTTGGAATGAAATGGCGCTCATAA
>CAZGVV010000023.1:20807-28212 GCA_964529155.1 uncultured Rickettsiales bacterium
TTGATCGCGTGGTAGTTCTGCACCTCTCAATGGTGGCTCTGGTTCATGAGTATGTTTTCCTGTTGTTGGTGGCATATTTTGACCAGCATCAAGACCAGACGTAGATATTGCACCAACTAAAAAATTGCTTGGATGTTTTTTGAATATGTGAAAGCCGAAACTGCCAGGTGATTCTCCAACCTTGATATACTTATACGGGTTGACTGAAACAATTTCTGGGTCTTTACGATAAATCAGAACCGCAGAACTGTCGAGATTTAGAGTGTATCCAGCGTCAGGGCGAGTAAGGCTTGCTCCATCCGATAAATAGCTTGTGTGAGATTTATCGTAAACTCCATGTTCCTTCATGGCTAATGATTCGTAAGAGGTAGAAGTTCCACGCCCATAATCGTCGTTGTGAGATATTGAGTTTGTGTCTCTGTCTGTTCCTGTAGCGGTAGCGGCATCCACTCTGTTTTTGGAAATAAAACGGAAATATACATCTTCTGGCTTGTAGCCCATAGACTCAATAAGGCGGGCAATTTCTTTTGCATCCGCCTTATTATCAATAACATTCTGTGGCTTAAGATGAGCTATCACAAGTACTGAGGATAACATAAAAAAGGTTAATAAATCTACCAATCCAGCGATTTCTTCAGCATAAACTCCACGTACCCCATCAGCGGGCATATGGCCTGTTTTTCTATGTCAGGCTGAAATAGTGGCGGTGCTGGCATCCGCCTAACGCTCTGTGTCTTCAATACGGTAACCAGCAGCCAGATTGGTTTATAGAGCAGGCTACAACTTTCAGGATTTTTTATCACGGATAAACTATATTAGCAGTGAAATTATTATGGCTATGACAGGTGAGCCGATAGCTGCAAAGGAACTTTTGGATAATGAGATATATGTTCCATAATATCTGCCGCTAATTTAGGGGCATCGACATCGATCATACGCAACCCTTGTTGATGAACGAGGTATTCAGAAGCTTTGCCAACCAATTCCTTTTGTGTTTCGGGCGGCTGAGAAGCAATCATGCGCGATGCAAAATCGAGTAATTGTTCTCGTCCTTGCTCTAATTCATCGGTTGCACCATTTACTTTCTTGGAGCTAGAGCCAAATAACAGATCTGCGCCCGTTGCTGCTGCTAATGTAAATGCAGAAATGCCAGACATGGCTAACCATTACGCAGTAGTGCCGCACTCTGCACAGAATTGGGCTTTAGGAGTACGTATGTCCTGGTACGCCTTCAAAATGAAAAGGCTTTTTGCTTGGGAAACACTAAAACAAACTATAGAAGGTTTGGGCGCAACCGTTGTTTTACCTGAAGTGGACACTCCAGGCCGTGGATCTTTTGTAAGAGATCCTGTTGTTGTTGCACCAAATGGAACAGTCCTTGTTTTCAAATCGGATATTGAGGGAATCGCAGAAGAGCGTGCGTTGCTTTTACCTCTTCTGAAAAAGCAGGGGTTTGATCGAGTGGCTGTTATCGATGCAAATATCCATGGAGGTGAAGTTGTATTTCATCCCACAAAAAAAATTCTATTCTTCAGCGATATTCATGGCGGCGTCACGCAGAAGCGTGATGCACTTATGAAGGAACGGAATACCCATGGCTATGAGGCAATTCCCGTTACGGTTCGCCCCGAGCATGCCGCCCAATTTTATCATCTGGATATCGCTATGATGCGACTTGGCAAAAAAATATTATGCTGCACGGATATATTGGAAGATGAATCAAAAAAAGCAGTACGCAGGCTCTTAGCGCCTGATTTGATCGAAATCCCACTTAAGGATGCACAAAATATGGCATTAAATGGCATCACTGTGGGTAGAGTAACCATATTACCCGACTGTTCTCCCAATCTAGAACGAATTATCAAAAAAGAAGGATTCTCAGTGATAACCCCGGAAAAATTAGGGTTACCCAAAGGTGCATTTACTTTCGGTAAGGGTTCCTGTCATTGCATGACGTTGGACATCCCATCTACAGGAAGAGGGAGAGGAGCTGAGGTTTAAACTATGGGGAACTTTCTATCAAAAAACAAGTTTACAGTCTAGTATTTGCGCCAGATAAAGCCCCCTGCACACCGCCCATAACCCTGCGCGGGGCAATTATCTACCCACCTCTATAAAATGTGATTTTTCTTGATCGGTGATATTGTTACTTTTAGGTTCAACTGTATCAATCGCCAATGCATAGATTGTTGCAAGAAAAATCAGCAAAATCAACAGCCAGCTTGTTCGAGTAATGGCGGTCTGCTGGTTGCACTGCTCAACTATATGTATCTCATTAAAATTTCAGAGATACCCTGAAAAATACTCCCAAAAACTTGTGGCCACCAGATCTTCACTTCCTAATTAGTCGCTTGGCTTTTCCCACCACTGCGCGCTGGTACTGTAATATGATTAGCGAAAACAACACTTCCTGGATCAGAAAGTGTATCATCATTAGCGGGTATACGGTCACTATCAATTTTAGTATTATTGACTATTCTAGACGCTTCATGCAGCTTCACTCCTGTTTCTATAAGGTGATGAATATAATCCGCTTTTTTGCCATTCGGTGTAGCATATTGTCCGCACTGGCTATAGTTACCAAAATAAACGTAATCATCAGGTCGAATTTGTTCCCAATATGCATTGATCTCATTGCCAAGATTATAGAGCGTTAGGCGTTTATTAACTGTTAGGCTTTTGCGCAATAATCGCTCACGATAGCGAAGTTCCGCCTCCAAATAACATCCCAGTCCACTTTGACCAACCGGCATCCCTCTTCCTGTGGTAAGAGGGGCGCGGACTGGTGCATTAGGATTACAGAAATAATTATTATCATCGGAAATGATCATAGCAGCCAACTCGTGCGGCATTTCTGCCAGGATGCGATTAGTAGCTTTTTCACCCTCGTCTTGTTTATGTATGTATTTTTGGAAAGCCTCTATTTGGTCACCCCCAGGCTGATTTATAATGTTGCGAATGCGATCATACAGTTCCTTATCACCTTCTGTTTCCATAATGATGATATTACTGTTTGCGCCGGGCTCTAAACTTACTGTTCCATCTGTTTCGATTTTGGCCCGTGAAGCGGACTGTAAGAACTTGGCTATTGGCTCAGCAACATAATGCAATCGGTGTCCACGTTTCTGAAAACGTGAATCCACCTGTTCAAAGCCCGTGCGATTGCCTTCTTTATCATATACAGAAATTTTCCCCTGTAACTCCCAATCCGCAATAACAGCAGGAATAATCACTTTAATATTAGGCAGCCGCGCCGTGCATTTGATGATGTCAAGCCATGTATGATCATTATCACCACGAGGAACTGCAAGCTTAGATAATACACTGGCATCAAAGATAAGCATGGTTTCGCCATTTGGTTGCCAAGTAGTATTTGATGTCTTTCCCGATACATCAAGCTCAGATTCCAGTGGTGGAGCCTGCAAGGATTGTTGAATTTCCTGCAACGCATCTAGCTGGTTTTGTAGAATTCTAAAATCATCAGCGCTGAAATATTTACTCTGTGGTACTTTCAATCCTGCTTGTAACGCCATTTCTACAATGGATTGCTGCTGTAATTTGCGTTCTTCAAATTGTCCTTTCGCTGTCAGGAGCGTCTTGGTTTGTTCAATTTCCGTCCCTTCGAGTATACGTTCGATGCCGTAATCCGGATGACGTAATATAGTCTTTCCATCTTGGTTGATCAGCTGGAAACCAGAGAACTCACCAAGTTCACGCAATGCATCCAAGTTAGCTCGATGTTGTTCACATTCTACTCGCAGCGTTCGTAACGTCCGATCAAAGGCTTCCTCGCCTGCTGTGAGCTTGATAGGCACGTACTTATAGGGAAAATCATTGCTCGCAATAAGTACGTATTTATTGTCCTCACTTGGTTGGGGATGGAATTCGCCATTCATTGCTTTTAACCATTTGGGTGGTAATTCCAGCTTAGCTTGCAAAGCCAATTCCGCTATTGGCACGGTGGCGGAAGGAATCTTTTTAGGATTCAACCCCTGAAAAGATTTCCGAATTTCATCAGCAAGTGCTTCACGAACGCTTTCCATTTCCGCCTGCTTATTAACGTAATCAGCGCGTGCTTTATTAAGCGTTACAATCTCAGGTTCATCCGTTAATCCTGCCAAATCTTCAGCAGAAAAATCCTGCAATTGTGCTTCAGCGTCAGTGATACGTTTTCGTATTGGAATTAGTGCGCGCTCATTAGCAAGTAAATAGCGAGCATAATTCCTGCAGCGTTCCAGCGGGCGGGTAAGAGGAGCGAGGAGCATAATGCTATCCGGTTGCTCCAATAGCATGTCTATTGTCCTCTGCACTGCTGGAGCAAAATTATATAATGTGCGAAGTTGTGCAGCCGTTGCAGGAGACGCTATTAAAGGTGGTACTCGCTTTCCAGATATAGGATTTGCTGCCTCGAAAGCCGTGGCAAGAGCTGAAATATTGGCTGCAGAAAACAGCATAGCGCCTAACGCTTCGACACCTTCACTCCGACAATCCAATCCCAGCGCAACTTTATCTATAAGAGCAACCAATATTTGCGCATAGTTACTAATTTGGTCAGTCTGATTATCCGCATAATCGTGTAACGTGGTACGCAATTCATGAGCAATCCCGCCTTCATTAAATTTATAGGGTTGCGGCTTTGCCATAAAAGCTTCACGTTTTTTACGGTCTATCTCGGTGCGCGCCACATCTTGTTCTAGCCTGCGTTTTGCGGCTTCTTGTGCCTCTTTTTTATTGTTTTCGCGACGTATAGTTTCTTTTTCCTCACGCGTTACAGCAATGGCATGTTCTTCTTGGCTTTTGAAAATTTGAGGCCAGAGTGTGTCAAGTTCTTGGAGTTTTTGTTGGATAGCAGCGTATGCTTCTAGATCATGCGCAGGAAAGCCTTTACTATGTGCAATGTGGATAGCCGCATTGTGAATTGATGCATGAAAGTGCGTGGCAACACTGTGCATTTGGCAATAGCCACCATTTGCAACCATTTTATAATCTTTTACATGGTCAGGATGTGTATAGATATCGGCATTAAATGAGATGCAGGGTATATTCTCTTGAAGAGTAATAAGAGACCTTCTGCCGCTAGCGTAAGTTTGAATTACATTATCTTCAGTACTTGGGCACATATCAGCAATAAATTTTTCTCCTTTCGAGCCACTTATTGCTTTTCCCTCACCTTTCACTTCTTCTATATTTTTTTGAATGACTTTCCTTAATATATCGTATTTCTTTATAAAATCTTTGTCTTTACTGGTAGTAGCGGCTTCAGCATTTATATTAAATACTCCGAGATACCTGTCTAGGTACTCCATCATTGCAATAGTTGAAACACCAGAAAAGTGTCCTAGAGCACCTAACTTCCCTTTTGGAGCGCCTTCTAATCGGTGAACACCTAAGTAACGGTCTAAATCTATTTGTTGCTTACACTTTTCCAGTAGTTTGTTATTGCCAGAATACGTTACCTTCCCGTTAGTTATTTTATCTATTTTACTATAAAGAACCTTTGCTGTATCAACCCCTCCATAATAGATAACTTTTGCTACAGCTAATCTAAAATGATCATCAAATTTCTTCGGCGTTACGCCAAGTAAGGCAATTATTTCATTCAATTTTATGAAATATTCATGTTGAGGTGGCGTCAATTCATCTTGGTCGTTATTAATAACAAAGGCCGTATCACTGGCTTGATATCGGGGTGCAGGTTTATTAATTCGGATTGCATCCGCATAGTTTCTCACCAGTTCTAACTGCTCTTGTTTGGTGGTATGAGATAAGGGTAAAATATTCTTATTATCATCAGCTTCTAGTTGTCCTGTGCCTGTTTTGTCGCTGGCCTTTTGTTGTGAAAAAGCACATCCTAACACTGCATTCTCAAGCGATGTATTGAACATTGCATCAATTTTTTGCGGCTGCAAAATTACACAGTTGGATTCTTTGAGTGTAAAAATTTTATTATTGCTTGTAAAACGTCCCTTGGGATCAATAAGTAAAATAGTTCCCGATTTTTCGATAACAGTGCGGGCATATTCGTCCCACTCCTTATACGCTTCTTTCAATTCTGTAATAAATGTAGTGTCTGTTTTTTCAGAGTAAGGAGTAGCTTCACGATTACAGCAATATACATCTACATTTGGTAATTTTGAATGTTCAAAAGCTTCAGCAAGAGAGACTCCCCACTGCAGGGTAAATTCTCCGTTATCAAGCTCTTTTCTAACCCAGGGACGTTGAACAAGGCCATTACGTTTAATGCTATCAATAAGAGCGGTTTTATTTATATAACGTGTGTCGCGTGATCGTGATGAATAGGGGCCATAGTTGTATTCAACTGCAAAGGCATATAATTGGGTTATTGCCTGGGAAAATTTTTTGAAATAAGCCTCTGTGTTAAGTGGTTTATTGGTACTGGGATCTTTTAATTCAATATGATTATTTCGATAGTATTCCCGCTCTTCTTGTAAACGGTTTACAAATGCTTCATAGCTAACACAATGTTTGGGCTCAAAAATCCCTAAGGCATGACGAATATTACTTAAGTCATCATCAGCAGCATTTAATGCTTCTAATATTGGTCTAAGGCCCTCAGGCAGCAAAACCAGTGCCTGTGTTGTTGCAATGCGCATGTAGCGTCTTTCAAAAATATAAAAATTTCTTAAATTTATGCTGATTATGACCTTACTTTAACATATGGTTTTTAGAATAATTATTAAGATTATGTTACACTGCCTTTTCAGTGAGTAAGCAATATTGTTAATGGGGCTAAAGACCTGAACATGCTCAACAGGAAAACCAAAGAGCCTAGCCGAATATCTTCTGCCATTCCTCACCGGCTGATGCATTAAGGTTAAACTCCTCGAAACCACAAGCGCGTTGGGCGCGGCCAAACGCTGTTTCGGCCCGGCTGCTCCATTCATCGCCGAAGAAAATTACTTCACTGGTTGCCGGTAAAACAGCAAAGTCATTTCGACGCGTTAGCAGGTAAGCGAAGAAGTCTCGCAACATCCAATCATACCAATGATAGCCTTTTCCAGCATTACTCCACTGGGCAAGAAAATCGATTGCAATTTGCTCAAGCGCGAAAGATTTAATTGGCACGCTGCAATACCATTTCCAGATTTTTAGCATCTGCATTAGATTGGCAAAATCTCCACTCGTAGCAGTATTTGAAGCATGGGCCTTGAAACGATCCGCAACCGGAGCCGCGAGCTTATAGCGCCCTCCATCATTGGTATCACATAACCAAACCTTAAAATTCTGATCGTAAATGTATGTGGTTGAACCGGGAACGATGAAGCCGGGAGCTATTTCGATCTTATATCTCTCGAAATCCACCACAACGGTCGGGTCATCACCTCTAATTTCCGAGCGCGGGTATTTTGTCAGAAGCACAGACCTTACATCCTGCAAGATGCGG
>CAZGVV010000023.1:28222-29257 GCA_964529155.1 uncultured Rickettsiales bacterium
GTACTGGAAGCGTGCGGCCACTTCCCACGGGAGCAGGAAAATCATATCTAAATCGCTGGCAAGGCGCACATGGGTACGTTTTGCCCATGATCCTGCAAGCACAAGGCTGGTAAGGCCTTGCGGGATAAATCCACCCCAATAATGCTGATTTAGGCATGTCAGAATACCCGCTGCCATTGTACAGACTTCATCGTGCTGCGTCTCTGTTAGCGCTATATTCGTAAGAAAACGCCGAAATCTGCTATTAACAAACGACCATTTTGCCGGAGTGGGTAGAAGAGGGTTGCCGCCTAATCCAAAGATCGGGGCGGGTGAGTTTAAAAGGCCGGGATATAACTCGAGCATGGAAGCCATTAATCACCATCTTATTGTCGGGGCGACTATATCAGGTTTGGGGAAGGATGTTTACTGATAATTACTCGTGTAGACGTAACAGGAAATGCAGAACGATAATGGATTCGGGCCGTCCATTTAAGATCAATGGCAGTTTCGTGATTTCTTGCTTACGCCCTGCTTACGGGCTATAATTTAGTCGGTCACTTGATGTGGTCAAGCTATTGAAAAAAATGGCGCACCTGAGACGATTCGAACGTCCGACCTTTGCCTTCGGAGATAGAAGATTATCCGCATTGTAGTAGAATTTTATCCCAAAGAAATTACGCACCAATCCATCGTATAGAATTACTTTAATCATTCTGCTAAAAATGGGTACATTTCTGGGTATATCAATAAATAAAATTATATATATTTATTGTATAACATTATCTTATCCGCTCAATTCGTGAGCGACCGGGTACTTTGCCCCGGCTTTTCTATGGGCATTATTTGCCGTGCTTTCGCTTATGCTATGCGGCTCCTGCGATTCTAGCATTCAAAAGATTGCCAGTACATTAGGGCTGGGTGAGTAATGAGCTAGAATCCCTGTTCGATAACTTATTGAAGTCTGATACTGTCCATTAAAATACATGGTAAGCCAATCTATATATGGGTAGAAATATGGGTATATTTTGGAGTGTGTTTTGTAAGATTGGTTAT
>CAZGVV010000024.1:0-27985 GCA_964529155.1 uncultured Rickettsiales bacterium
GCATGTTGGCTTACCTGCCGTCATCCGGCCAAGCTTTACCATGGGCGGCTCAGGCGGTGGGATTGCTTATAATAACGAAGAATTCGAAGCCATCGTCGCCAGCGGTTTGGAAGCTTCACCCGTGGGCGAAGTGCTGATCGACCAGTCGCTCATCGGCTGGAAAGAATTTGAAATGGAAGTGGTGCGCGACTGTGTTGATAATTGCATCATCGTGTGCTCCATTGAAAATATTGACCCCATGGGCGTGCATACCGGAGATTCGATTACCGTTGCCCCGGCACTAACCCTAACCGACAAAGAATACCAACGCATGCGCAACGCAAGCTTCGCCGTGCTGCGCGAAATCGGCGTGGATACCGGCGGCAGCAACGTACAGTTCGCGGTGAATCCCGCCAATGGTCATATGGTGGTCATTGAGATGAATCCGCGTGTATCACGCTCTTCTGCCTTAGCGTCCAAGGCCACCGGCTTTCCTATCGCCAAAGTTGCTGCTCGCTTAGCGGTTGGTTATACGCTGGATGAAATCGTCAATGACGTAACCAAAGTAACGCCCGCTTCTTTTGAACCGTCGATTGATTACGTAGTCACCAAAATTCCTCGCTTCGCATTTGAAAAATTCCCCGGCACAGAACCACTACTCACTACCGCGATGAAATCGGTCGGGGAGGCGATGGCCATGGGGCGGAATTTTCAGGAAAGCGTACAGAAATGCTTGCGCTCGCTGGAGACGGGACTAACCGGCTTTAATGAAACAACGCATATCACCACACAAGAAGACGCCCGTATTGCCCTTGCCCGGCCAACACCAGACCGCCTACTCGTTGCTGCGCAAGCATTGCGACTGGGCCTGAGCGTCGAAGACATTTGCGCCATTGCAAAATATGATCCTTGGTTTGTTCGGCAATTGGAAGAGATCTTGATTCTTGAAAAACGTATTAAAGAAATAGCGTCTTCTTATAAACGAAATATAATTAAGCAAGACTATGATAATGATGAAGATTTAGCTACAGAAGTTTTCAAAAAATTACCTATGCTAAAACAAAAAGGCTTTAGTGATTCTAGAATAGCGCAGCTATGTAACGTGTATGAAGGCGGTGTAAAAATTGCCCGAGAAAATTTAGGAATCAACCCCGTCTACAAACGCGTCGATACCTGCGCCGCTGAGTTCGAAAGCGCAACACCCTACATGTATTCCACCTATGACCAGGAATGTGAAGCTGCGCCCACAGGCCGCAAAAAAATCATTATCCTGGGTGGCGGCCCCAACCGTATCGGCCAAGGCATTGAGTTTGATTATTGCTGTGTGCACGCAGCCTATGCGCTGAAAGCGGCCGGTTACGAAACCATCATGGTCAATTGCAATCCAGAAACCGTATCCACCGATTACGATACTGCCGACCGCCTGTATTTTGAGCCGATGACACCGGAAGATGTCATTGCCGTTATCAAACGCGAACAAACTAATGGCGAAGTCGTAGGCGCTATTGTCCAATTCGGGGGGCAAACACCATTGAAATTGGCGTATGCGCTAAAAGAAGCCAATATTCCAATTCTTGGCACTTCTCTGGATTCGATTGATCTGGCTGAAGACCGCGAACGTTTCAACGCGGTAGTGGAACGCCTGGGCCTCAAACAGCCACGCAGCGCCACGGGGGTCCACCGGGAAGAAATTTTACATGCGGCACGTGAAATCGGGTATCCGATTTTGGTACGCCCTTCGCATGTTTTGGGCGGGCGCGCCATGGCGATTATTCATGCCGAGGAAAAGCTCACCCAGTACCTCGAAAATTCTGCTGAATATTTTGGCCCTGGCCGCCCCCTGCTGATTGATTCGTATCTTAAAGATGCCGCTGAAGTCGATGTAGACGCATTGTGTGACGGCGAGCATGTGTTTGTCGCAGGTATTATGGAACATATCGAGGAAGCTGGTATTCACTCCGGCGATTCCGCCTGTTCATTACCACCGCATTCGCTTCCCGCAGATGTGATTTCGCGCCTTCACACCCAAACCGAATTACTTGCACGCGGCCTGAGTGTCGTGGGGTTAATGAACGTACAATTCGCCGTCAAAGATAATGAAATTTACATTCTGGAAGTCAATCCGCGGGCCAGTCGAACCGTACCCTTTGTTGCGAAAGCAACGGGCATCCCGCTAGCGAAAATTGCCGCACGTGTGATGGCAGGTGAAACCTTATCCGCCGCCAGCATCCAATTAATGGGGGAGGATGTGTGCACCACACGCAGCTCGCATCTTGCTACCCACCGACATATTGCCGTTAAAGAAGCTGTCTTCCCGTTCGCACGCTTTGCCAATGTTGACGTATTGCTCGGACCGGAAATGAAATCCACCGGCGAAGCCATGGGCCTCGATAGTGATTTCGCGCGCGCTTTTGCTAAATCGCAACTCGCCGCCGGAAATAAATTGCCTGAAAACGGCACGGTGTTTTTATCCGTGCGTGACGCCGATAAATTACACGCCGTGGAACTAGTACGCTCACTTACCCGCCTCGGCTTTTCCATTCTGGCTACCCGGGGCACGGCGGCATTCTTGCGTGAACGCGGACTACAGGTAGATACAGTCAACAAAGTTCGCGAAGGGCGGCCCCACATTGTGGATCTGCTAAAAGACCGCGCCGTAGCATTAGTGCTTAATACTACGGAAGGGCAGGAAAGCATCGCCGATTCATTTGACATTCGCCGTACTGCTTTAATGAACAAAATCCCCTACGCCACTACGATCGCTGGCTCGCTTGCACTGGTGCAAGGCATTGCCGCAATGAAAGAAAGTGGCGGATTACAAGTGCGTGCCTTGCAAGAATATTTCGCTTAAATCGTTAAGCTTGACGTAGACTTCAACCAAGCGTATTTTACCTGAAATTAACCATCCTGACGTGTAGCGCGCCAGGGAGTGGCTTTGTACTGTAAAAATAATTTTTGTATTGTGAAATGATATGGAAAAAATTCCCGTCACCGCTGCCGGTTTTGTGCGTATGGAGGCTGAGCTTAAACAGCTAAAAGCCGTTGATCGCCCCAACATCATTCAGGCCATTGCCGAGGCGCGCGCGCACGGTGATTTGTCGGAAAATGCGGAATATTCGGCTGCTAAGGAAAAACAAAGCTTTATCGAAGGCCGCATTCAGGAATTAGAAGCCAAAGTTTCTCGGGCCGATGTAATCGACGTCACGAAAATGAAAAGCGACAAGGTCACATTTGGCGCCACGGTACGTTTGGTAGATGAAGACAGCGAAGAAGAGGTCACGTACCAAATTGTAAGCGAATACGAATCCGACATTAAATCCGGCCGTATTTCCCTAACCGCCCCCATCGCCCGTGCCCTTATCGGCCGTAAAAAAAGCGATAGTGTGGAAGTAACTACGCCCAAAGGCACGCGGTCTTATGAGATTTTAGAGATTGTGTATAAATAGCTCCTTCACCAGCACCAGCACCTCTTCCTAGCACCAACACCAACACTTCTTTCTTACAATGATTAAGAAAGCAAGAGGTGCTGGTGCTAGAAAGAAGTGCTGGTGAAAGAAAATAATCTTTTTACCCCGCCTGCCGCACCGACACCGCAGATTCCGCCGCTTCTTTCTGCTGCTGCAACCGCGCCGTATATTTCTCCGCAAATTCCTGATTAATCGCCTCCAATTTTTTGCCTGCGCCTAAAAACTGTGCGATTTGGCCGGACAAGCCATTATTGCCCAAATGTGCTTTCAAGGGATCAAACCCTAAATCACGGAGTGTTTCTTCTAATCCTGCGCCTTTAAAATGCTTGGATAGTGCAGCCTCACAATTTTTCTTGGCATCTTCCGGTGTGCCCCCCGATTGGAACAATAATTCGCGATCTGCCTCAACCTTATCCACGAATTTCTGCACTTGCTCGCCTGTCAAATCAGCAAAGAGCGGCTTTAAAATACCAATAGCCATTTCTTCCAGCAATTCAGGATGCTCGGATTTATTATTGGCGGCATATTTAATCATGTAATCCCGCAAAGCTGTTGGCCCGAGAGAAAATTTAGAAGCCGTGCCGGTCCAGGCTTCACCTACACCGGGAAAAATCATTTTTCGCCCAGAAGACAGCGTAAAGCGCGTCCCCAGACTCATCCCATAATTAATGCCTGGTATGGGAAGGAAAATACTGCCGGAAGGCGTTGCAATCAGCGAAGATGTCGTGGCAAGCAACGTCCATGGGCCTGCTTCCGCCTGCGTTGCCTTGTCTTCAAAATCATCAATAAACTCTGCATTTTGCGCTTTGCGTGTGCGGTCACGGAAGAAATGTTTGCTGGCCGACACAATACCCGCCGCCGCAAACATGCTCGGCACGGCGAAATGCAGCACAAACATCCATTTATCTTTAGGCCGGTCCGAATGCGGATTGTAATCGAGCTTCTTGTAAATACCACGCATGAATTCCGGCACGCGGTCAATAGGAACTACGTTGCCGCCGAAATCCCGGCCCGTCATCGCCTCCATAATCTTCATACCGACCAGGCCGAATGTGCTAAGGCCCACGGCGCAACTGAATCGATGCGTGCCAAACGTTTCAGGAGAATTGAGTCCTTGCGTCGTCCATTCCAGAAATCCAAGCAATTTATCGTCTTTTTTATGGGGGCGCGCCCGGCCGGTGGAAATAGGAATCGTTGCCGGCCCATTTTGCTTCATCTCCGCCACATCGACGGTCGCACCAGGTTGTTGCGCTGCCGCTTGTGCGGCATCTTGCGCCTCTTCTACTTCTTCCGGCACACGATGAAACAGCGCTTCGTTATCGCGCTTGTGGTGGCGGCGGGCATTTATGGCTTCATTACCCACAAACAGCGCACCGGCAGCGGCGACTAATCCGCCTGCAACAAGCGTATTACGGTCATGTGGGTGGAGGCGTGTACGCAGCGTGTGATCCACCGCATATTCCACCTTGTTTCGCACTGCATAGGCTTTTTTATAATTCATCTCCAGCGTATCTGCTTCCTTAGCCCAGCCCACGGCACGCGAGAACCATTCGATAAATCCATTACGCCCCACCGCTGCGTCGCGCGGATCCAGCCCTATTTTTTTTAAGTGCCGCTCAAATCCTTCTCCTGCCAATAAGCCGGTAAGCGCTTTTTCTACTGCCGCTTTATCCGCCACCCCTTTGCCTTCGACAAAATGAGCATTACGAGCGGTCATCACATTGCCCATAAACGCATCGATTTTATCAGGCGTGGCCTGCGCACCAAAGAACGGCTCTAGAATCGAAGCGACATAGGCACGTGCTTGTTCGGGATGTTTATCTGGATTATTAAGCAAATAGCTTTTCAGGCGCCCCAGTTGGACGGGAGGGCTATAGGGATAGTAATGATTGTTCCCGCAGAGAAAGCGTTGGAGCGGTTTAAAATAGGGGGTAGAAAATTTATCCCGAGGCACATAACTCATGAACGCATTACCCAGGGTAGAACCATAATTATTCAACCCCGGAATCAGCGTAAAACCCGATGCCGAACCAAACATAGAGGTCGCACCGGCCAAGCGCCGCCATGGTTCACCCTGGCGGAATTTTGCAATTGTCTCAACCTTATCCAGCGTCAATTTAGAGATGTTTTTTTCCGCTTCGGTGATGGCTTTATATTGCGGTTGCTCCATACCGAAATGGTAGCTTCCGGCATAAGCACCAAATCCTCCGAGCAATGCAGGCGCCCAGTTATCGACCACTTTCATATAACGATCTTGTGAAGCATCGGAGAAATGATCGTAGCGCAAAATACCGTGTAATGGACGCAATGGCGCAATGGTCGAATCTTTATCTAACTCATCTCCTGAGGGGGTTGCGCCGGTGAGTACATTCATCGCCTGACGGCCGCTGAATAAACCCACAGCAAGACCGGCGGCGTTGTATAAGCGATGCGTAGAGGGATCGAGGTTTTTCACCGTCATTCCCCAATGCGCAAACCGCAGCAACGGACCGTTGATAATTCCCGGATTCTTTGCCATTACCTGGCTCATTTCCTACCTTTTTGCAGCCTGTCCATAAACAATACTTCACCTTCAAATGTAGCATGAGCCTCATCCCGGCTCAATCAGAACAGGTTGCAAAAACACAATCTTCACACAACTGCAACAATTGCCGCACCCCCCTCCACTCGGGCGATAGTTAATGTGTCAATGCTGTCATAAAACCTTCATGAACGCCTGAGTTCCATATATGGTATAACTAAACGTAGAATTATAAGCGCCGTGTGCAACTCATTTAAAAAGAAGCACGATGCAAAAAAACAGGGACCAGGAGTTAAAAAACGGACCGGAACCCGGGCCAGAGACGCCGACGAAGGGCATTACCCCTGCGCCGGATACCCTGGGTGTTGCCTGTGATTTATCAAAAGAAAAATGGGATAAAGAACTCGAAGAAGCGGCGGCTGCCAGGGCGTGGAATGCGTCTCCTCAAAAGCGCTTGGCCGTGCGCGTCTTTTCCCGGGGCATACTGGGAGCCGGCGGATTTGCCTTCGGTGGCTGGTATGCCAGACGTAGCACCGGTCTGGCCGGATATTCGCCGGAAAAGTGGAATAAAGCCAAGCCCCTGCACTGGATCGCTAAATTCTTTGATACTTTTGCCGGAATACCCATCAAAAAAGCAGTAAATGCATTAGGTTATAATGGTGAGAACGCCGTGCGTTTTCGGGCTACTTCCCATGACTTCTCTCCCGGCCTTGCGGGGCGTACCCTGGGGGAAGAAGTCGTCGGCATCACCACCGACTTCTCCTTAGCCGGCGGCTTTGACCGACTGGGACGCACAATCATAGACGTTGCGGATAAACACGTCAAAAAAGACTGGATCAATGAAGATGGCAGCATCGACGCCAACAAAGCGATAAACGCCCTGGCTAAAGAAGCCTGGACCATTACCAGCCTAAGCATGGGGGAAGACTGGGCGGTGGGCATGCCATATGCTTACTGGATGAAAGGCACGCGTTACCTTTGGAATAGAGCGCAACCCGGTTTCCACTATGATTTTGACCGCGGCTTAAATGGCGGCAGCTTTAAAATGAATAATGAAGGACAGCTAACCGGAAACTACCACATCGCCGGGCTGCTCAATCTGCAAGAGCGCTTTACCATGTATAATATGTTTACCAACATCTATCAGCATCAATACGCGCATATCGGCAATTTGCTCCAAGGTAAACCTTCCAGCCTGTATGGCGATAAAAAAACTGCCGAAGAACGCGCACAGGAAACGGTAGGTGAAAAAATTGGAAATATCGCGAAAGGCGCCACGCGCGATGCAATTGTCGCGGGAATTTACATGACGCCCGCCGTACCATTTTTCTGGAGCATCCGTACACCGCAAAGCAAATACAAGGCAGGCTTCATCAATCCCACTAGCGACAGCATGCTGTTTTTCCATGATGGTGAGCGGTATGACGCAGTGAAAGCATCCGAACCCATGCACATGCATGGCGGGAAACTCACCTTAGACACCCCGGTAGAATTTAGAAGTTATGAGGGACAATTTAAAGGCTGGAGAGCTACTTCAGCTTCCACTCCACACATTAACCCCATCTCTAGTGGCCGATTTAACGCCTACCAGCACACGTTCGGCCCCGTCGATTCAGCACTTAATTCCTTGGGCAATGCCAGCAATTATGGCCGTATACGCGTTAATCAAAGTGTGCGGTCTTTTGGTCTACCTATTGGGACTTCCTCCGTGGAACGGTATTGGAATGCGGCTGTAACGTATACCCCCTATATGTGGGCAAAAGAGGAAACACGTCGTTTATGGCGCAATAATAAAACCAATATGGCGGTTAGCCGTTTTATTGATGGCGCTTTAAATTTAGATGGAAAAGAAATCAAAGAAGGCTTTTCTGAAACGATGAGGGCCATCGCACACCAGCCCTTTAAGGATCCTGCACGGGAAACAAAAGCACAAAATTTGATGAAAGACAGCGCGGATCCAGGCGATGCTTTCTTAGATGAAGAACCCCTATCGCGAGATACGTTTACTCAACGAATCCTCCGGGACAAAGCAGAACCGCTACATCGCCCGCATGCGAATAGTTTTACCGAACAATTAGCCATGCGCGAAACTCTCAAGGAAATGACGCCCCTTACTCCATCTATTCACTAGCAACCGGCCTTGCGATAGGAACGCGACATGCCTTTCGCGTGCCCCTGTTAGGGATGAAGCTGGCTTTTCTAACGACAGTTGTAGATTGAAACGATTATGCGTATTGATTTGCAGAGATTTTCTGCTCTACTGACGGTAGACATTTTCATAGATTTCCCCCATGACCCCCTCCATTCGCCTGTTACCACCGAATCTCGTTAACCAAATCGCCGCGGGTGAAGTCGTTGAACGCGTTGCTTCTGTTGTTAAGGAACTGGCAGAAAATGCCATAGACGCAGGCGCCACTCGTATTAGCGTGCATTTGGAGCAAGGAGGGAAAACCCGCATTTCCGTTACTGATGACGGAATTGGCATGACACGGGAAGAATTGGCTCTGGCCGTTGAACGGCATGCCACGTCTAAATTACCCGATGAAGACCTTTTCGCTATTCGCCATTTTGGTTTCCGTGGGGAAGCATTGCCTTCTATTGGTTCCGTCAGCCGACTGCATATCAGCAGTCGCGCACGCGGGTCAGATGATGCTTGGGCTATACGCATTGAAGGCGGCACAAAGAGTGGTCTTACACCTGCCTCACTTCCCAGTGGCACCTGCGTTGAAGTGCGCGATTTGTTTTACGCCACGCCTGCACGGCTTAAATTTTTAAAAAGCGACCGCTCGGAAACCACCTATGCCCTGGAAGCAGTGACTCGGTTAGCCATGGCGCAACCAGCCATTAGTTTTTCATTTATCGCCGATGGAAAAACTTTACTCAAAACTGATGCAGCACAAAGTGATTTGCTCGATTCGCGCCTGAAACGGCTTGATACCATCCTTGGCCATGAATTCGCAGGAAATGCATTGCCCTTGGATGCTACCCGCGAAGGATTCCGCTTGAATGGTTATATCGGCCTTCCTACCTACAACCGCGCCACTTCCACCGCACAATATTTATTCGTCAATAATCGTCCGGTGCGCGATCGTATGTTACTTGGCGTGGTGCGTGCCGCCTACCAGGATTTCATTGGACATGACCGCCATCCTGTTGTCGCACTTTTTCTCGAAGCACCCAATGCGGAAGTCGATGTCAACGTTCACCCTGCAAAAGCCGAAGTACGTTTCCGCGATCAAGCTACTATACGCGGGCTTATCATAGGCACGATTCGTCAAGCATTAGCCGATGCAGGCCACCGCGCTTCCACCACAGTATCCAGTTCAGCATTGCGTGCATTTGAACCGGCTGTTGCTACTGGCCACTATAGTTATCCCCAGACTGAATATGCGGGTATGAATGTGCGCGAACATACCATAGGACCCGCCCCTTTCCTTCCCCCCACCTTTATACCGCCAAGCGCCCGTCCTGCAGAGCTGCCGCACAATGAGGACTATGCAGCCTATCCCCTAGGGGCAGCCCGGGCACAGCTGCATGGCACTTACATTTTAGCAGAAACACACGAGGGCATGGTAATCGTCGATCAGCATGCCGCCCATGAACGCTTAGTGTATGAGCGCATGAAAGCAGAGGCCAGCGCCAATGGCGTTGCACGCCAGCAATTATTGATTCCAGAAATCATAACGCTTTCTCCCTCTGCCTGCGCATCCATTTTGGAGCGTGCCCAGGAATTACAGGCACTCGGCCTTATGGTGGAAGCCTTTGGTGCGTCCACGGTAATAGTTCGCGAAATTCCTGCTATACTAGGAGACACCGACGTACAGCGCTTAGTTCGGGACCTGGCCGACGAACTAGCCTCGTTTGGTGAAATGCTCTCACTTAAAGGAAAACTTGAGCATATTTGTGGCACCATGGCCTGCCACGGCTCCGTGCGCGCCGGACGCATACTTTCAATACCGGAAATGAACGGTTTACTGCGTCAAATGGAGGCAACCCCCCATTCAGGCCAATGCAACCATGGCCGTCCGACCTATATTTCCCTTAAAAAGGGCGACATTGAACGGCTTTTTGGTCGCAAATAACCTTATTCTACAAATTTGCTTCGCTACCTCCTGGAATGTGCTAAATACGGCTCATGGACCTTTATTATTATATTTTTCTCGCGCTCGGCAGTTTCATCACCACGTTGATAGGCACACGCGGGGTAATCCTGACGCTACGCCATAAACGCATGCTGCTTGATGTGCCTAATGCCCGAAGCAATCACACGATTCCTGTCCCGCGCGGTGGTGGGATTGCCGTGGTGATGAGCTTGATGATCTTTTTACTGCTCGCCGACCAAAGCTATCTGCTGGTGTTTTCCTTATTGCTGCTGGCATCTATCTCCTTAGTGGATGACTGGATTCACTTAGGTCCCCTTACCCGGCTAATCGTGCAAATCATGGCTGTTGGGGTTATGCTTCCCGAAATGTCACCCCATTTTCCTGAACTCGGCCTTCCTCTATGGATAGAGCAGTCGTTTATTTTAGCACTCTGGGTATGGTTCATTAATTTATTTAATTTCATGGACGGCATTGACGGCATGGCGACCAGTGAAACTATATCGATCTGCGCAGGATTACTGATGATCACTACGCTTACCGGTAGCTTTGGCGATTCTTTATCGCTCGGCGCATTAGTCATATTAGCGGCAGGCGCTGGATTTTTATGGTGGAACTGGCATCCTGCAAAAATTTTCTTGGGCGATGTCGGCAGTATTCCATTAGGTTTTTTATTGGGTTATTTGCTATTACGCGCCAGTGACACGGGCTATGTGTATGCGGCTTTAATTTTACCCGCCTATTACCTCTGCGATGCTTCTATCACCTTAGCCCACCGGGCATGGCGTCGTGAGAAAATTTGGCAAGCGCACTCCAAGCATTTTTACCAGCAGGCAGTGCGGTCAGGCCATTCGCATGAGGCGGTAGTACGGGTAGTACTCGGCATGAATATGCTCTTAATTTTGCTGGCTTCGCTTGCCACGCTTGATGTTTCCTTTGGCTGGCCGGCACTGGGCATTTCTTATGGCATGGTATTGGCGGTTTTATTTTTCTGGTTCAAGGCAAAATCATGAAAATTCTCATCATTGAGGACGATAAGGAAGCCGCGCAATACCTCGCTAAAGGACTGCGCGAACAAGGCTATGTCGTAGACCATGCAGCCTCTGGAAAAGACGGCTTATTTTTAGGCGCTTCAGAAGCATATGATGCCATGATCATAGACCGTATGGTGCCAGAAATTGACGGCGTAACGATTATTCAAACCTTACGCGCCTCCGGCAACCAAACCCCTATTTTAATTTTAACTGCGCTCGACAAGGTGGAAGAGCGCGTCAAAGGCTTAAAATCCGGCGCGGATGATTATTTAGTAAAACCCTATTCCTTTACCGAATTACTGGCCCGCCTAGAAGCAATTACCAGGCGAAAACCTGCCAATGCGGCTGTCACCAAGTTAAGCTGCGGCGAATTGGAGATGGATTTACTATCGCGGAATGTAACACGCGCCGGGAAAATGATTGATTTGCAGGCGCGGGAATTTGCACTGCTTGAGTATCTAATGCGTAACTGCGGCACCGTTGTTACGCGCACCATGCTGCTTGAGCATGTCTGGGATTATAATTTTGATCCGCAAACCAATGTAATTGACGTACATATCAGCCGGTTGCGTCAAAAAGTAGATAAAGGCTTCGGAAAATCGATGATCCAAACCCTACGCGGGGCTGGATATCGACTGGATGCATGAGGTAGCTATGCTTCGGCTGCTACGTATTTTTCATACCTTTACGTTCCGCCTTGGCCTGGTTTACGTCGGGCTGTTTTCGTTTTCAGCCATGATATTGTTCGGGTTCATTTATACCTACGCTACCCATTATATTGATGACCAAATCAGCGATGCGATTCATGTCCGCGTAGAAATGCTGCGCAATGAATACCGGGAAAATGGCTCTGTTGGCTTGGAGGCGCGGCTTAAGGAACTCATCGCCAGTGATGACGACGGCGCGGAAATTTATCTGCTGGTCAATAATAAAAATGAGCATTTATCCGGCAATCTCAACGAATGGCCTCAATTCGCCGTGCCGGGAGGAGCCTATGAAAAAGATGGTCAGTGGATGCGCTTTTTTATTCAAAACACCCGTGACCAATTCGGCAGCATCGCAGTTAAAGCTGTCTCCCTGCCACTTTCCAAATGGCGAACATTACTGGTCGGTCAAAGCCAGCAAAGCTTGCGTAATGTCGAGCACACTATTATTCAAGCATTTTGGGCAAGCTTGCTGTTGATTTCCGGTATGGCCATTTTAGGTGCAGCGGTCATGACGCGAAGCGTTATGCGCCGTCTTTCTATTATCAATCGCTCGGCCGATACCATTATGCAAGGCGCACTTTCCACGCGTATCCCCTTTAATCGCAGCGGCGATGAGTTTGATGAATTATCGCATAACCTCAATCGTATGTTGGACCGCATCGAAGCGCTGCTCCAATCGCTCAGCCAGTTTGCCAGCAATATCGCCCATGATTTACGCAGCCCGCTTCAACGTATTGTGGCACGCACAGAGGCAGGTCTTCGTGGCATGAAAGAAACCACCGCCGCCCGTCGTCTACTGGAAAAAAACGTGGCTGATATGCAGGAACTGATCGGCACATTTAATTCTATTTTGAAAATTACCGCCTTGGAAGCCAACACCGACATAAGCGCCTTTGAGCCCTGTGATTTAAGCGCAATCCTCACGCATCTAGCCGAATTTTATGAACCCTACGCCACGGAAAAGCATATCCGTCTGGAATGTAACTTACCTACGCTTCCGGCTATTTTGGGTGAGAAAAATTTGCTTACTCAAGCATTCTCCAACTTATTGGATAATGCGATAAAATTTGCGCCGGAACAGAGTGTTGTATTAGTCCATGCGCGCACGAATACGCATGAACAACGTGATACCATCGATATTACGGTAAGCGATTGTGGGCCCGGAATACCTGAGGAATACCGTAGCAAAGTATTTGAGAAATTTTTCCGCTTAGAAAGCAGCCGTCATACGCGTGGCAACGGATTGGGCTTAAGTCTAGTAGCGGCAATTGCCCGTATGCATAGCGCTGACATAACGCTTTCCGACCACGCGCCGGGATTAATTGTAACCATCTCTTTTCCTGCACCATAAACCACTTTCCGGGCCTGTAAATTCATTATAACCACGCAAATGCGCGGTGAATTAAATCTTTGTAATATAGAGAAAAATCGCTTGGCACGCCTGCGGTGCGAGGGTATAAATTCGCCACAAGCGATTATTGTGTAATCGCCAGCTAATATAGGCTGCAATATCAACCCTAACGATTAGGATATATATATGAAAAAGTTCATTATCGCTGCCCTTGCCGCAGCCCTGCCTGTAGCCGCTATGGCTTCTGCACCAGCCACCACGCCTGCCCCTGCAACCACCGCAGCAGCTCCTGCTCCTATGATGATGAAATCGGAAGTCAAAACCGAAACCACCACCATTAAGCCAGCTGAAGCGGTTAAAATGCAGATGGAAGACGGCTCATGGGCTCAAGTTGAAGCCGATGGCAGCGTAAAAGTCAGCAAAGATGGCGGCAAAACCTGGATGCCAGCGCCAGATGGCTCCTGGAAAATGAAAGACGGCAGCATTGTTGTCACCAAAGGCGGCAAAAAAGCTTAACTATTAAGCTGTTTACACAGGAAAGGGCGGCCTTCGGGTCGCCCTTTTTTATGGGAAAATTTATGGGAAAATTGGATATTCGACAAAAAACGGCATTTACACGGCATATTGCCAAATGCCCCGCGCTCCGCTAGGTTGCGCCTCCTATGGATAAAATCCTCATTCTTGATTTCGGTTCGCAAGTTACCCAGCTCATCGCCCGGCGCGTGCGCGAGCACGGCGTCTATTCTGAAATTCGCCCCTATAGCACGTCCGCCGCTGACATTGCTGCGTTTCAACCCAAGGCGATCATTCTTTCCGGTGGCCCCGCTTCCGTGCATGAAGAATTTTCGCCACGCTGCGCCGATATTGTGTTTACGCTCGGCGTCCCCGTGCTTGGCATTTGCTACGGCGAACAACTCATCTGCCAAATGCTCGGCGGAAAAGTCGAGCCCGCCCACGCCCGCGAATTTGGCCGCGCGCACATACGCGCCGTAAAATCTTGCCGATTATTTGAAGGCGTATGGAAAGAAGGCCAAGAATATTCGGTATGGATGAGTCATGGTGATGCCGTAAGCGCATTGCCAGCAGGATTCCATGTCATTGCCGATACGCCCTCAGCCCCGTTTGCTGCCATAGCCGATGAATCACGCAAAATTTACGGCGTGCAATTTCATCCTGAAGTCATGCACACCCCAGACGGCGCAGCGCTTTTGCATAATTTCACTCACCGCATTGCAGGATGTCGTGGGGATTGGAGCATGCATGCGTTTCGCGCACAGGCAATCGAAAAAATTCGCAACCACGTGGGAAATGGCCGTGTGCTATGCGGTGTCTCCGGCGGCGTGGATTCCACCGTGGTTGCTGCACTGCTACGTGAAGCCATTGGTGACCGCCTCACCTGCATTTTCATCGACACCGGTTGCCTGCGTCTGAATGAAGCACGCCAGGTTGAAGACCTTTTCCGCAGTCATTTCAATATTCCGCTGGTTTCCATTGACGCCAGCCTGTTGTTTTTAAATCGCCTGAACGGCGTCTCTGACCCTGAGCGTAAGCGTAAAATTATCGGCGAAACATTTATCGAAGTGTTCGAAATCGAATCGGAAAAAGTGCAGGAGCACGAAGGTACGTTTGAATTTCTGGCCCAAGGCACACTCTACCCCGATGTGATCGAATCCGTATCTTTTTCCGGAGGTCCTAGCGTTACCATTAAATCCCACCATAACGTTGGCGGTTTGCCGGAGCGTATGAAACTGAAATTGGTTGAGCCATTGCGCGAATTATTTAAAGACGAAGTGCGCCGCCTTGGGCTTGAACTTGGGCTTCCCTCTGAACTGGTAGGCCGCCATCCCTTCCCCGGTCCCGGCCTTGCCATTCGCATTCCGGGTGACATCACCTCGGAAAAACTCAACCTCCTTCGTGCAGCGGATGCTATTTACATTGAAGAAATTCGCAACAGCGGCCTCTACGACACCATCTGGCAGGCGTTCTGTGTTTTACTGCCGGTAAAAACCGTGGGCGTCATGGGCGATGCCCGCACCTATGAATATGTTTGCGCGCTGCGCGCCGTTACGTCTTCTGACGGTATGACCGCGGATTATTTTCCATTCGATCATGCTTTTTTAGGCCGTGTAGCCAACCGCATCATAAACGAGGTGCGCGGGATTAATCGTGTGGTATATGATGTAACCAGCAAGCCGCCGGGCACCATTGAGTGGGAATAATATGAATGAAATTCTCCGCGAGATAGAAGATGAAATCCGCGCCGATAAGCTCCGCGAATTATGGGCGCAGATTGGCCCGTGGATCATCAGCGGCAGCATCGCCATCGTCATTATGACCGCCATTACCGTCGGATGGCAAACCTATTCCCGCAACCGCGAACAAGCGCAAGCCGGACAGCTTTACACTGCGCTTGGCGAAAAAGATGAAGCTGTGCGCGCCAAAAAACTGGCGGAATTAGTTGAACATCGCCCCGACACTTCACAAGCCGCCTTTGCTCAGCTTCACCAGGCGGCTTTACTGATGAAAGCTGAGAAACCAGCTGATGCTGTGCCACTTTACACGGATGTCGCGGAAAACTCCCATATCGCCGAAGAGATCCGCCTCATTGCCCGTATGCTTGCATTGCATGCATCAACCCAGGCAAACAAAGCCATCATTATCGCACCGGTTGAAAACGTGCCGGCTGCGTTTGCGCCACTGGAAAAAGAAGCCGAAGCGTGGAAGCTGTATGCCGATGGGAAAAAAGAGGCGGCCGCCGCCGCTTTCCGCGCTATTGCTGAAGATATTGCCGCTCCCCTGGCATTACGCACACGCGCCAGCGATATGGCCGCTTATTTGGCTCCTTAACATGCAACTCCGCACCGCATGCTTGCTCCTTGCCTTCACCCTGCCAGTGGCAGCGTGTAGCTCCATGCCCTCCTGGATGGGAGGAACGAAAAAAGAATCCTCTAAACTGGCTGGCGAGCGTGTCTCCGTCTTGCGCGAAACGTCAAAACTGGAACCCGATAGCAGTCTCAGTAATATCGCAGTGGATATACCCACCGCCGCACCCAACGACGCCTGGCCCCAGCACGGCGGACAAAGTGACTCCAAGATCAATAGCAATCCTGCACTTGGTGTAAGTTTTGAACACCGCCAGTCAGCCAGCATGGGCGATGGCAATAGTTTCAAATACAAGCTCATCCCGGCGCCGGTCATCGGGGGGAGCGCAATCTTTACTATGGATGCCCGCGGCCATATTTCAGCCCACGACATGAAAAACGTAAGCGAAGTGCGCTGGATTTCCCCCGGTGTCGCCGGCACCGACGATGAGGCGGTTATGGGTGGCGGCCTTGCTTATGACAATGGCCGTATTTATGCCACCTGCGGACGCGGCCTTGTTGCAGCGTTTGATGCAAAAACCGGCATGGAATTATGGCGTCAATTGTTAAGCACACCTCTGCGCGCTGCACCGCACGTTATCGGCGGACGCGTGTTTGCTGTCACCGATGATAGCCAGCTGTATGCCCTCAATGCCAATTCCGGCGCTATCCTATGGAGTCATCGCGGTGTAAATGAAGGCACTGGCTTCTTAATCGCCGCCTCACCTGCCGCCACCGACGACATTGTCATCGCCCCGTATGCCTCCGGTGAAGTACATGCGCTTCGTGCTGCATCGGGTGATGCCTTATGGAATGACGTATTGATCGCACCCCAGCAACAAACCGCAACCTCTGTATTCACCGGTATTGGCGGAGACCCTGTTATTGTTGATAATATTCTTTATGTTGCCGGTAGTGTTGGTGAATTTGCAGCGTTTGATGTGGAATCTGGCCGCCGTCTATGGGAACAACCCGTTTCTTCCGTTTCCACCCCATGGGTAGCTGGAGATTATGTTTACGTCCTTACCACTGACAGTGCCTTGGTTGCGTTCCAACGGCTGGATGGCCGTATCCGCTGGGTGCGGCAACTCCCTGCACTGGAAAATGAAAAGGACAAAAAGAGCCGCCGTTACATCTGGAATGGTCCCGTCATGGCCGGAAGCAGGCTTTTAGTCGTCGGTGCGCATGGCACATTAATGGAAATTTCTCCGCAGGACGGCAGCATCTTAGGGGAAACCAGCCTACCAGACGGCATTTACACACCACCCGTGGTGGCAGGCGGAGTACTTTACCTCGGCACGGATGATGCTACGCTCTATGCATTGTATTAATACTAGTTATAGGTTATACCTAGTCGGCAGGGAATTATAGGAACTACCCCCCCTATCCCGATAACCAATAACGTAGAATACATCACCTCATGCTTAATGTTGCCATTGTTGGCCGTCCCAATGTAGGAAAATCAACGCTTTTCAATCGATTGATCGGCACCAAAGCCGCTATTGTCGCCGACACCCCGGGTGTCACGCGTGACCGCCAGGAAGGGGCAGCCCGTATTGGCCCCCTGGATTTCTTGCTTTATGATACGGCAGGCTTGGAAGATGCAGCTCCCGGCTCCTTAAGCGCCCGTATGACCGCGCAAACGCTGGAAGCAGTGGAAAACTCCGATCTCGTTATGATGGTGATTGATGGTCGCGCCGGGCTCACCTCCGCTGACCGCCACTTTGCCGCATTGCTGCGCAAAACCGGTAAAAAAGTGCTGGTACTGGTCAACAAATCCGAACACATCCCTTCTGTGCAAGCGGCAATCGGAGAAGTGTACAGCCTCGGTTTCGGTGAGCCTATCCCCGTTTCCGCCGAACATGGCGAAGGCATGAATCACCTCTATGAAGTGCTCGCCCGTTGTGAGCATGAAGAGATACCCGCAGAGCCGGAAGCGCATGCTACGCATGAATCCCTCACCCTGGCCATTGTAGGCCGCCCTAATGCCGGGAAATCTACGCTCATCAACCATATGCTCGGCCAGGAACGCCTGCTCACCGGCCCGGAAGCCGGCATCACCCGCGATGCCATTTCTGTTCCCTTCACCTATGCTGATCGCACCCTCACCTTGGTGGACACCGCCGGCCTTCGCCGCCGCTCGAAAATTGATGACGCGCTGGAACGCATGTCCGCCGCTGACGCGCTTAAATCCATACGCCGCGCCAATGTGGTGGTGGTGTTGATGGACGCCACGCTTGCCTTTGAAAAACAGGACATCCAACTCGCCGACCTCGCCGCCCGTGAAGGCCGCGCCGTAGTGCTTGCCGTCAGTAAATGGGACTTGGTCAGCGCTTCAGACCGTAAAAAATACATGGAAACCTGCCGTGAACTGGCCGACTCCTCACTGCCCCAACTGAGCGGTATTCCGATCATTCCCATCTCCACCGTACGCAATATTGGCATGCCAGCCCTGATGCAGGCGGCCTTTCATATGCATGAATTGTGGAGCTCCCGCCTCACCACCGGCCCACTCAACCGCTGGCTGGAAGCAGCGCTCATGGCGCATGCGCCGCCGATGGTGGAAGGCCGCCGCCTTAAAATCCGCTACCTCACACAAACCCGCACCCGCCCGCCAAGCTTCACGGTATTTTGCAACATGGAAGAGCTGCCGGGACATTATGAACGCTACATGGTCAATTCGCTGCGTAAGCATTTCAAACTGGACGGCGTTCCCATCCGCCTTAATATCCGTAAAGGCAAAAATCCTTATGATGAGTCGGATGACGATGACAGATGACGGATGACGGATGACGTGCTACATATCCTCATCCATTCACCGTTAGTCCTTATTTTCTCTTATGAACGCCGTCTCCATTCGCGATCTTCGCAAAACGTATATAGATCGTAAAAAAAATCAGCGCAAAGAAGCTCTTCTGGGTATTAGCCTGGACATCCCCGAAGGTGCGTTTTTCGGGTTGCTGGGGCCGAATGGCGCTGGGAAATCGACATTGATCAATATCATGGCCGGGTTGGTTAATAAAACCAGCGGCAGCGTGGAAATTTGCGGCTTTGATATTGAACGCAACATGCGCCAGGCCAGGGGAGCGCTCGGGGTGGTGCCGCAAGAATTGGTGTTGGATACGTTTTTTACCGTGCGCCAGGCGCTGGAAATCCATGCCGGCTATTATGGCGTCCCCAAAGCCAAACGCCGCACACAGGAGATCCTGGACGCTCTTGGCCTGGCGGATAAGGCCGATGTTAACGCACGGCGTCTTTCTGGCGGGATGCGCCGCCGCTTGCTCATTGCTAAAGCATTGGTTCATTCCCCACGCGTATTGGTGCTTGATGAACCCACCGCCGGGGTGGATGTGGAGCTGCGCACGCAACTATGGAATTATGTCCGGGAATTGAACCGCCAGGGGACCACCGTGCTGCTCACCACGCATTATCTGGAAGAGGCCGAAGAATTGTGCGACACCATCGGCATCATCAACCACGGCACACTCATTGCCAGTGACCGCAAGGCCAACCTCATGCGCGCCTTTGACAGCAAGCAGCTGATCGTCACCCCGCGCGATCCCATCACCACCATTCCCCCGACACTGGCCGGGCCGAATGCGACACTCAACAGCGAAGGCCAGCTGGTACTGCAATACAAACCAAGCACCGACCACATCCAAGACCTCCTCCAAACCATCCAAGACTCCGGCATCCGCCTGCGCGACGTCACCACGGTGCAACCGGATTTAGAGGATGTGTTTAGGAAGCTGGTGGGGTGAGGGTATGTTATAAACCCTTAGTTGTGCCTTCCTGCAATTTCAGGTGCTTTTTGTAATGTATTAATGTCTACACCGGAAGTCGGATTTTTTGAGGCAATGACTTCATCCATCCAATCCGCAATATCATAATTTTTATTTTCGCGTACGGTCCCTTTTGGTTTAATCGAGCCTAGCTTATCCATTTGTTCAGGTGCAATTATTATTGCATTGCTCTTAGCTAAAATAGTTATTTTTTTTCTCCATGCTCTCATAGCATCCGGGTCACCAAGAGTAGCTAGTGTTTGTTTAGAAAAAGGGCGAAAGATTTCTACTGGAACTGGTTGTTGTTGGTTTAATTTTTCATATGCTGGATCTTTTTTAGCATAATACGCTCTTTCTTTTTCAAGAGCTTTTATAGTTTCTCGTCTTTCTTCAGGGGTTTGGTTGTGATGATTTTTATCTTCTGTGGCTGGCACAGAACCACCGAACAAACTACTGCGCACGGAATTAATACCAAATTTAACCGTCCCAATAACCTCTTCAACACGCCGCACGGCTTCATCTTTATTCGAAGGTGTGTTCTGCCCGTATTGAATAAGACAAACCATATCCTGAAGGGCTGGATCTTTCTTTAAATCATTTTCGAACAGGTCTACATCACTGTCTTTTAACCTTGCAAGATTATCAAAATGAACAGAGCTATGTTTTTTCATAAATTCAGTAATTTTTTCAGGTATATAAGCAATTGCCAGCTGATCTTCGATTTCATGATGGCGGAGGTGATCATATTGGACAATACCAGCTGCCATCACTGAGCCCGCTGCTGCAGCTCCAACAAGCCGCAAAAGCCCACGTCTGTGTATTTCAACTTCTGATCCCTCACGGTTTTCAGGTGATTTTGATTTGCTCATCGTGTCATCCTCTTCTTAAGGCAAGGAGTTGATATTAAGCTCTATATTTTTTTGTTAATAAAAAATTAACTAGTAATTAAAATAGAGTAACTTTTACAGTTTTGCAATAGCAAATTGCATTACCACCCTTAAAACTCATAACCGACTGAATATAGGCATTATAATCCTTATTTTGCAAACTATATACACGGAGCATGCGGCAAGCAGTGATGTACGTATGATCCATCAGCCCGCTTAGGAAGCACATCCAAATCAGGAACACAGGTAAGTGCATTTCCATCAGGCCCTGTTCCAGCAAGTGTGCATCCAAAAGCCGATTTATCACAGCAAGCAAATCCTAAGCAGTCAGGCGCCATTGTGCGCCGACCATCACAATAATTGTAGGTATTTCCATTAAAGGTAACAATACAGGGATTAGGACAGACGCTGGTGGTGCCACCTCCCGAGGATGAACTGGCACCAGAAGAGCTTGACGATGAACTGCTGGAAGCACTGGAACTACTACTCCCCGAACTACTGGTCGTGCTGCCGCCAGAAGAACTGCTTGAGCTGGCTGAGCTGCTTGAGCTGCCTGAGCTGCCTGAACTGCTTGAACTGCTTGAACTGCTTGAACTGCTTGAGCCAGTCGAACTTATAGACTCCGCAGCGGCAGGGGGGAAATCACTGCGTCGCGCAAAGCGTAGAATATCATCAAATCCGGAATTCGCCGTTCCCGCACTGGCATTCGTCGCCCATTTTTGTACGAATTTGTTATAGCTGGAATCGCCATTAGGTTTAGGAAGAAAATTTAGATCGCAATGGCAATTGTCCAACGTATTGGGATCCGTTGCGCCGCTGTTATGGCGCGCACCACTTACGGCACCATAGCCCCCATGCATATCAGCACCTGGACTTAGCAATACATATACAGCAGGTGGCAAATTATCGCCTGGAGTCGTGCTGGTGCGTTTACCGCCGCTATCATCCAATACGTTGATAGAACCAATGGTTGTATCTGTCTGGGCATAAGTATTTAACGCATTCGCCACGGTCATTCTTCTATCCACCGCATAGACAATGCGCGAACCGAATCCATCAATACCGGCATTATCAGGCAGCCCCAATGTCTTGACTGGCACCATGCCCACGCGCGTATCGCCACCATCGTTGAACGCAACGGCACAATCCGCTTTGCCATAATTAGGATCACTCTGATTTACCGGAAGCCCTGCTATCGTAAGCCCTGCTGGACACGGTAAATTGCCAAATGCGGTGCTGTACGCCAGGAGCGCTTGCTGCAAACGGTCTAAACGGGCTTCCGTATCCGTAACCCTGCCGCGTTCCATCATGCCGCCGAGAGTAGCAACGGTTCCACCAGCCATTAATGCAATGATAGAGAGTACAATGGCAATTTCCAACAATGTGAATCCATGCTCACGAACGCGCTGGATCACACGAAATGTGGAATGTTTTGCCATATGCTCTATCTATATTATGCCTGCACTGCAGATAAGTCAATTTTAATCAACTGGTTGGCCAAGCACATGCCTGGCCTGAGCCATATCCACCGCCCCTTCCCACCGCGCCACCACCACGGTGGCCACGGCATTTCCGATGAAATTGGTTAGTGCGCGTGCCTCAGACATAAACCGGTCTACCCCTAAAATCAGCGCCACGCCCGCTACCGGAATATGGCCCACCGCCGATAAGGTAGCAGCCAGCACCACAAACCCACTTCCGGTCACTCCGGCCGCACCTTTGGAGGTAAGCAGCAAAACCGCCAGCAACAGCAACTGGTCGCCAAGGCTCAGTGGAATACCCAATGCCTGCGCAATAAAAAGCGCCGCCAATGTCAGGTAAATAGCCGTACCATCCAAATTAAACGAATAGCCCGTTGGCACCACCATGCCCACCACCGCCCGGGAACAACCCAGCGCCGTCATTTTTTCCATTAGCCGGGGTAACGCTGCTTCTGATGAGGACGTGCCAAGCACAATGAGCAATTCCTCGCGGATATAACGCAATAATAGCCAGAGGCGCAGCCCACATAGACGCATCACCCCACCAAGTGCAATAAAGATGAATAATAAGCATGTTGCATAAAATCCAAGCATCAGATGCAACATGGGCGTTAGCGTGCCAATGCCATATGTCCCCACCGTAAACGCCATAGCGCCGAACGCACCGATTGGCGAGGCTTTCACGACAATACCAATAATTTTGAATAAAATATCTGAAAGCTGCTGTACCAGTTGTGTCACCTGGTATCCGCGGTTACCGAGCGACAACAAACCCACTGCGAATAATGCCGACACCAGCAACAATTGCAGCATATTGCCGCTTACAAAGGGATCCGCGAAAGTGCTGGGAATCAGCTGCAACAAGAACTGCCCGGGTGACGTCGGCACTTCTGCTCTGTGCGTATAGGCCGACACGGAATCAACATCCAGCGTTACCGGATCAATATGCATTTGTGCACCAGGTTGCATAACATTTGCCACCACCAATCCAATCAGCAGCGCAACCGTGCTTAATACTTCGAAATAAAGCAGCGCTTTAAACCCTACACGCCCGGCATTTTTTAATGAGCGCATCCCCGCAATGCCGGTAGTGATGGTGCAGAAAATCACCGGCGCAATCAGCATTTTAATCAATTTAATGAATGCATCCCCTAACGGGCGCATGGCTTGACCATACTCCGGCGCCACATGCCCAAGCGTCACGCCCGCGACAATCCCGACAATAACCCAAAAATAAAGCGACTTTAGCAACTGCTTAGACATGAACGTTGCTTAGCAGGATGCGGGGGGATTAGGAAATGAAAAGTAAGAGCTGGGGGGGTTGAGGTTACAGGTTTGAGGTTTCAGCAAGCAAAGCCTCTATTAACCTGAACCCTGAACCCTGAACCCTGAACCCTGAAACCTCCCTACTTATCCCCCCACGTCTTGCGATCAAAATTGTGCTCGGCTTCTACTACGCGGACGGTTCCGGTTTTGGCGCGCATAATGATAGAATGGGTGGTCGCGCCGCCAGGGAAACGGCGCACGCCCTTAAGCATGGAGCCATCCGTTACACCGGTAGCAGCAAACATCACATCACCATGCGCAAGTTCGTCCATGGTATAAATGTGATTGAAGTCGGTAATCCCCATACGCATGGCGCGCTCACGCTCCGCTTCTTCATGGAAAATAAGACGGCTTTGCATCTGGCCGCCGATGCATTGCAGCGCAGCCGCCGCAAGCACGCCTTCCGGCGCGCCGCCAATACCCATGTACAGATCAACTCCGGTATCCGGGCGTGCCGTGGCGATAACCCCGGCAACATCCCCGTCGCGGATCAACTGAATGCGCGCACCCGCGGCCCGCACCTGGGCAATTTGTTCCTGGTGACGGTCACGGTCTAGGATGCACACCACCAGATCCGATACTTCGCAGCCTTTGGCACGTGCCAGATTATGCAAATTTTCTTTTGGTGATGCGTCCAGCTGCACCACGCCTTCGGGCAAACCGCCGCCTACTGCGATTTTTTGCATATATACGTCCGGAGCATGCAAAAACCCGCCCGCCTCTGCCATCGCAATCACCGCCATCGCATTGGCTGCGCCATGTGCGCATATGGTAGTTCCTTCCAGCGGGTCCAGCGCAATGTCTATTTTTGCGCCTTTTCCCGGCGCGCAACCGACTTTTTCACCAATATATAACATCGGCGCTTTGTCGCGCTCGCCTTCACCGATCACCACCGTGCCGTCAATGGTCAAGCCGTTTAACGCTTCACGCATGGCATTTACTGCCGCCTGATCCGCGGCTTTCTCATCGCCACGCCCCATCCAGCGTGATGCCGCCAATGCCGCGGCTTCTGTCACCCGCACCGCTTCCAGCGCAAAATTACGGTCCATAGTAAAGCATTCGCGCTCGCTGGTAACAGGGGTAAGTTTTTTCATTGTGTCCATAATTCCTGCTTTTAGAAATGAAGCACGGAATGTACTGCATTCTTTGCGTAAATTAAAGGATTATCGTCCGCTTAACGCGCAACCTCGGAATCTACAGGCTTTCAATCCGTATACGATATGGCGTCTCATGCATGCTGGGAAGCAATGCCACGCGCGCCAATGCCTGCACCATAGCAGCCTCCGTAGTTTCATGGGTCGTAAGCACCACGTCTACCGGCTCACCGGGCGCGTGGGAGTGCTGCATTACCGCGCGCACCGAAATACCGGAATCCCGGAAGAGGCCAGTAATGTCGGCCAGCACACCCGGCTTGTCCAACACGTTAAGACGCACATAATGCGCGGATTTTTGCTGGTCAGCTGGCACATTCGGCAAATTTGCAAGCTTGGCTACCGGCAAGGTGAAAGGCTTATACGCAGTACCACGCGCAATATCCATGAGATCCGCGACGATGGAAGAGGCTGTCGGTCCTGCTCCTGCGCCACGCCCTTCAAAAAATACATGCCCCACAGCATGGCCTTCCACAGCCACGGCATTAAATACATCATGCACATTGGCAAGCGGTGAACCAGTTGGCACCATGCAGGGGCTTACGCGCTGCATTAATCCATGTGCACCCAGCTCCGCGATACCCAGCAATTTAATCCGGTAACCCAACTCCGCCGCAAACTCCAAATCTCGCAGGGATACCCGGCGGATACCCTCTATTTCAACCTGCTGAATCGCGGGCGCACACCCAAAAGCAAGACTCGCCAGCAACGTGATTTTATGGGCGGTATCAATACCATCAATATCAAAGCTCGGCTCCGCCTCAGCATAACCCAGCGCCTGGGCTTCCGCCAGAATATCCCCAAAATCCGCGCGGCGATTCCACAGGATGTAATTACATGTGCCGTTTAAAATACCGACGATACGGCGGAAACGATTAGCGGCCAGCCCGTCACGCATACTTTTAATAATAGGAATGCCACCAGCCACTGCAGCTTCAAATGCCAATGTTGCGTGATTTTTTTCCGCTAACTGGGCTAATAATAACCCATGGTGGGCAATCAGGGCCTTATTCGCCGTTACCACCGACTTTCCCTTGGATAGCGCGCGCTCCACCAATTGCCGCGCCACATTTTCGGAACCACCGATGACTTCTACCACCACGTCCACTTCCGGATCAGCAGCTAATTCAGCCGCATCGGCAACGAAACGATACCCCCGGGCTTTGGAAGCGGTACGCGCCGAAACCGCGGTCACGCGTAATTCACGTCCGCAGCGCTCAGCGATCTGGGCTGCATTTTCCTCCAGCAACGCCAGCGTCCCGCCACCTACAGTTCCAAGGCCTGCAAGGCCGATACGCAAGGGCGAGTTCATGCGCTTTTCTCCATTACCTGACCGGCTAAAAACCCTTTGATATTGCGCACTGCCTGACGGATACGCTCTTTATTTTCCACCAAGGCAATCCGCACATACCCTTCTCCACCCGCACCGAATCCAACACCTGGTGCTACCGCCACATCGGCATGGGCGAGTAATTGCTTAGAAAACTCCAGCGATCCCATATGCGCGAATGCCGGCGGAATTTTAGCCCACAGAAACATCGACGCGCTGGGCGCTTCCACGGGCCAACCCGCCTTATTCAAGCCAGATACCATCAAATCACGGCGCTCTTTATAAAGCATTCGCATTTTCTCCACATAATCCTGTGGCCCAGTAAGCGCGGTAGCAGCTGCCACTTGCACCGGCAGAAACGTGCCATAATCTAAATAGGATTTAAGCTTGGTCAACGCGCCAATAAGCGCAGGACTGCCGCAGGCAAAACCAATGCGCCATCCAGCCATGGAATAGGACTTACTCACCGTGGTAAACTCCACCGCAATATCGCGCGCGCCAGGCACTTGCAATACGGAGGGCGGCGGATTGCCATCAAAATAAATTTCACACTAGGCTAAATCGGACATCAGATACACGCCGTAATGCTTGCAAATCCGCACCGCTTCTTCATAAAAAGCCAAATCCGCCACCGCAGCGGTCGGATTGCACGGGTAATTTACCACCACTGCCACCGGCTTTTTAGGTGCAGACTCAATAGCACGCGGAAGCGCCGCAAGCAACTCAGCGGGAGTATTGGGAATATGGATTACCTGCGCGCCAGGAATAACAAATCCCCAGGTGTGAATAGGATAACTCGGGTCCGGCACAATGAAGGCATCCCCTGGCTGAGAAATGGCTTGCGCCAGAGTGGCCAAACCCTCTTTTGAACCCACCGTGACACAAATTTCACGGTCCGGGTCCAGCTTCACCCCAAAGCGGCGGGCGTAATAAGAAGCTTGTGCTTTTCGCAAGCCAAAAATACCCCGGGAAAGCGAATAACGACTTGCCTTTGGATCAGCAGCGGTTTCTTTTAGCTTCGCGATCACATGCGCCGGTGGTTTGGAATCAGGATTTCCCATACCAAAATCGATGATGTCATGACCGGCTGCACGGGCGGCAGCTTTCATTGCCCCTACTTCAGCAAATACATAAGGCGGTAATAGCCCAATGCGATAAAATGAATCCTTCACCGCACTATTCCTTATTGCAAGAATGCGTTGCCTACAGAAACAGCCAGCGCACCGGCTGTATAGCGCGCATCCGGAAGGTGATTTGCCGCATGCGACACTACCCATTCAGGCAATTCGCTTAAAGGCGGAAACGTGGTGTCAGCAAGCAAAGACGGGCCAGTACGATGCTTTCCATTTTCCACCGGTGGCATAGCAGCCCCTGGTGGTGGTGGCGGGGGCGGCGGT
The DNA here is from genome assembly GCA_964529155.1 of uncultured Rickettsiales bacterium. Taxonomy (GTDB): domain Bacteria; phylum Pseudomonadota; class Alphaproteobacteria; order Rickettsiales; family SXRF01; genus CAZGVV01. The sequence continues at coordinate 27,375 of CAZGVV010000024.1, forward strand.
GGTGCTGGCATCACAGGAAGTGGCAAAGCAGGCGCCGGGCTTGCCGGTGCTGTCGGCGCAGGCAGCGATTTATTACCATCTTTAGCCGCCGCACCGGATGCAGAAGCAGGAGGCACAGGTGCTGGCGCAGACGGCACAACCGGTTCAGTCAGCGAAGGTGACGGCATCACGGGCGTCACGGGCGCTGATTCATTTTTAATGGATTGGAAAGGTGCGCTTTCTAACGCCTTGCGATCCGATTCCGATTTTGCTTTGGAATGCTGCAATGCTTCCGCCTCTTGCGGCGCATTTTTCTTGACCTGCTGCAATTCCTCGGGCGGCTGCGGCACGCTGTTTAATGTCGGATAGGGCTGCGCTTCCTTTTGATCCGCCACTTCAATTTTCTTCACCGGTGCGGCAGATGCCTTGGCAACCGCTTGCTTATGGCTTTTTGCCGTATGTTTCTTTTTATGGGTGTGGCGCATATGATGGCGGCGTTTGGGCAATTGCCACAGCCGGTGATCAATGCGGTGCTGGCCTGTCTGGGGGTGTTGGGCGTGGCCGGCCCGGTGGTCTTGGCGATGGGGCAGGTCGGCGCGACCGCAGCCCTGCTGGTGGCCATGCGCGGGGCG
>CAZGVV010000025.1:0-1611 GCA_964529155.1 uncultured Rickettsiales bacterium
AAAGCGGAAGATTTTCATCTCGTTATTCATGATGAAGCGCATTATCTCACCGGGGAAAAATATGGGCCAGCAGCGGTAGATAAATTCAAAGGCGCAATCCAGCTAGGTGTGACTGCCACGCCAGAATATTCAAAAACTAAAACGGTTGCGAATAAGCTAGGCCACCGTTATTATAATTTGCCCCTTAATACAGCAATTGAGCGTGGTGATTTATGCCATGTGCGGCCTATTGTGCTCAAAACCAGCATTACAGTAGATCGAAAAAAAGCCAAAGAGTTCCTTGAAAAACAGCAAGCGCGGCCACTCAGCAATAAACAACTGGAACAGCTATTAAATCAGACGGCGCGCAATCAAGCTATTTTAGGCGCATATCTCGCCGGGGAACATCCCGATACAGGAGAACGCTTTCTGGGCCAGACGGGTATGATTTTTGCCGGTGGTATCACGCATTGCGATGATTTTGTACGTGATGCATATAAGCTATTGGATAAGCCAGCCTACCGTGAAATTAAAAACTGGCTGCGTGATGAGGGATTAGCGCTTATTGCCCCTGTCCATGGCGAAGTGCCAAAAGCTGGGGTGGAAGTGGTGATTGGTGGCAAGAAGAAGCTTTGCACCAAAGACGAAATCAAAGAATTGCACCGCGCCGGTAAAATCCTGCTGTTGATTTCAGATCAAGAATTAAAGCTTGGTACTGATTTCCCGATGGATAGCTTTATTGCGGAACTCGTAGATCGATTCTCTGTGCCAGATGCTACCCAACGTGTGGGGCGTGGGTTTCGGGTGGACAGGGGTACCCCGCGTTACAATTTGCCGCCAAACCCAGATAAATCATGTGTGGTGTTGAATACCATCGATCAAAATACACATGAAATCTATGCCGGGACACGTCATTATCCAATTCACGCCATTGAGATATTGCAGGGTGCTGAGCACCGCCCGCCTGGTCGTAAGAAGGGTTCGCTAAGTCGTTTCAAGAAACACCCACCAGAAGCAACCGAAGCGCTGGAAGCGGCAGGCTTTGAGCTGATTACACGTGTGGATGAGATTAGGGATGTGGCCAAGAGATTTGAAGAGGGGGAAAAGAAGGAAATACTATCTTCTCTTCCAGAAGGATATTGGTCAGGAAGTCGGTTGGGGAAAGCTATTAAAGATGTGAATCCAGATATTAAAAGTAATGCAGCTGTCTTAGGAAGCACAATTAATAGTCATATTCGACAACAGCATAAAACAAGTGATGTAGCTTTATGGAAAGATGTTCCTATATCCAAAGATGCTATCAAATCCTATATTTCCGCCGGTAAAGATGCATATGGATTACGTGAAGCAGAATGTCTTCAAATTACTGAAGCTTATGAAAAAGAATACAAAGAAAAACAAAACATCAAATTAAAACCCGCGAAGCGGCTTATACCTAGTGGATATTGGCCCACTCAAAAATTGGGGCAGGCAGTTAAAGACATTAAGCCTGATTCAAATAGTACTCCTAACACACTTGGCAATTATATTGTCGGTAATATTCGCAACCAGCATGCTATAAATAAGATAGCTCTTTTTAAAGAGGTGCCTATTCCTAGAGTAGCGATAGCAGAATATGATGCTGCAAATGGG
>CAZGVV010000025.1:1711-20748 GCA_964529155.1 uncultured Rickettsiales bacterium
AAGGCTTATGCTTTGCGGGAAGCTGAATGTAAAAAAATTGTTCATGCTTATGCATCAGAAAAAGAACGTCTCCCTAATGCTGGATACTGGTCAGGTCAAAAGTTAGGAGAAGCAATTAAAAATATTAGACCTGATATACCAAAGTCTACATATGAACTTGGTTATTATATTAATAGTCATATTCGTCGACAACATCAGGCTAGCAAGATAGCCATCTTTAAACAGGTGCCGATTCCTAAAGTAGCAATAACGGAATATAATGCTGCAAATGGGAAGGCTTATGCTTTGCGGGAAGCTGAATGTAAAAAAATTGTTCATGCTTATGCATTAGAAAAGCAAGTTCTGCTTCCTCCTGGATATTGGCCAACTCAAAAATTAGGACAAGCCCTTAAAGACGTTAGGACTGATTTAAAAAGTACTCCTAACACACTTGGCAATCATATTGTCAGTAATATCCGCAAACAACATGCAACCAATGAGATAGCTCTTTTTAAAGATGTTCCTATCCCTAGAGTAGCGATAGCAGAATATACTGCAAATGGAAAAGCTTATGCTTTACGCGAAGCGGAATGCAGGCAAATTATAGATGCATATGCTCGAGAAGCTCGGATTAATGATATTAAAAGTGATAATGGGGATAGTTCTATAAAAGAAATCAATCAAGCACACATCAGTCGCGAAAAACTCAAAACCAAATCCATCCAGCCACGTGGCATCAAACCAGGTGATGAGGGATTGAAAAAAACTGGTCGTGGTCGTGGCCAGGGTGAAACCTAGATTTTGCATATTAATTAAACAACAATCTCCGTCACTTCATGCGCCTTGGAAAAGGCTTCCACTGTAACACTCACCACCAATCGACGCTCTCCACTTTTCGGAGGGGTTATTGCAATACCTCTAAGGACATTGCCTTAGTGCTTTTTCTCTAGTGAAAAATGTGCGCAGCGTCAAAAATACTCAATTCCATCTCTCATGTGCTGAAATTGAATTTCTGGACTTACTGAGCACTTACGAAGAATAGGTGAGTTCTGAAGAAGGCATAAACATCACTCAACCCATTGAAAAATATGGTGCACCCGGCGGGATTCGAACCCACAACCCCTGCCTTCGGAGGGTAGGCCATATCGAATTTCGGGTGCTTACCTGTTATTACCGACTATTACTAATACACTGAATTTCATATTGCAAGTGCCTTTCTAGAAGGTTATGGTCATTACCAGTAAAGACTGGTTTTTGCTTACCCGTGCTTACCCCATGCTTACCTGGGTAAGAAAAAAGAGAGGCGTAAAATATGAAATTGACCATCCGCAGCATCAATACAATTCCTGTCGATTCCAAACGCGATGTATATGTATGGGATGATGAGTTGCCCGGCTTTGGTGTGCGTGTGAAGTCTAGCGGGGTGCGCTCTTTCATGCTGCAATATCGCAACGCCAGCGGCATTAGCCGCCGTCTTACGCTCGGCAAGCTGGGTGTTCTTACACCAGAAGAAGCTCGCAAACTGGCAAAAGAAAAGCTGGCCCTGGTGGCAAAGGGTGATGACCCGGCAGAGGCACGGACAGAGCAGCGCAAAGCGATGACGGTTACCGAGCTCTGCAAATCCTATCTGAATGCCGCTGAAAAAGGCTTGATATTGGGCAAGCGCGGCCGCCCTAAAAAAGACTCGACCTTATATGTCGATAAAGGCCGCATTGAGAGGCATATCCTACCCTTGCTCGGCAACAAGAAGGTGCGCGACCTTACTACACCCGACATTACGCGCTTTATGCGGGACATAGTTACCGGAAAAACTGCTGCCGACATTAAAACAGGCTTTCGAGGCCGTTCTATTGTAGAGGGTGGCGCTGGCACTGCGGCGCGTACTGTCGGTTTATTCGGCGGCATTCTATCATTTGCCGTGTCGGAAGGTGTTATCCCTGCCGACCGGCCAGCGCCGCGAAGTGCGCTTAACAGTGGAGCAATATAAGACCCTCGGCAGTACGTTAGAGAAGGCCAGGAATGAGGGTATGATTGCAACCGCCATTGATGCAATCCAGCTGCTCGCGTTGACTGGTTGCAGGCGCGGAGAAGTTGAATCGCTGCGCTGGGAGGAAGTTGATATTGCCGGTCACTGCCTGCGTTTGTCGGACAGTAAGGAAGGCAAAAGCATCCGCCCGCTTGGTAATGCCGCCGTTGCGTTGCTGGAGAGATTATCAAAGGCGAAAGAGAAAAAAGAATCCGAAGCCAAGGCTAAAATCAAAGGTCAACCCAACTCTGCCATGGTTACGCCTAATCCCTATGTCTTTCCCGGTGTCGCTGCAAGCAAACCATTCGCGGGCTTGCCGAAGGCATGGTTGCGCATCAAGGAAAAGGCGGAAAAAGGAGAAAAAGGCGAACTGCCTGCCGACCTTACGCCGCATGGGTTGCGTCATGCCTTCGTTTCTATAGCAAATGACCTGGGCTATACGGAACCTACTATTGCCGCCTTAGTAGGTCATGCAGCGGGTTCCGCCACCAGTCGTTACATCTGTCATCTCGACGCCGTGTTAATCGCCGCGGCCGACCGCGTATCGGGGCATATTTTTGCTGCGCTGGAGGGGAAAGCAGTGAGCGCAAGGGTGGTTCCTTTGCGTAGGGCGAAATAGCTATGATGAACACTCAGCCAAAAAGAAGAGCCTGGTACTCTGTAATACAGGCAGCAAGGTTACTGGCGAAAAGCGAGGGAAACAAAATCTCTGACAATATAAATTTTTGGGAAGAAACGCTGATTGAAGCTATTAAAAATGGAGATTTGAGGCAGCGTGTAACGTTTTTTCATAGTTCGGAATTTAATAATGATGATGCTGATTTATCATCTTCTATTACCACGCCTCATTTAATGAACTGGGTGCAGAAAAATTACCCAGCAATAGCTTTAGAACTCACATTGAGTGCATCCACTGCATCAGGCAGCGTAGAGCAAACAGATTTAGATTGGGGTAGAGAAAAGAATAAAACAAGATTGGTTACTTTAGCCACTGAACGTTATTTAAAGCAGCATAAACCAATCCCCGCTCATGGCTGGCGTACCAAAGCCCATAAGCAAATAGAGTTATTGCTGGTAAAAAAAGATATTCCGTTAGTTACCATTGCAAAGTATTCTAAAACTGATTTGGACAATTACGAAAATTCTCGGAAAAAAAGATAGTTTTCTCAGATTTTTCTGATTCGTAATTTCAAGATAATTACGTCAGGGTCAGGTCATCCCAATTAAAGGAGGATGACCATGAGTAATCAACCCACACGATACCGCCGCGCAGCATCTTCTATATATTTACGTGAAAAATGGGGAATCGAGCGCACACCCGGCACTCTTGCTAAACTGGCCGTCCTCGGTGGGGGGCCACGCTTCCAGCTTGCTGGGCGCATTCCATTATATCCCGAATCCGAGCTTGATAGATGGGCGGAATCTATATTGTCGCCGTTAAAAAGCAGCACCAGCGATAAGGGCGGCGGCCATGCCTAATAAATTCCATGCCGATGATACACACACGCTAAAAGCGCAAGCACTCACCCGATTGTCTCAGCTTGTGGAATGCCTATTCTCTGGGCGTGCCACTCACCGCACTGCTCATGAATACCGTATCGGCACCCAGGGCAGCATATCAGTGCGCATTGCTGATGGCAGTTATTTCAACCATGAGACAGGCGAAGGTGGCGACATATTTACCCTGATTCAGCATGTGCTGAGAACCGATTTTAAAGGTGCATTGACCTGGGCGCGTGATTTTGTGGGGAATATGCCGCTTCCACCCATACCACCCACGGAAAACCTGCAAAAGAAAATGGACAAACGCGCCGCGCGGCAGCGCGACAAAGCCCTTGCCATGTTGAAGCGTGTTGAACCTATTAAGGGAACGCCGGCCGAGGTGTATTTGCGCCAGAAGCGCGGTATAGTTATCGAACCATTGCCTACATCCCTAGCATTTATCGCCCATGCTTATAACTATACGGCGGGTGGATTTCACCCCGCCCTAATTGCCAGCATTCGTAATAGTGAAGGCAATATTATTGCGGCACATGCTACCTTTCTTAATCCGGCAACCGGCGACAAATTGCAAGGTAATGGGATAAAATCCCGCCTAATTTTTGGTTCATATCGCGGCGGCGCCATACGGCTCGCAGCTGCTACTGATAAGCTCGCCCTTTGCGAAGGAATAGAGGACGGGCTGTCTATCCTACAATGCTCTCCCGATTTGCCTGTATGGGCTTGTGCGGGTACGTCTGGCCTGCGGGCGGTGCAAATTCCTCTCCATGTCCATGAGGTGATAATATGCGCAGATGGGGATGACGCTGGCAAGCAGGCAGCAGATGATTTATCAAAACGGCTGATAAAAGAAGGGAAAAAAGTGCGCCTGGCCATGCCGCCAGAGGGCGTAAAAGACTTTAATGACTTGTTGAGGCGCGGAGGCAATAATGCCTAGCGAACAATTAAAATCCATAGTGGATAACGCCGCTTTAATACCTTCGCGTTTGCATACTATGACGGCGGTAGAGTTCCTAGGTTTAGATATACCCCCGCGCAGGCTTATACTTACTCCATGGTTGCCTGAAAAAGGGCTGGCTATGCTAGTTGCACCCAGAGGGATAGGTAAGACACTTTTTGCCCTTTCTGTTGCGTATGCCGCCGCATGTGGAGGTAATTTCTTGGGCTTTAATGTACCCAATCCACGGCGCATATTTTACCTGGATGGTGAAATGCCTGCCCGCACGATGCAAGAGCGCATAGCCAGTATTGTCAAAGGATTCAACGCGCAACCGCCCGCACCAGATTTTTTTCGTATACTCACAGCGGATTTAACCGAGGATGGATTGCCAGACCTTAGTACCATTGAGGGACAATCCGAGATAGACGCGCAGATTGGTGACGCAGAACTTATCATTTTGGATAACCTTTCAACGCTCATGAGAAGCGGTAAAGAAAATGAGGCGGAATCATGGATGCCTATTCAAAGCTGGATATTGAATCACCGCCGCGCCGGGCGCTCCGTATTGATGATACACCACGCTGGGAAAAATGGGACGCCGCGCGGAACAAGTAAGCGCGAGGATGTTCTCGATACCGTTATCTCATTGCGCCACCCTCAGGATTATTCTCCTGACCAAGGTGCTCGTTTTGAAATTCATTTTGATAAAGCGCGTGGGTTTTTTGGTGATAGTGCCCAACCTTTTGAGGCGCTGTATGAGCTACAGGATGGTGCTGCGGTGTGGTCGCATAAAGCTATCGACGACGTGGATATGATGCGGGTGGTGGATTTGATTAAGGCCGGGACTTCTGTGCGGGATGCTGGCAAGGAGCTTTCTTTATCAAAATCCAAGGTGCAGAGGTTAAAAGAGCGAGCGGTTAAACAGGGAATTTATTATGACCAACCTCCCACAAAGGTTCTTCCATATGCAGATTAAAACTCACAGCATGGGTGTCCCAATGTCCCACCCCTTAGGCGTGAGACGGTGGGACAGTCGCATTGTAATGCGGGACAAGAGCGGGACATTTAATGGGACAGCTGACCTAAAACTGTTGGCAGATAAGGTTTTATCGCGGGACATCAAACGGTACACAGCAGATTGGCAAGACTTTTTCGAAGAACGTGCCGCCATTGCGGAATATGATGGTGCTCTGTCATGTGTCGATGCCGAGGCACAGGCATTTTCTGAATTGCAGGCGCGGTGCGCCCAATGGTCAGGAGGATTATGAAACCTGTAAATATAGGACAAAAACAGGGTGGGAAGTTTCAAAAGGGGCGGTCTGGTAACCCCGCTGGCAAGCCCAAGGGTGCGCGTCATAAAACCACGCTCGCGGTGCAGGCGTTACTAGATGGTGAGGCAGAGGAAGTAACGCGCAAGGTGATTGAGGCGGCGAAAGGGGGCGATATGGTAGCCATTAGGTTAGTGCTGGAGCGTATCCTGCCGCCGCGCAAGGACGCGCCCGTTGTGCTGAGCCTGCCGCCCATAAACAATCCCACAGACGGCATAAACGCTCTTACCACTATCTTGCAGGCCGTTAGTCAGGGTGAAATCACACCGGCCGAGGGCAATGCCCTATCGGCTATCACCGAGCAGGTTGTCGGCGCATATGAAACGCAGGTCATCGAAAAACGATTGGAGGCGCTCGAAGCCGCCATTAACGGAAAGGATAATAAATGAGCAAGCCGTTATTGAAAAGGTTGGAGCGCATTGAAAAAAAAGCCAGCGACATGGCATCGTGCAAGGCATTTCATATTATGATGGTAGAGCCGGGTGAGAATCGTGAGGAAAAACTTGATAAATCCGGCCACCGTGAATGTTACGAGAACCCCAATATTTGGAGCCTGATTATGAATCTGGGCGCCAGGCCAGGGGAAAGAGAAGGCTATCGACCACGTTATAAATAAAGCGTGCTAGCCTTTTGCTCATCCCAAGCCCCTGATTGGCCCAGTATAATCGCCTTGCCGCTTTCCGGCCCCTCTGCTAACGTCCTCAATGAAACAACCGAAGTGGGTTGTTTTGGGGCCTAGTAAACCCCTTACGTAGCGGTATTTCGCATCAGCCGAAACATGATGCTGCTTTCCGACCTTTATGGCCGGGAGGCGGCAATACATGTCCAGCCTCGCGGTAAAAATTGTCGCGCCGTCTACGTACGGTTTACTACTCCCGGCTGCCAGTCGCAGCCAATCCAAAAGAAATTGATTGTCAGGTCAGGCGTTTTGCTTGGCCTGACCTATGGAATGGAGGAGTAAATGAGGCTGTTTTTATCATGTATAACGGTCATTGCCGCATGTGCGCTAACCGGATGTATTAATCCACCGTGGCCTGTCCTCGATAGGCAATTAGGGATGTTAAACGGTCAGCCGGTCAACGCCGCATTTGCCAGCTTAGGCTACCCCACTAACGAAGGAAAAGTTGCGGGCAGAAAATATTACGTCTGGTCTTCCTCAAATGCTACCTGGTTCCCATCCTCATCGACGACCACAGGATTTGGGACAGTCGGCGGAACGCCATTTAATTATAACCAAACGACTTTTGGTGACGGCGAAATCGCGCAGCTGCACTGCACGATAAGAATCTTCGTTAATGCGCGTGATATAATCGTTGACCATGATTATACCGGCAACCAGGGTGCCTGCGCACGTTACGCCGAGAGATTAGACGCTTCTTACCAAAGCGGATTTTGATTATTCCCATGCATAACAACATGCGGCGGGTTCTATTCTATTGGGGCATTGGTTCCTTCATATATTTCAAGGTCGCCTTTGATATTGTTTTCAGCAGGTATAGCGCCGATATGTCGGTCATGGCAGCCATGCTGCTTAGCATAATGGTGTGCATTTCCATAGCCTGCTCCACCTATTTATCTACGGTAAAAAATGACAATGACTTGCCCCTTATCCATTCCAGGGGAAATACTCATTTTTTAAGATTATCTCCCCGCGTATGGGGTTTACTGGCTTTTGCTAATATTGCCTTAGGCAAAATAATCGTCTTTGGATTTTCCAAGGAATTAAACAGCGCGATTTCTGGTCAGCACTTACTTTTTGATACGAGGTGGAACCGTGCGGAAAACGGCTGTTTATTCGTAGTGCTGGTTTTAATCCCCATCACTTTATATTGCGTCTCTGGTTGGGTGAGAGCACACATTATGAATAAGACAGCATATCAGTCACATGCAGATAATAGTACGGGCAGTTTTTTCCGACCGGGGAAACAATCATGGATTAATCTTTTACGGTTTATCATTTTGCTTTTGATAATTGGGTTTGCCGCCCAATGGCGCAGCGGGCACTGATATGCCATAGCCCTGGCTATACATATCCGCAAATAATGCATGGTAAATGAGCAGAATTTATGGAAAAAAGGAGAATATAAGCGGCAGGGAGGCCATAAAATAAGTGCCTATATTTATTAGCCATTCTCACAGCGACAAAGATTTTGTGGACGCGCTTGCAGCGCAGCTAATCATGCGCAATGCCCATGTTTGGGTAGACCGATGGGAAATCAAGGTTGGCGAGTCTATTCTCAATAGGGTGCAGGATGAAATCCAGGGCGCCAGCGCCGTCCTTTTCGTGCTTTCAAATGCATCGGTTCAATCCGAGTGGTGCAAGAAAGAAATTTCCGCAGGCTTGATGCGGGAGCTTGAAGAAAAATCCGTGATTGTTTTGCCGGTATTGCTCGAAAAATGCCAGATACCGCCATTTTTGAAAGAAAAAAAATACGCGGATTTTACCACCAGCTTCGACGTTGGGCTAAAAGCCATAATAGATGGCATAGCCAACATTACCAATGCCAACCAGGGCCGCATCGAAGGAATAGATTATCTTGTGGATTGGGCCCAGGACTGGGCAAGCGATGAGAATGGCCATTTTGTATTACGCTATACTTTAGTGGAGCATAGCAAAGAATTGCCTTTCACTATTCTTACTGAAATTTTGATTTTGTGTAATGAAGAAGCAACCGAGCGGTATAGGCAGTTTGAAACGGCGGGCTTGGATTGGGTCGGCCGGTTGATGATAACCGAGGTATTAAATGAATATGCCACGCAGCGGAATTTGAAATTTCTACTGACAGACCAAATGGAAAAGACCTTTGAATTTTCTGTAAGCAGCCCCAAAGATAAACGCTGCTATGACGTTTTGGTAAAATCCAGGTGGTTGGGGCAGGATACAGGTAACGATATTCTGGTGAACACCGGCAATCATCTGAAAATGCTGAAAGAGTACATAAAAACAATTTGCCGGCCGCTGACAAAAGAGGAGCAGGATAAGTTGCTCACCATTCTGGGCTCCTGAACAATATGTATGCGCAATATTTTTGACCAATATAAATCATATGAAAATAGGCTGACCCACGCCCTGGTTGTGTGTCTGCATGAGGAGAAAAAGCTCTTAGACGCCTTTGTAAGCGATTTTTTCCAGAAAAAACTGCCGTCCGATAAATTGAGAATTTTAGAGCAAGGATTGCCTGGAAAACCTGCCCTTTCAGAGGATGAGGCAGAAAAAAGAGGTTTGCCTGATGCTATTATCTATAACGATAACGGCGTAGCCCTGCTTATAGAAAGCAAGGTTAGCGCAAGTCTGACAAAAAACCAGCTTCTCAGGCATACCAATACCATTCTTAGATGCGGATTTTCGGAGGTGCGGGGATTAACAATTTGCACCAGCCTGCCAAAATTCGAGCTTGATGGTTGGAAGCATATTACGTGGAATCAGGTTTATATATGGGCTAATCGCTTTTATAACATAAGCGCCTGGGCACGAAAGCTGGTGGAGTATTTCAATCTTGTGGAAAATAAAATGGTGAATGATGAATATTTAACGGCAGGGTCTATTACCCAGTTTTCCGGCATTCATTTCAATGAAGATAATCCGATGACTTACTTAGAGGGTAAGCGGGTTATGAGGCTTTTGACGGAAAAAATCCGAACACGCGCGGAACTGAGCAAGAAATATAATCTGGCTTTAGCAGCGCCGGGGCGCGGAGGAATAACCCAAGGTGAAGTATTGTGGGACTTTATCCCTTTCGCTTACAGCAAAGATTCTGAGGCATTCACGGCAAATCCGCATTTTACTTTGAACATAGGGCCGCACTACGCTGAAAGTTTTATTACTATTCCCAATGGTGTGAAGGGTGCTGTGCGGAAAAATCTTTCCGCCCTGTCACGCGATGCGTTTATAGCCATTGTAGAAAAATCATCCGATGCCGCAGAGAAATTATTACAGGCCGGTGAAAAACCGTTGATAAAGCTGGTACAGCGCCGCTACCCCAGCCAGCGTGCCGAACCTATTATTGACGGAAAATTGGAGTTCGACATCAGGACGCTAACGGGGGAGGCAGGGGTTAAAAAGCAATCCCAATGGCTGGATATAGTCCACGAACTTCTATCAAACAAAAATTCAAATATTCAGATACAGTTCGGCATGAGGTTCGATTATAAGACATGCGCAGCGATGCGTTCAAATGATGCCGATGAGAGCATTATAAAAACGCTGGAACTGTATCAAAAGTTGCTGTCCGTTTTGTTTGCGCCATAAGGCATAGCATGTATTTCTCAGAAGAAAATATTACCCAGTTAGTGGAGGATTATTCCAAGGTCGCGGAAAGCTATGAATCTGTACTCATGGCTTATGGTACGCATAGATTTTCCAATCCATTAGCCTCTGAGTTTGCGATGCATGGTTTTGTGCGCAGAGTAAAAACTTTAAAAAGATGTATCGAGAACATTTATGTAATTTGCCCGCCAGCGCGTTCCTCTAAACTTGCAAGTCAGGAACTATCTGATTTGACCATTAATTTGCAAGGTTTTGTATTCAACGTTTTTGGATGCTTAGACAATTTGGCATGGGTATGGGTAAAAGAAAAAAATGTTACAAATATTAAAGGGCAGGAACTTAAAAGCTCTCAAATTGGCCTTGGTGAAAACGAAAAATATGAGCATGTCCTAAAATCTTTACCGGATGATTTAAGAAATTATTTGGGAACAGAGCGCCATAAAAAATGGCATAAGCATTTAGAAGATTTCAGGCACGCCCTGGCGCACAGAATCCCTTTATATGTTCCGCCCTATGTAGTGAATGCTGAAGAAGCGGCTAAGGAGCGCGAGTTAGAAGGTTTGCGCACAAAGGCCTTAAAAGCGCATCGTTTTGATGAATACGAGAAGCTATCCGAAGAAATAGAGAAAATCGGGAAATTTGTACCGTGGATGACCCATTCCTTTAGCGAAGAATCAAAGCATGTGGTTTTTCATGCGCAGATTCTTGCTGATTGGAATACTGTAATTGAAGTCGCTCAAAAATTTCTGGGTGAGTTCTAATGCGTTTATTCGTGTGTGGGTGATGATAAGGACACTAGAAACTAGTGCGTACCTTCAAGCTTTTTAAAGCACGATAGTTTTGTCACTAATTTATATACGGAACACTCAAGAACTTTGCCACTTCCGTCAGGATTGACACCGGCTACAAAGCTTCTGCCATCGGCGCATTTTACACTCCAGTTTCCAATATTGTTAGAGCCAATGCCCATATTGAATGCCTTAGTACCCACACAGCCATCCCCAACTACTTTGCCAAGCATTGTTGCTTGCTGCTTAGATGAAAGCGAAAGCAAGTAAGCATGTGCCCCATTTTCTGCGTAAGCAGGAAAAGTCAGCATTCCTAATGCAACCGCAAAAGCCAAAATGTTAGTGAATATCTTCATAAGTCACTATTTCGTAAAAATTAAATTGTTTGAAAATTGGCGGTCCCGAGCGGATTCGAACCGCTGACCTTTAGCTTCGGAGGCTAACACTCTATCCAGCTGAGCTACGGGACCGTATGTAGGAGATAGCACATTGGGCGCAAACAGTTCATTTTAATTCTGATGCTTACCCCATGCTTACCTAACAATTTATATCTTCTATCGCTCTCCTCTAATATATTGATATTGTAGTAAAATTTCCCATAGTTTGAATAATAACCTTTGCCTTCGGAGGGCAGTACTCTATCCAGTTGAGCTACGGGTGCGTTCGTGGTGGCGAACGGTTGTGAGGGCGCAATAAATCAATATTTTAAGGAAATAGCAATGCAAACCATGGGAGAACGGGTGGTCGTCTGCGCGCGTGGGTTTCTGGGGACGCGGTTTCACCATCAGGGGCGTCTAAAGCGCACTCAGAGCCATCTAGGGGGCATCGATTGCCTGGGGCTGCTGGTGGAAGTGGCGCGGGAATTGGATCTACGAGGGATGGACGGAGGGCCGTTGGCTGCCTTGGATCGCACGGATTATGGGCATTATCCAGATACGGCCGCGCTGGTTTTGGGGCTTGGGAGGGCTTTAATGCCAGTGGATAAGGCTTCTTTGCGCCCGGGGGATATAGCGCTCTTTACCATCGAAGGGCAGGCGCAGCATATGGGCATTATTAGTGCAACCAGAGCTGAAAATGCGATGAAGGATACCGCCAGCTTTGGCCTTATCCATGCCTATGCCCCGGCACGGGCGGTCGTGGAGCATGCACTGGACGCATGGTGGCGGGCTCGGATGGCGGCCTTATTCCGACTGGCACCATAAAACAAACCTTACTGCGCTACTTCCGCAGCGGGTGGAGAGGCTGCGTCTCGCCCTGTCTGATGCATGTATTGTAAATATAATGGTGCGTACGCATTTCCCCCATGGGCGGCTTTACGCCACCATAAAACGGCGTCGGCATCGCTTTGCGGGACGCCTTTGCCGAAATAATAGGCGCGTCCCAGCACCGCTTGCGAAGCGGCATTGCCCTGGTCGGCAGCTTTACGGTACCACTCGGCGCCTAGTTTCTCATCCTGAGGTATGGTTTTTCCATAAAAATAGGCATCACCTAAAATCATTTGCGCATCCACTACGCCGCGTTCTGCCGGAGCCCGGGCTTGTTCTATTGCTTTTGCGTACCATGTGGTCGCTTCTGCCTCATTCTTATCGACACCCTGCCCGGATTCATACATTGCCGCGAGATTCACCATGGATTTGAGGCTGCCATTTTGCGCGGCCATCAAAAACCACTTGGCGGATTCAGCGTCATCTTTTTGGCTTACACCCCAGCCGTCACGGTAAGCATAACCAAGCCCTTCCTGTGCGAGGACAAAGCCTTGCGGTGCGGCGAGGAGGTACCATTTTACGGTTTCGCTGTAATCCTGTGGCACACCCTGGCCGTAATAATATATCACCCCCAGATTTGCCTGTGCGGTTTTGTCGCCTTGCTCGGCGGCTTTGCGAAACCATTTGGCGGCTTCGGGGTAATTTTTTGTTATACCATCACCCATGTAATACAGCGCGCCCAGCATGGATTGAGCCGCCATGTCGCCGTGTTCTGCTGCTGCTAAATACCATTTGCTGGCAGCGACAGGATCTTTGGCAACGCCTCTGCCATCATAATACATGTCGCCTAATTTTCTCTGCGCCTGGGTGTCTCCTAACTCGGCATGAATAAGCTGGCTGAAGGCCAATATTTCCATCGGATAACTTGGCAGAATATAGAGAAACGCGCCGTAACAGGCACCAAGTATGCTGCCTGCAATGATGAGCGATAAGAGCAGTTTTTTCATGAAAACAGCCTGTATTTAAAACGTTACATCCATGCAGTGTAGATAATTTCTCTGAGAACTCTACGTCTATTTCATGTTTTCCTTGTGAAGGTTTAATTATGGCATCCATTGTCTTAAGTGCCGCTGGGGCAGCGGTGGGTAGTAATTTTGGCCCTATTGGTTCTGCCATTGGCGCGCGCGTTGGCTCACTGGTGGGAGGGGTGATCGATAATAATCTGTTTGGGCAAAAACATACGCGTAGCAGCATCACTGAGATTGCCGTGCAAACGTCTGCCTATGGCAAAATGATTCCTATCGTGTATGGCACAGTACGAATCGCCGGGAACCTGATCTGGTCGCGGCCCATAGAAGAGCGGATTACGACGACCACCACCAGTCAGCGAGGGGGAAAAGGCGGTGGCGGACGGGTTACGCAGAGCACGACGAATTATAGCTATTCCGTGAGTCTGGCGATTGCCATTTGTGAAGGGCCGGTAGACCAGGTGTTGCGTATATGGGCGGATGCATTGGTGTTGGATTTGTCGCACTACACGGTGCGGGTGTATAAAGGCGACGAAGCACAGACGGCGGATTCGCTTATGGTCGGGTTTGACGGTGCAGATGCAACGCCGGCATACCGGGGACTTGCCTATGCCGTATTTGAGGATTTCCCCTTAGCGGCATTTGGAAATCGCATTCCAAATTTTACGTTTGAGGTAAAAAAACGTGCACGCTACGAAGACTGGAACGGGCAAAGCACCGAAGAAATGGTGAGTAGTATGACACTTATTCCCGGTGCAGGGGAATTTGTCTATGACACGCAGCCGAACTATAAAATTCCTGGTGAACCAGCAGGTAGCGGCTGGGCGCAAAATGGATCGCAAATCGCCATTAATGTACATGCATATGCCGGCCAGGCCGACGTGCTGAGTGCGCTTGATAATGTGCGCGACACCTGCCCGAATGCGCACTGGATCAGTGTGGTGGTGAGCTGGTTTGGCGATGATCTGGATGCGGGAGTTTGCACGATTTTTCCAGGCGTTGAATATCAACTCGGCGCGACCACTTCGCCTGAATTATGGGCCGTGGGGACATTTACGCGCGCAACCGCGCGGCAGATTACCTTGGTTGAAGGCGCACCGCGTTATGGTGGAACGCCGAGTGACAATGCCGTGCTGCGCTTGCTGGCGGAGCTTCGTGCGCGCGGTTACCAGATCATGTTTTACCCGATGCTGTTTATGGATGTCGACGGCAAGCCGTGGCGCGGGCATATGAGCGGAAGTAGCGGCGACGTGGCGGCGTTTTTCACGAAGGCGCACGGATTCAATGCGTTCATTACACATTATGCGCATCTGGTGGCAGGGCAGGTGGACGCATTTGTCATTGGCTCGGAGCTTAAGGGGTTGACCGGCGTATCGTCCGCACCCGGAGTGTATCCGGCGGTTGATGCATTGGTGGCATTGGCAGGCGTAGTGAAGGGTGTTGTGGGAAGCGGGGTGAAAGTAACCTATGCGGCAGATTGGAGTGAGTATCATCATGCGGATGGCGGGTGGTATAATTTAGATCCGCTGTGGGCCTGTGCAGATATTGATATGATCGGCATTGATGCATATTTCCCGCTGACTACCGGCGCGCAAGATTCGCGGTATGATGTGCAGAAGGTAATTGATGCATGGGAAAACGGGGAGGGATGGGAGTATTATTATACTGATCCTGACCGCACGAATACTGCGCCACTTTCCCCGCCCTATGCCTGGAAAAACATCGCATGGTTTTGGAATAATTATCATGTGAATCCGGATTCCAGCATCACGGCATGGGTGCCGAATGCTAAAAAAATATGGTTCACGGAATTTGGTTTTCCAAGCATTGACGGCGCGACCAATCAGCCGAATATTTTTTATGATCCTGCCAGCACGGACAGTGGATTCCCTTATTTCTCGCGTGGCCGGGTAGATATGCGGGCGCAGCGTTGCGGGATTACGGCAGCGCTTGCCAAGTGGCAAGGTTCATCCATGGTGGAGCGGATGTTCCTGTGGACATGGGATGCGCGTCCGTATCCGTATTTCCCTGATCTCACTGCGGTGTGGGCGGATGGGCCGCACTGGGAAACCGGGCATTGGGTGCAGGGAAAATTAGGTGTATCGATTTTAGCGGCGATCATTGCTGATTTATGCGGGCGCGGAGGATTGCAATCTTTAGATATTGATGTTTCCGCGATTGCCGCACCCGTATTCGGGATGGCCATTACGGAGCAGCAGCCGATCCGCACGGTGATTGAGCGTTTATCGCTCGCCTATTTTTTTGATGCGGTAGAAAGCGGTGGTTTACTAAAATTCGTGCCGCGTGGAAGTGATGCCGCGCTTATGATTACAGAAGAGGATGTTATTCCAGAGGGGCGAAGTGATGAAGCGCAAACGCTGCTGTCGGTGGCGCGGGTGCAGGAAACCGAACTGCCTTTACGCATTAATGTGGTCTATTTAAATCCGTTGATGTCGTATCAACCAGCGACGCAATCCGCTGAGCGTCAGGTGACGGCAAGCAGGCAGGTGGATACGCTGACATTACCCATTGTACTGGACGATCAGACCGCAAAAAATATCGCTGAGCGGATGCTTTATTCCAGCTGGGTGGGCCGTATGGGGTATCAGTTTCGTGTCGGCACTAAATATGCGGCGCTCGACCCTGCCGATGTGATTGCAGTGGCAGCGAATGGATTTACCCATACCATGCGAATTACTGGTATCAATTACGGCGCGCCGGGAATGCTTGAGATTGAAGCGATTGCGGAAGAGGCGGCGGTTTATGATTTTTATCGCACGCCCGCGTTTGCGCACGCTCTGTCCGCGCAAGCCATTACACTTTCGGATACGGCATGCGATTTACTGGATATTCCGGCATTGCCCGGAGATGATGCGAATCAGGGGCTGATGCGTGTTGCCGCAGCCGGTGTGTCTGGCAACTGGAATGGCGCATTGCTTTACCGTTCGGATGATGCGGGTGGCACGTATGCGCCACAATTATCCCTTCCTGCAGCAGCGATTATGGGGGTAACTACCGATGTGCTGGCCAGTGGTGTGGCAACGGTGTTTGATGTCGTAAATAGTCTAACCGTTGTGCTCATGGGCGATGCGACGCTTTCCAGCGTCAGTGAGCTTGCGGTATTAAACGGTGCGAATGCCGCAATGGTTGGAAATGAATTGATTCAATTTACTGCCGCCACGCTGATCGCGCCGGGAAAATACACACTCACGGGATTGCTGCGTGGGCGGCAAGGCACGGAATGGGCGATGGCTTCGCATGCTATCGGTGAGCGGTTCGTGCTGTTAAATGGTTTGGTGGCGGCACACATCATGCCAGCTGCGTTGATCGGGCTTTCACGGTCCTATAAAGCGGTTTCCATCGGTGGAACGATTGGCGCAACTGCGGCGCAGGATGTTGCCTATACTGGCATTGCATGGAAACCGTATGCCCCTGTGGGGTTAGCGGGAGCGCGTGACGGGAGCGGAAATATTACCCTCACGTGGGTGCGCAGAACGCGCGTATCGGGTGAGTGGCAAGACGGCGTGGACGTGCCGCTTAACGAAACCAGCGAAGCGTATGAGGTGGAGATTATGAATGGCGTGAATGTGGTACGCACCATCAGCGGCCTCACCACACCCACCGCTACGTACAGCGCCAGTGAGCAAATTACCGATTTTGGCAGCACGCAGGCGAGCGTGAGCGTGCGGGTGTATCAGCTGTCCAGCGTGGTAGGGCGCGGGTATGCGGGGGTGGGGGTGGTGTAGGTATTTAGCGGTAACGACTAGAGGGTGGATTTTGATCCATGGTAATTTTTGCAACATAACCCGGTACTATCCTCGGGTTTTTAAGCTCGAATTCTGCCAAAGCCTTTCTTATTTCACGAGTATCTGGCAGCTCAATATACGGTGTACCACATCGCATAAATTTGTCAGTGGTTTCAGTTTTAACGCTGAGTTCTTGAAACACATCGGTAACTCTCATGAGATCATAGAGCTTGGCTGTATTAGTAACAGTAGGCTTTTTGAGATGAATTCTTAGCGTTTTTTCGGTTGCCTGCGCATCGGGCTTGCCATCTGAATTGAGTTTGGGTGAAGTATGAGCACTGTATCTGCAGTTTTTTAAATGCATAATAATGTTTTCTTTTAAGTGTTTATCCATAAAGCAATCCCGATCTTTTTTACTAAAAATAATAAATCATCTTATGCATTAGGCGGTGCATCTATGCTCATTATTATTAAGATTTTTATTCGTCAATAAAATTAATTTCCAATAACCAAGGCCAGAGGAGATATTATGACCACAACCAGTCATCTGGGCGTGACGCTTGTCGTGCAATCGCAGGCGCAAAAGGAAGTGACCGTAAATACAGCGCTTCATGTGATCGATGCGCTACTCAATACCGGGGCGAAAGACAAGGATTTGGCAACGCCACCGGGCAGCCCTGCGGCGGGGGATGTGTATATCGTGGCGGCAAGCCCGACCGGCGCATGGAGCGGGCAGGCCGGAAAAATTGCGTATTATACGCAAACATGGCAGTTTATTATGCCCAATGAAGGCATGACCCTGTGGGTGAATGACGAAGATGCGTTGTATACCTATAATGGAAGTGGCTGGGTAGCCAGTGCCGGCAGCGCGGGTATTACGGCACTTACCGGAGATGTTACGGCCAGTGGCACCGGCAGCGTTGCGGCAACCCTTGCATCTAACGCGGTGACTGCTGGTAAAATCGCCAGCAGCGCGGTCACCTATGCCAAACTGCAAAACGCCAGTGCCGCTACATTGCTTGGCAATCCTACCGGCTCCGGCGCTGCACCGTCTGAGATTACGCTTGGCGCTGGGCTGGTATTCTCAGGTGCTACGCTTAACGCAGTGGCTGCTTCGCCGGTATTTTTCGGTGGGGGTAATGATGGCAATGTTACCATCAGCAGCGGCACGACCAATATAACCCGCGATATGTATTACAATAACCTCACCCTTTCCGGCACCGGTAAATTGAATCTCAACGGGTGGCGCGTATTTGTGGCGGGCACACTTGATCTCTCCGCTGCGCCGGCAGCGGCCATTGTAGCTCAGCACACTACACAAAGCACCAATGGTGCAAATGGCACGGCCATTGGCGGGGCGGGTGCGGCCGGGTTTGCCGCCAGTAGCTTTACTGTCGGCAATAACGTGGCGGGTGGCGCGGGGGGTGCCGGCAATACGGGGGCAGGCACTAATGGAACCGCTGGAGCGGCGGTGAATCCCGGCGCGGGTGGCCAGGGGGCCGCAGGCGGCAATGGCGGCGCAGGGGTGTCTGGCGGTGGAACCGGTGCTTCGGCGGGAGCCATGAGCACCACCTTCTCCTGTTATAAATTCCAGGACTACCTCCTGCGCATTGCCGGGGCGTCCTACATGGCGCTTGCCTGCGGTGGTTCGGGTGCGGGGGGTGGTGGAGGCGGCGGCGGTGACGCAACGAATAAAGGTGGCGGCGGTGGTGGTGGGGGTGCAAGCGGCGCGGTGATATATGTGTGCGCCAACCTCATTGCGCGCGGCACGAATACGACGGCATCGCTCATCCGTGCGGCAGGTGGAAACGGTGGCAATGGCGGCTCGACCACGCTTGGCAATACCGGCGGCGGTGGTGCGGGCGGTGGTGGCGGAGGCGGATGGATTTACCTGTGTTACGGTTCGCTTACGGGTTCGGCTATCACTAACATGCTGGATGCCAGCGGTGGCAATGGCGGCAACGGCGGAACAGGAACCGGCACGGGCGTTTCCGGCGCAGGCGGTACGGGTGGCTCTGGCGGGCGCGTGACGGTGATTAATGTCGCCAGCAACACCGTCACCGAAACGCTCGGTACGACCGGCAGCGCGCCTTTTGGTGTGACCGGTGGTGCGGGCAACAGCGTGAAAGTCACCCTCTGATGAAGCGGCTGGGCGCGATACGCCTGCCCTCGGAGCCGCCGCCCGAGTCTACCCGCTGGCGGTTCGAGCGAAAAGTGCCGCCGACCTTGC
>CAZGVV010000025.1:20758-26038 GCA_964529155.1 uncultured Rickettsiales bacterium
ACCGACATCTGGCAAATTGATTATTTCCGGAATGCCGCCGACCTTGCTGGCGACACTCGCCTTGCAATGCGCGGCGCTGGTAGCCTGGGGCGCGTATCTGGAAGCGCGGGTGACAACGCTGGAGCGCATGCAACCCGCCACCATCATCCTCAGCGAAAAATTCGCCCGCTTGGAGGAGCGTATCGACGCACTGCGCGCTGACATTGCCGAGCTACGCAGAAAATAGGCCGCAACACTTAAGGAGTATGCATGACTATTACACTATCGGACGCCCCCTCGGAGCAGGCCTTGGCCTTGATCCGGCGGTTTGAGGGGTTTTCGCCGGTGCGCTACAGCTGCCCGGCCGGAAAATCCACCATTGGCTATGGCCACGTGGTGCAGGCGGGTGAAAAAATAGGTAATACCATCACCCTCACCCAAGCCGAAACCTTATTAAAAGCCGATGCCGCGCATGCCGCCCGCGCTGTAAGTGAAGCAGTGACCGTGGGCCTCACCCAGGCGCAGCGGGACGCGCTGACCAGCTTTGTCTTCAATATCGGCGCAAGCGCCTTCGCCCGCTCTAGCTTATGCCAGATCATCAACCGAGGCTGGCACGCCGAAGTCCCCCAACAGCTCCTGCGCTGGGTCTATATTCAGGGAAAACCGTCCAAAGGCTTGGTGGAACGGCGGCGGGTGGAGGGGGAGTTGTATGGTAAAAAAGAGAGCAAAATCAGCAAATAAGCGGGGGTGTGGTGAGGGCGGGCGGGGTTGGCGTTCAATTTTCACAGAACTGTAACACACAAACTGGCGGGATGTGGTATGTTGGGTCATAAGAAATATTACCAATTCAATTGAGGAGATGAAGGTTATGGCCACTTACGCTAAATTGTCTGATATAAACACAAAGTTTGATTATTCTTCCGCTAGGAAGTATTCGGACATTGAGGCCTTTCTTCCTGATGACTTTAAAAAAGCATTCAATGGCTTAACAGATCAAGTAAAGGTAGATAGCGGCTGGAATGCTACTCAGTATGGCGCAGATATGGGCGCGCTTAATAGCGATATTAAGCTCTCTGAAATCATGAATGGCAAGGATGGCTTTACTGCTAATGCAGAAGGCAAGCTTTCGTCAGGTACAGAAAGACAGCTGGACCGTATGGGCCGGGGTGTTAATAGGCTTTCTGATAAGGCTATGAAAGAAGGCGAAAAACTTGGCAAAAGCTATGGCAAGTTTGTGGAATCCATGCGTAAGGATATGAGTAAATACCAGGAAAATATCAGAACTACTTTAGAAAAAGCACGCACCCAAGCGATCGCATATTCTAAAGGTGCCCAGGGTAGTAATAATGGTAACAATGTAGAAGAGATTATTGGTCAAATAGCAGGTGATGACATTAAAATTACATCTCTCGCCAATGGTGGTGGATTTAAGATTGATATTGGCAATACAGGTGTTGGTACTTTTGCTACTATCGATGAAGCGACCAATAAGCTAGCTGATAAATATAATTCCATTGCGGAAGAACTTACCAAAGGTCGCATGGAAGCTATTTCTCGTGTGGATGAAGCAGTGCGTGAACGCTTGGGTACCTTACAAGAAGGCATCGCAGAGTTCCGCAAGGAAAATCTTGGTAAGCTTGAAGAGTTGCTAGGTCGTCCTGCGGGAGTCAAGTCTTCTGTAATAAACACCGCTGAAGTCAGCGCAGAAAAAGGCGCTCCACAACTTGAACAGGCTGCCGCTACGAAAGGCAAATTCATGTTTGGTGCCGTGGTGGGTGGTATTGCGGGCGGATTGGCTGGTCAGGCGTTTGGGTCGGAGGAGAATAAAACGACCTCCATGGTAGTCGGCGTAGGTATCGGTGCCCTTGGCGGGGGTATAGCGCAAAAGTTAATTACTGCCAGCAGCACGGCTATCGGCGCAGCCCACACAGGCATCGCTGCTGCGGCTCATAATCTTGAGCCAGCATTGGGTCAAGTAGCTCGTCACTTATAATCACGTGGTTAAGGGAATTAACGCATGACTACAGATACGGCAGAAGCAGGACTCTCACGATTATCTTCACTCACTACCGTTCCCGTTACAGGTACGGTGGAAGTTACTGCGGAAGATGGCACTAAGAAGGACGCAGCACCAGCAGTAACGGAAGGCGTGCAAAATGCGGTTGCCATCGCAGCCAATACGCCAGAAGGCAATGCAAGTGTCGCGGTTGCTAACACGACGTCTACAATAACCGACGCCATGCGCACACCGGTGGATATCGCAGGTGTGGGTGCAACAGACAAAACTTCGATCACGCCTGAAATGGCTGCAACGATCAATGCATTAGTCGAAAAAGGTGTAGTCGCCGAATTCAACAAGCGCAACAATGCTGCCAATGCATCGGCTACGGCAGTGAATCATGTAACCGTGGATTGCGGCGTTCCTGCTGTGGAGCAAAGCACTACGGCAATTGCAGCGGCAGACGCCAGTGCAACGGTTGTTCCGGATGCAGCGCCGACTCCAAATGCTGGGGGTGAAAATACGGTTGTAAATGCATCTCCTGAAACGCAGCTGAATGTAACAAGCCTTACCAATAATAATGTTGCGCTTGCTAAAGCTTCTTAGCGCTTCTTTCCTACATACACATACAAAAATCCCCGCCTTCCCGCGGGGATTTTTTTTACATGTTTCTATGCGCGCGGCGGAGCATGCGGGCGAGTTGGGAGGTGCTTTGCAGGCGGGTGAGGGTGAGGCCGTAATTTGGCCCGCGCCCGGTGCCTTTGCTTACCCGCGCCCGGGGTGTGCTGCGGTGGTGGCTGCGTAATGCGTCGTTGAGGGTGTTCGTCACCGCCCGGCCCACGGCGCGCTGCACGGCGTTGTTCACGCGGGTGCGGAGGGTGCTTTCCATGGCGATGGGTGCCGTGTCGGCATCGCTCGTTCCATCCCCGCTGATGGTGTCGGTGATGGTGCTAAAGATATTGCCGAAAAATCCGTCTTCTCCGTCGTCTGCCATGGCGCGCTCCTGTATGGTTTGCTTATGTGCTCACGGTAGAGAATGCGCGCATGCGCCGGAAGGGTGTATTTTTGAAGAACCGCGAAATTATCCGCGCAGTGCCTTTATGTTCGCCGCATAATCGCCGCCAAACACGGCAGCGCCCGCCACCAGCGTATCGGCGCCTGCGGCCACCACGTCACGGGCGGTGGTTTTGTTGATGCCGCCGTCCACTTCCAGCGCGATATTTCGCCCGCTGGCGGTAATCATTTCCCGCACGCGGCGGATTTTGGGTAATTGGCTGGCGATAAAACTCTGGCCACCAAAGCCGGGGTTTACCGTCATTACCAAAATAAGGTCTGCGGCGTGCATGATATATTCCAGTGCTGACTCGGGCGTGGAGGGCACAATCGACACACCGGCTTGCACGCCCAGCGCTTTGATACGCGCAAGCGTGCGGTCCAGATGCGTGCAGGCTTCGGCATGCACGGTTAACATATTCGCGCCTGCATCAGCGAAATTTTCCAGAAAGGCATCGGGGTTGGAAATCATCAAATGCACATCCAGCGGCAGATGCGTGTGCGGTTTCAGCGCTTTCACCACGGCCGGGCCAATGGTGAGGTTGGGCACAAAATGGCCGTCCATCACGTCTACGTGGATCAGATCCGCCCCTGCTGCCGTTATTGCGCGCACTTCCTCACCCAGGCGGGCGAAGTCTGCGGACAGGATGGAGGGGGCAATGCGGAGCATGGCGGAATTATCGTATTTTTTAGCGCTTTCCGCAATTACCAATTCACCGACAATAGCACTTGCGGTTTTGGAGTTTTCAGCCTATAATCCAACGCTAACATATTGATATAGCGTGGATTGAATAGATGGCTGACAAGCAGGCTGCCGCAGCGGCGGCGGATTCCCTTTCTTTAGAGCAGGTTTCCTTTGAGCAGGCGATGAAAGAGCTGGAAGCCATTGTGCGCCGTTTGGAAGGCGGCTCCAGCGCGTTGGAAGAAGCCATTCAGGACTATGTGCGTGGCACCAAGCTGGAACGGCATTGCCGGGCGCAGCTGGACGCGGCGAAGTTAAAAATTGAGGCGATCGCCAAGCATGAGGCGGGTGCGCCAGTATTACAACCTTTTGAGCAATAGATAGGATACAAGTAATGGTCGTGCGTCTTCCCGATAATTTGCAGGATGCGATTCAAACGGTGTCACAAGCGCTGGATGCGCGGATGAGCGAATTGCTCGGTGAGCCGGATACCGCCCAATCCACCGTGCTTGCCATGTCCGGCAAAGCACCGGCAGCCAGTGAATATGAAGATGTTGAAGGCGAAGAAAAAGTCCTGCGCGCCATGCGCTACGCGGCGCTGGCCGGTGGCAAGCGTTTACGGCCTTTCCTGACTATCTGTTCCGCCGGGTTATTTGGCGTGGGATTTGAATCCGCACTGAATGCGGCGGCGGCGATTGAATTTATTCACACCTACTCCTTGGTGCATGACGATTTGCCTGCCATGGATAATGACGCGATGCGCCGCGGCAAGCCAAGCTGCCACGTGGTATTTGGTGAAGCGGCGGCGATCCTGGCCGGTGACGGATTGCTCACCTACGCCTTTCAGGTGCTCACCGATGGCAAAACCCATGCAGACCCCGGTGTGCGCTGCGAATTGGTGCGCGCGTTGGCGCAAGCCAGCGGGTGTTTTGGCATGGTGGGTGGCCAGATGATGGACATGGAAGCCGAAAACCGCCAGCTTTCCCCGGACCAGATCATCCGCTTGCAGCGCATGAAAACCGGCGAGTTATTTGCCGTAAGCTGTGAAGCCGGGGCAATTCTGGGTAAAGCGCCAGGCATGATGCGCCAGGTATTGCGCGCCTACGCGCATGATCTGGGCCTTGCGTTCCAAATTACCGATGATTTGCTGGACGTGGAAGGCAACCGCACCGACACGGGTAAGGAAGTCAAAAAAGACCGGGCCGTGGGCAAGGCAACGCTGGTGGCCGCCATGGGCATTGACCGCGCCCGCGAGCACGCCACCGTGCTCGGTGAACAAGCCATTCGCCATCTGGACGTATTTGACCGCAAAGCTGATCTGCTGCGTCAATTGGCGCAATTCGTGCTCTCACGGAAGTTTTAAGGAAGTGCGGCAACTCGCCCATTATCCATGAGCGGGATTTTACTGGGTCTTTTTATTGTTTTTATCGCCGCGCAAATCGGCGCAGAGGCTGCTGCGCGCTGTAAACTACCGGCAGTGGTCGGCGAAATCGCCGCCGGATGCATCATCGGGCCTTATGCGTTAGGTTGGGTGACGCTGGGCGAGCCGCTGGACGTATTGGCGGAA
>CAZGVV010000025.1:26048-26987 GCA_964529155.1 uncultured Rickettsiales bacterium
GCCCCCGCTCGTCGTTTCCAGCCGCGACCTGTCCCGTCTGGAAGCCCTGCTCGAGACCGCGCCCCAGTGGTGCGACGGAACCATGGCTGCCCGCGCCCGGGCCTTGGCCGATCGCATGGTCGAGAGCCGTATCTCCAAAACCAATATGGGCGAGCCGCTGGACGTATTGGCGGAAATTGGCGCGGTGCTGTTATTGTTTTCCGTTGGCTTGGAGACGCGCGTTGCCGATATGCGCAAAGTTGGGAAAGTGGCGCTGCTGGTGGGTGTTTCGGGAGTAATCGTGCCATTTATACTCGGTTCAGCCTGGGCTATATGGTCGGGGTTCGCCACTGCGAAAGCCTTGTTTATCGCCTCGGCCTTTGTTGCCACTTCCGCAGGTATTACGGCGAAAGTATTGCAGGAATTAAAAGCACTGGACCGCTTAGAAAGCCGCGTCATTTTAGGGGCGGCGGTGATTGACGATATTCTGGCGATGTTGCTGCTTGGCGTTGTCACGGCATTGCAAGGCGGCCGGGTGGATATGACCACGCTTGGCATCGTGCTTGTGCAGGCGATAGCGTTTGTTGCATTGATTGCGGTGGTGGGCACGAAAATCATGCAGAAAAAATCCAGCTTGCTGGATGCGCCGCTGAATCCTCACTCGCCGCTGACACTGGCGCTTACGCTGTGTTTAGGGCTGGCGGCATGTGCGTCCTACATTGGGCTTGCCGCCATTATCGGTGCGTTTCTGGCCGGCATGGTATTTGCGGAAAGCCGCCAGCGCGCGCTGCTGGAAACGCAGTTCCAGCCGATTACGGCGTTTTTAGTGCCGTTCTTTTTTGTCGTTACCGGCATGCAGGTAAACGTGCATGTGCTGGCAAGCTGGCCGGTGGCGGGTATGCTTGCGGTGGTAACGCTGCTGGCTGTGGTAAGCAAGCTGGTCGGCTGTGGGGTGGGCGC
>CAZGVV010000026.1:0-262 GCA_964529155.1 uncultured Rickettsiales bacterium
CATTAAGGCGCGGTCGCGTTTACGCACTTCGGCAAGCATGGCATTAAACGCATGAGCCAGCATGCCAGTCTCGTCTTTATATCCCTCCGGCGCAGAGAGCGAGTAATCCCCTTGCTCGGTAATCGCCTGAGCTGTTTTGGCTAAACGCAAGATCGGTGCGCTGATGGTGCGCTGAAAATAAATGGCAAGCAATAATGTGCCGATCAATACCAGTGCTGTAGCCGTGCCACTGATGAAAAGAATTTTTCCGACATACGCGTCA